>NZ_JBIALK010000046.1:0-38096 GCF_042873275.1 Kitasatospora sp. NPDC004745 | reverse complement strand
CGCTGTTGAGTTCTCAAGGAACGGACACTTCCTTCGGTCTGCCTTCCAGCAGGCCCTCCGGGCGCTTCGTTCTTTCGTGTTCCCAGCTTATCAGATCCTCGCGGCCGTTTCTTACCGGCTTCGTTTTTCTGAATTCCCGCTGGTGGGATTTCCTGCAAACTTCGCTCCGAAGCTTATCAAAGCTTTCGGCTTGCTCAGTCCGTGGGATTTGCTTCGTCAGAGGGCGCGCATTTCGTGAAACGCGCTCGCCTCGATTCGGCGGTGTCGTAGACACTAACGCCCGGGCCCGACCGTTGTCCAGTCAGTCCCAACCGTTTAAACCTACTAGCCCACCCCGACCACGTCAATGGTTCGGCTGGGATGCGAGAAGAGTAGCAGGTCAGAGGCCTGTGGATCACATCGCCTCACGCCGCGACGGGCTGCAGGTCCGCGCTGTCGGCCGCGTCCAGGTCTCCGACCTCACCGGACCGGGCGGCCCTTCGACCGAGCACCAGTGCATAGAGGAGGAATGCCACCTCGGCCAGCACGCCGATGGAGATGCGCGCCCAGGTCGGCAGGCCGGAGGGCGTCACGAAGGCTTCGAGGACGCCGGAGACGGCGAGCACCGTCGCGAGTCCGATCGACATGCCGATGATGACGCGGCCCTGTTCGGCCAGGGCCGTTCCGCGGGTCCGCGGGCCGGGGTCGATGACCGTCCAGCCCAGGCGCAGGCCGAGACCGCCGGCCACGAACACCGCGGTGAGTTCCAGCAGGCCGTGCGGAACGAGCAGCCCGAGGAAGACGTCGAGGCGGCCGGCGGAGGCCATCAGGCCGATGCCGATGCCGAGGTTGACCACGTTGGTCCACATCACCCAGAGCACCGGGAGCCCGAGGGCGATCCCGAACAGCAGGCACTGCACGGCGATCCAGGCGTTGTTCGTCCAGACCTGGGCGGCGAAGGAGCTCGCCGGGCGGTCCGAGTAGTACGCCTCGTACTGGCCGCCGGGGCGGGTCATCTCCCGCAGCTGGTCGGGGGCGATGAGGCTGTTGCGCACCTCGGGGTGGGTGGCCATCCACCAGGCGAGCAGCGCGGTGGCGAGCAGCGAGACGACGGCCACCGGCAGCCACCAGCGGCGCGCGCGGTACAGCGCGGCCGGGAAGCTGACCGCGTAGTAGCGGGCGACGTCGTGCCAGCCGCTGCTGCGCGACCCGGTGACCGCGCTGCGGGCCCGCGAGACCAGTCCGGTCAGCCGGCTCAGCAGCGCGGGGTCCGGCGCGGCGGCCTGGACCTTCGCGAGGTGCCCGGTGGCGCGCTGGTAGAGGGTGACCAGTTCGTCGGTCTCCTCGCCGGTGAGCCGGCGCCGTCGGGCGAGGGCGTCCAGCCGGGCCCACTCCCCCTGGTGGGTGGCGACGAAGACGTCCAGGTCCATTCGGCGGCTCCTTGGTCGGCGGTGGCCACGAGGGGCGCGGTCGCGGGCGGGCGGGTACGTACGGACACGTGCGGCCCAGCATGCCAGCAGCCACGGGGGTCCCGGCCCCCGGGATCTCACTTCCCGTGCGCCCGCCGCGCGCCGTATGTTGGCGGCTGCGGACCAGGCTGCGGAGAGCGGGTCGTGGGGGCCGGTCCGCTGTCGTCCCTCCCCCGGCCACGCCGCTCGCGGCGATCTCCACGAGGGAGCCGCACGGGCTCCACGAGTGTGAACGGACAGGTGTCTTGAGCGACCTGGTGACGGGTGAGGCGGTCGTCCTCGACCTGCAGACGGCGAAGCTTCCGAGCCGGGCGCTGGCGATCGTGCTCGACCTGGTCGTGGAGTTCGCCGCTCTGCTGCTGGTCTCGCTCGTGCTGAGCATCACCCTGATCGGTCTGGACGGCGCGGCGCTGGCCGCCCTCCTGCTCGGACTGCTGGTGTTCTTCCTGGTGGCCGTGCCCGTGATGGTCGAGACCCTCAGCCACGGCCGTTCGCTCGGCAAGGCGGCGCTCGGCCTGCGGGTGGTGCGCAGCGACGGCGGCCCGGTGCGGTTCCGGCACTCGTTGGTGCGGGGACTGGTCGGTTTCATGGAGCTGGTCGCCCTGACGGGGGTTCCGGCGGTGATCGCCTCGATGGTGAACGCGGACGGCCGACGGCTGGGCGACGTCTTCGCCGGGACGGTCGTGGTCCGCGAGCGCACCCCCGGCGGCGCCGCGGCGTCCCCGCTGCCGCCGGTGCACCCGCACCTGCTGCAGTCGATGGGGCGCGAGCTGGTCGCGATGGACCTCTCCGCGGTGCCGGAGCCGCTCTGGCTGGCCGTCCGCCAACTGCTCGGCCGCATAGGCCAGTTGGACCGGTCCGTGGCACTGCGGATGGCCACCGGACTGGCCGACGACGTCGCCGACCGGACCGGTCTCCCGGTGGCCCCGGGCCTGCACCCCGCCGCCTACCTGGGCGCCGTGCTCACCGAACGCCAGCGGCGGGAGTGGTCGCGGGCCCAGGAGCAGTGGCGCACTGCCGCCGCCGCGGCGCCCGCTCCCCCGCACGCGCCGGCGCAGGCCCACCAGCCGACCGCCCCGGACGGCCGACCGCTCCGCGTCCTCGGCGTTCCGACGGCACCCGTGCCCGCACCCGCGCCGACTCCGGCGCAGACTCCGACTCCGGCGCCGGCACCCGCCGCCCCCTCGTTCGAGAAGCCCGCCGCACCGGCCGAACCCACCGCCGGCACCGGATTCGCCCCACCCGCCTGAGACCGCCTGAGACCGCCTGACACCGTCCGAGGCCACCGGAGCCCGGCCGACCCGCGCCCTCCCGCACGGGCCGGCCGCCCCCTACTCCCCGAACTCCAGCGGCCAGGCGTTCGGCGGCGACGCCAGCTCCTCCAGTTCGATCCCGCCCGCCGCCAGCACCACGTCTCCGGCGAGGTGCACGACCTGCTGTTCCCCGGTCTCCAGGTCCGCCACCTGGTACCGCTCGACCAGCAGCGGCCCCGAGTCCGTCGCGTGCGTGTCGACGCCCTCCAGCAGCCACCCCTGGTCGAAGGTGCGCGGCGCCAGCACCGGGTCGGTGAAGGCGACCAGCCGCACCCGCGCGCTCGCCCCCTCCCGCAGCCTCAGCAGCCGGGCGGTGGCGACGAGGAAGGCCGGCGAGCTGCCGGTGAACCCGTGGGCCCGGTCGTGCCCCTCCACGGCGTGCTCGCCGCCCGGGTCGGCCGCGTCGGTGCGGACCCAGGCGACGCCGTCGACCGCGCCGCCGCGCACCTGCCAGCCGCCGGCCCTGACCTCCATCCGCAACGGCCTGGCCCGCGAGTCCAGGGTGAGGTCGAGGCCCCCGAGGACCCGGCCGTCCGGCGCGTAGGTCTTGGAGACGTAGCGCCACCCGGCCGCGCCGGGGGCGCAGCTGAAGCGCTCCTCGCCGAGCAGCACGTGGTCGTGGGTGTCGTGGAGCGAGTAACGGCCGTTGGGCATGCCCGAAAGCCTACGTGCGCAGGTCGCGTGCAACGTTCTCCGGTGACCCGCGCATTAGAGGTGTGGGCGGCACCGGGCCGGTGCCGCCGACCTGACGAGAGGGGGTGCAGATGGCGAAGCAGACGCGCGACGAGGAGTTCACGGAGTACGTGGCCTCCAGGAGCGGCTGGCTGCGGAAGGTCGCCTATCTGCTGTGCGGGGACTGGCACCGGGCCGACGACCTGGTCCAGGAGACGATCACCAAGCTGTACGTGAACTGGGCGCGGGCCGCCCGGATGGAGAACCGGGACGGCTACGCCCGCCGGGTGCTGGTGAACACGTTCCTGGCCGAGCAGCGCTCCCCCTGGTGGCGCCGCACCGTCCGCTCGGAGCCCGACCCGGACACGGCGGCCGGCGGCGTCGACCTGGACGCCTCGCTGGACCTGCGCCAGGCGCTGGCCGCCCTCCCGCCCCGGCAACGGGCCACGGTGGTGCTCCGCTACTACTGCGACCTGTCGATCGAGCAGGCCGCCGAGGCCCTGGGCTGTTCGTCCGGGAACGTCAAGAGCCAGAGCTCCCGCGCGCTGGGCACCCTGCGCGGCACCCTCTCACCCCGTCCCGCCATCGCCGAGAGGACGCCATGACCACCGAGGAGCACGACCTGACCGCTCGGCTGGCGGCACTCGCCGACGGGCCCGCACCGCCGGCGCGCTTCGACGCCGGCCGGTCCGTCGCCGAGGGCGCCGCCCGGCTGCGCCGCCGCCGGCTCGTCGCGGTCGGCGCCGTCGCCGTCGTGACCGCCGCGGTGATCACGACCACCGCGCTGGTGGCCCCGGGGGGCGGCTCCGCCAGCACACCGGCACCGGCCGCCCCCACGGCGACCGGTTCGCCCTCCCCGTCCGCGTCGCCCTCGCCGTCCGCCGCACCGACCCCGGTCGGCGTCGACCCGCTGACCACCGAGGTGCACTTCGGCTGGCTGCCCGACTGGGCCGGTGGCGAGCGGGGCATCGGCTACGAGACCGGCTACCACGGGATCTCCGCCCAGGCCCGTGGCATCGGCGAGGACGCCCCGCGCATCCTGCTCTCGCAGTACGGGCCCGGCGAGGAGCCACCGATGAGGAACTCCGTCGGCGACGCGCTCGCCAGGGTCGACGCCGAGCCGATCGACGGGCGCACGGCCTACTGGGTCGTCCCCGGCCGGCCCCGGCCCGGTGTCTCCCCGCAGCCCACGCTGCGCTGGCTGACGGCCTCCGGGCGCTGGGCGGAGATCACGGGCTACGGCGGCAAGGCCGGGGACGTCACCGAGGAGATCCTCCACCGGGCCGCCCGGGACGTACGGTTCGGCCACTGGAACGTCCCGCTGCCGGTGCGGTTCACCGGTCTGCCGGAGGCGTTCAAGGCCACCGACGTCCTGCTCTCGCAGCCGGACACCGACGGTGTGGGCGCCTGGGCCCTGTGGGTGATGTTCCAGGTCGACGGCAGGAACGTCTCGGTCTCCCTGCGCCCGGACGGGCCCCACGCGAGCTACACCAGCACGGACGGCTCCCCGTTCACCGACCCGAACCCGCCGCTGGTCGCCGTGCGGAACGGCGTGGAGGTCTCCGTCAGCGCCGGGGCAGGCATGCCCGCCTCCCTGGAACAGCTCGGCGGCCTCGACTGGATGCTCGCCCACACCACGCCGCTCGGCCCCGACCGGAGCAGCTGGACCTCCGACGTCATCGTCCCCTGAGCCGCGGACGGCCCGCGGACGGCCGCGGACGCCGCAGGAACGCGCGAACGCCGGTGGCCGGCACCCCGGGCGGGGTGCCGGCCACCGGCGTTCCTGCCCGCCGCCGCGGCGGCGTCACCGCATCAGCAAGCGGCGTCACCGCATCAGTAGCGGTACTGCTCCGCCTTGTACGGGCCCTCGACCGGGACGCCGATGTAGTCGGCCTGCTCCTGGGTCAGGGTGGTCAGCTTCACACCCAGCGCGTCGAGGTGCAGGCGGGCGACCTTCTCGTCCAGGTGCTTCGGCAGCACGTAGACGCCGATCGGGTACTGCGCGGTCTTCGTGAACAGCTCGATCTGGGCGATCGTCTGGTTGGCGAAGGAGTTGGACATCACGAACGACGGGTGGCCGGTCGCGTTGCCCAGGTTCAGCAGGCGGCCCTCGGAGAGCACGATGATGGTGCGGCCGTCGGCCTTGCGCCACTCGTGGACCTGCGGCTTGACCTCGGTCTTGACGACACCCGGCAGCTGGGCCAGGCCGGCCATGTCGATCTCGTTGTCGAAGTGGCCGATGTTGCCGACGATGGCCTGGTGCTTCATCCGCGCCATGTGGGAGGCCAGGATGATGTCCTTGTTGCCCGTGGTCGTGATGAAGATGTCGGCCGTCTCGACGACGTCCTCCAGGGTGGCGACCTGGTAGCCGTCCATCGCCGCCTGGAGCGCGCAGATCGGGTCGATCTCGGTGACGATGACGCGGGCGCCCTGGCCGCGCAGCGACTCGGCGCAGCCCTTGCCGACGTCGCCGTAGCCGCAGACGACCGCGACCTTGCCGCCGATCAGGACGTCGGTGGCGCGGTTGATGCCGTCGATGAGCGAGTGGCGGCAGCCGTACTTGTTGTCGAACTTCGACTTGGTGACCGAGTCGTTGACGTTGATCGCCGGGAACAGCAGCTTGCCGTCGCGGTGCATCTCGTACAGGCGGTGGACGCCGGTGGTGGTCTCCTCGGTCACGCCCTTGATGGTGGCGGCGACCTCGGTCCACTTGTTCGGGGTGTCCTTGAGGGTGCGGTTGAGCAGCTCCAGGATGATCCGGAACTCGTCGTTGTCCGCGGTGGACGGGTCCGGCGCGGCGCCGGCCTTCTCGAACTCGACGCCCTTGTGGATCAGCAGGGTGGCGTCGCCGCCGTCGTCCAGGATCATGTTCGGGGTCTGGCCGTCAGGCCAGGTCAGCGCCTGCTCGGTGCACCACCAGTACTCCTCCAGGGTCTCGCCCTTCCAGGCGAAGACCGGCACGCCCTGCGGGTTCTCCGGGGTGCCCTCGGGGCCGACGGCGATGGCGGCGGCCGCGTGGTCCTGGGTGGAGAAGATGTTGCAGGAGCACCAGCGGACCTCGGCGCCCAGCGCCGTCAGGGTCTCGATCAGGACGGCGGTCTGCACGGTCATGTGCAGCGAGCCGGTGATGCGGGCGCCGGCCAGCGGCTGGGACTGCGCGTACTCGGCGCGGATGGACATCAGGCCGGGCATCTCGTGCTCGGCCAGCTGGATCTCCTTGCGGCCGAACGGCGCCAGGGAAAGGTCGGCGACCTTGAAGTCACCGGTGATGTCGGTCGACATGCGTCTGCTCCTCGCTGATGGGGTGGGGCATGGCCAAGGTCCTGGTGTGCCGTCGCGGCGCGGCGGGGCCGTACGGGTGCACGGCTACGCCGGGTGGCCGGGTCACGTGGTGGTGGACCGGTTCCCTGCTGCGCAGCACAAACCGTCGGAGGACCTCTCTCCCTCGACCGGGGCACACCCTACGGGTGCGGACCGCCGATCGACCGCCATCAGCAGCGACGTTCTGGCTCTGGTGACGAATCTACACCGGTGGCCCCGTCGGCCGTCCTGCGATGA
Organism: Kitasatospora sp. NPDC004745; assembly: GCF_042873275.1. Lineage (NCBI taxonomy): Bacteria > Bacillati > Actinomycetota > Actinomycetes > Kitasatosporales > Streptomycetaceae > Kitasatospora > Kitasatospora sp. NPDC004745. The sequence continues at coordinate 31,105 of NZ_JBIALK010000046.1, read as the reverse complement.
CCGTTTTCGGCCCCGGATGCGATCGGTCCTCAAGCGCGACCCCAACCCCGGAGGCCGGGCGCGTCAGTGCGCGGGCGCGGGCCCCGGCCCGCCCGGGGTCGCCGCCGGGTCCTCGCCCGCGGCGGCCTTCTCGGCGCTGTAGACGTCGGGCTCCAGGTAGATCACCCGGGCGATCGGGACGGCCGCCCGGACCCGCACCTCGGCCTCGTCGATCGCGGCCGCCACCCGGGCGGCGCTGTCCTCCGCGTTGACGGCGATCTTGGCGGCGACCAGCAGCTCCTCCGGGCCGAGGTGCAGGGTCCGCATGTGGATCACCCCGGTGACGGCCTCGCCGTCCACCAGCGCCTCGCGGATCCGCTGCACCGACTCCCGGTCGGCGGACTCGCCGAGCAGCAGCGACTTGGTCTCCAGCGCGAGCACCACGGCGATCACCACCAGCAGGACGCCGATGCACAGGGTGCCGACGCCGTCCCAGACGCCGTCCCCGGTGACGACGGTGAGCGACACGCCGATCAGGGCCAGCACCAGGCCGATCAGCGCACCGGTGTCCTCCAGCAGCACCACGGGCAGCTCGGGGGCCTTGGCGGTGCGGATGAACTGCACCCAGCCCTGGCCGCCCTTGGCCTTCACCGACTCGCGCATCGCGGTCAGGAAGGACCAGCCCTCCATGACGATGGCGAAGAGCAGCACGCCGACCGCCCAGCCCCAGGAGTCCAGCGCCTCGGGGTGGCTGACCTTGTGCCAGCCCTCGTAGATGGCGAAGAGGCCACCGACGGTGAAGAGGACGATCGCCACCAGGAAGCCGTAGATGTAGCGCTCGCGGCCGTACCCGAACGGGTGGGCCTCGTCGGCCTCCCGGCGCGCCCGCTTGCCGCCGATCAGCAGCAGCACCTGGTTGCCCGAGTCGGCCACCGAGTGCACGCCCTCGGCCAGCATCGACGAGGAGCCGGTGAAGCCGAAGGCCGCGAACTTGGCCGCCGCGATCGCCAGGTTCGCGGACAGTGCCGCTACCAGTGCCTTGGTGCCGCCTTCGGTACTCATGCTCGGGGTCCTCCGCGGGTGAAGCCGGCCGTGCCGCGCTGTCGGGGTGTCGTCGAGCGCTTACCGTACCGGCCGGCCGGGGCGGCGGGCCCCGCGTCTCAGGACTGGGCGGCGGCCAGCCCCAGGTAGACGGCCGCGAAGTCGGTCAGCGCGATCAGGTCGGCGAGCGCGTGCAGGGCGTCCTGCCGGGTGCTCGCGTACTCGGTCAGCCGGACGTCGTGGGCGCCGGCCAGCCGGTGCGCCCGGCTGACGCCGAAGCTGCGCGGTCCCGGGTCGTCCTCCGGCACCTCGACCGGGCCGTCCGCCGCGTCGTCCGCGCCGCCGGCCGCGCCGGGGGCGTGCCGCAGCAGCAGGACCTGCAGGTGCAGCGGGTCCGGCTCGTCGACCCGGTCGCGGAAGAAGTCGTCCGGGTCCGCGCCGGCACCCAACTGGCCGGTGAACATGCCGCGGTGGGCGGTGAGCGTCTGCGGCAGCAGGCCGGCCAGCGCCGGGCGGCCGGCCCGGTCGGCCAGCTGGGCGGCGAACCGGGCGGCGGCGGCCCCCGCGATCGGGCCGTCGGCCCACAGCAGCGGGACGGTCCCGGCCAGCCGTGCGGCCAGGCCCTTCGCCGGGTTGGTGTACGCGGCGGCGTCGGGACGGCAGCGGACGGCCGTCGCGTCCAGCAGGTCGGCGACGGCCGGCAGCGCGTCGTACGGCAGCTGGGTGATGCCGACCTTCTGGGCGAGCGCCAGCAGCGGGGTGAGGTGGGACCAGAGCGCGGCCGGGTCCTCGGCGGGGAGGTCCGGCTCGGCGGCGGCCCCGGCCGGGGCCTCGTCCTCGGCGGACCCGCCGGTCACGTACGGCAGCGGCAGCGCCCGCACCTGCAGGGCGGCCTCGGCCAGCGGGCTGCCCGCCGGGGCGGTGACCACGACGGCGCAGCCGCGCGCGTAGGCCTGCTCGGCGAGGCTGACCAGGCCGGGCTCGCCGCCGTCCGCGGAGCTGACCACCAGCAGGTCGAGCGGGCCGGCCCAGCCTGGCAGCTGCCAGCCGAGCCCGGTGGTGAAGGCGGGCGGGCCGCCGGCCCGGTCGCCGCGCGGGGCGGCCGCCTCGGTCGGCGGCAGCGGGGTGATCAGGCTGGCGTGGCCGGCCAGCGCGGCCAGGATCTCGGCCGCGGTCAGGGCGCTGCCGTGGCCGGCGACCAGGACGGCGCGCGGGCGGCCGTCCGGGCGCAGCCGGTCCAGTCCGGCCGCGTCGGCCAGCCGCAACGCGGTGCGCACCCGCGCGCCGGAGCCGGCCAGGGCCAGCAGGGCGCGGTCGCGGTCGGCGCGCTGGAGGGCGGCCGGGTCGTCGAGCAGGGTGTCGTCGAGCATGCGGCGGGCCTCCGGCTGCTGTCCTGTGCCGCGCTGGGCGGGGAGCTCTGGGGCTGGCGGGGTGGGGCTTCGCCCCCAGGATCACGCCGGGCGGCGGGCCTCGTCCACCAGCAGGACCGGAATGCCGTCGCGGACGGGGTAGGCGAGCCCGCAGTCCGTCCCGGTGCAGACCAGCTCGGGCTGCTCCTCGGTGCCGCCCTCGGTGAGCGCGGCCCGGCACTGCGGGCAGACCAGGATCTCCAGCAGGAAGGATTCGAGCTTCATGGGGCTCTCCAAGGGTCAGAAGCCGGTAAGTCGGGGGGTGGCGCGGCGGTGCCCCGGCCGATAGGCAACCCTACCGGCCGGGGCACCGGGCACGGGCCCCGGCGGTACCGGGGCGCGGGGCTCGGGCGCGGGGCTCAGCCGCGGGGCTCAGCCGCGGACGACGGCGAGCACGCCGTCGCGCAGCTCGGCCATCCGGGCCGGGTCCTTGGCCTCGACGTTGAGGCGCAGCAGCGGCTCGGTGTTGGAGGCGCGCAGGTTGAACCACCAGTCCGGGCCGGCCACCGTGAGGCCGTCCAGCTCGTCGACGGTGGTGCCCTCCAGGCCGGCGTAGGCGGCGCGGACGGCGGCGGTGCTGGCGGCCTGGTCGGCGACGGTGCTGTTGATCTCACCGGAGGCGGCGTACCGGTCGTACTCGGCGGTGAGCGCGGACAGCGTGCCGTCCTGTCCGCCGAGCGCGGCCAGCACGTGCAGGGCGGCCAGCATGCCGGTGTCGGCGCGCCAGAAGTCGCGGAAGTAGTAGTGCGCGGAGTGCTCGCCGCCGAAGACGGCGTCGGTGACGGCCATCTCCTGCTTGATGAAGGAGTGGCCGACCCGGGTGCGCACCGGGGTGGCGCCGAGCTCGCGGACCACCTCGGGGACGGTCCAGGAGGTGATCAGGTTGTGGATGATCGTCGGCTCGGCCTCGCCGGCGGCCTGGGCGCGGGCGATCTCGCGGGCGGCGACCAGCGCGGTGATGGCGGACGGGGAGACCGGCTCGCCGCGCTCGTCGACGACGAAGCAGCGGTCGGCGTCGCCGTCGAAGGCCAGGCCGATGTCGGCGCCGACCTCGCGGACCCGGGCCTGGAGGTCGACGATGTTCTTCGGGTCGAGCGGGTTGGCCTCGTGGTTGGGGAAGGTGCCGTCCAGCTCGAAGTACATCGGGACGAGGTCGATCGGCAGGCCGGCGAAGACGGTCGGCACGGTGTGGCCGCCCATGCCGTTGCCCGCGTCGACGGCGACCTTGAGCGGGCGGATCGCGGTGAGGTCGACCAGGCCGAGCAGGTGGTCGGCGTAGCCGCGCAGGGTGTCCTGCTCGGAGAGCGCGCCGGGCTTGACGTCCACGACGGGCACGGTGACGGTGTCGTCCTCGGCGGTCCAGGACTCGACCAGCTCGCGGATCTCGGAGAGGCCGGTGTCCTGGCCCACCGGGGCGGCGCCGGCGCGGCACAGCTTGATGCCGTTGTACTGGGCCGGGTTGTGGCTGGCGGTGAACATCGCGCCGGGCAGGTCGAGCTTGCCGCTGGCGTAGTAGAGCTGGTCGGTCGAGCAGAGGCCGATCTGGACCACGTCGGCGCCGTAGGCGGCCGCGCCCTCGGCGAAGGCCCGGCTGAGCGACGGGGAGGAGGGCCGCATGTCGTGGCCGACCACGATCGCGGACGCGCCGGTGACCTGCACGAACGCGGCGCCGAAGGCGCGGGACAGGTGCTCGTCCCACTGGTCCGGGACGACGCCTCGGACGTCGTACGCCTTCACGAGCTGCTTGAGGTCGCGCACTGCGGCTCCACCCTGGTCTCTGTACTGGTCGGTGTCCGTGTGATCGGCGGCTGGCCGCACACGGTCACGATACGTCGGGGTCACCGCCCGTTCGGTCGACGGGACGCGGTGACGGTAGACCGGCAGCGTACCCGGGCCGGTGGAGCGCCCGGCGCGGGGCGAGGCGTCAGTTGTCCGGGGAGCGCAGCACCCGGAGGTGGCCGCGGCGGCCGGCCTCGGTGGAATCGCCCTCGGGCGAGCGGCCCTGACGGGGGGTCTGCGGGCGGGCGGCCTCGCGGACGGCGTTGGCCAGCGCCTCCAGGTCGTCGCTGCTGCGGCGCAGCGGCCCGGCCTCGGCGGCGAGCCGGACGACCTCCCAGCCGCGCGGGGCGGTGAGCCGCTCGGCGTGCTCGGCGCACAGGTCGTAGCAGTGCGGTTCGGCGTAGGTGGCGAGCGGGCCCAGGACGGCGGTGGAATCCGCGTAGACGTACGTCAGCGTCGCGACGGCCGGCCGGCCGCACGCGGTCCGCGAACAACGACGTACAGAGCTCACGAGGGTGGACGGTACCGCACTCCCCGCCGGGGAGCGAAGACCGCCTGCCCGGTGGGTGTGCCGTGTCGCGGTCCGGGCACCCCCTGACAGCCCCTCGCCGCGCGCGGCGGGCACGGTGCGCGGCACGCCCCTCCCGCGCTCCGATCGCCCCGCCCGCTCGGGTGTGCGCCCGCCACCCCGGGCGTTTCCCCGTCGGAGTAGTCCACTTCCGACCGTCCAAGGACTACCCTCGGCAGTGATATGGACAGCTCTGCACCGCAGTCATCGACGGGACCCTCGCGCCGTCCCCGGCACCGCGACCGGCACGGCAGGGGGCTGCGCGGCCCGCTGGCGCCGCCGCAGGTGCCGATCTCGCTCACCCGCTCCGAACTGTTCGACGACTACGTGCGCGAGTCGGTGGAGCGTCTCGAACGGCGTTGGCCGCAGCTGATCGAGGTGGAGTTCGCCGTCCAGGAGGTGCCGCTGCACGAGCCCGACGCGGCCGAGACCGAGGACGGCGTGCCGCTGGGGCGGGTGTCGCCGGGCAAGCAGGGGCGCAAGAGCCAGATCGTGGTCTACCGGCGGCCGGTGGAGATCCGGGCCAAGACGCGGGAGGACCGCGCGGCGCTGGTGCACGAGATCCTGATCGAGCAGGTGGCCGAGCTGCTGGGGCTGTCGCCGGACGCCATCGACCCGCGCTACGACGAGGACTGAGCCCCGCGCGGCCGTGCGGCCGGGGGCGGTGCCCGGAGGACCCGGGCACCGCCCCCGTCGGCGGATCAGCGCAGCACGACGCCCGGATCCTGGGCGGCCTGCGGGACCTTGACGGTGCTGCGGTCGTCGCGCAGCGCCTGGACGGTGAACATCGGCACGTCCTTGGCGGGCAGCGAGAGCATCCGGGCGGCCGTCACCGGGCCGCCGGAGACGGTCTCCACGGTGAGCGCGAAGGTGCCGTTCAGCCCGGCGGGCTCGGGCGCCGGGAGGGCGACCGTGCCGCCGGCCGGCAGCTGCACCTCCTTGGTCGCCGGGGTGCCGCCGCCGGAGCCGGCCGAGGCGGTGACCCGGACGGTGGCGGCGTCGCCGGTGGAGGTCAGGAACAGCGTCGAGGCGCCCGCCCGGTTGTCGGCGACGGTGGCGCGGGCACCGACCGGGGCGCTGCCGGTGAGCCAGGCAGCGTCGCTCTTGCCGTTGCCCCCGGCCCGGTCGACCCGCAGGCCGGCCACGACCGGGGTGGGGTGCTTGTCGTCGGTCGGCGACAGCCGCAGCCCGGCGACCTCGTCGCGGGTGACCTTCCCCAGGTCGACGGCGGCCACCATGCCCGCCTTGACGTGGATGGTCTCGTTGCCGGCCGGGGTGAACCAGCCGTTCTTGCCGGAGAGCTGGATCTTCAGGTCGGCGTCGTCCTCCGGCGGCGCCCAGACCACCAGGCGGGCCGCGGACGCGTCGGCGGGCAGGCCGGGCATGACCTGGGTGGCGGCCGGCTCGGCCGAGGCCGGGATCCAGTCGGCGCCCTTGTTCCCGTCGGCGGCGTGCAGCGCCGCGCCGAGCCGCCCGCTGCGCACGACCACGTGCACCGCGAGGTCGCCGACGGCGCCCTTGGTGAGGGTGGACAGCAGCACCGACTGCGAGCTGCCGGGGGCGACGGTGATGCCGTTGGCGGCGTCGTTGTCGATCAGGCCCTTGTCGCCGTACAGCTTGATGTCGACCACGGCGGCGGCGGCCTCGGTGTTCACCAGGCTGACGTAGTCGACCCGGTCGCCGGCCGTGCTGGCGCCGGCGAACCAGAAGCCCGTCCCGGCCGGGGTGCAGGTGAGGCCGGACAGGCCGAGGCCGCGTTGCTCGGTGACCACGGTGGTCTGGGTGACGGTGAACCCGGGGGCGAGGGCGCCGTTGGCGACGGCCCCGGTGCCCGGGGCGGCGTCGCCGTTGGCGGCCGGGCCGGTGGCCGGGGTGCCCGGCTTGGCCAGGGTCAGCCGGGCGTCGGAGGGTGCGCCGCCCTTGTCCGCGGGGGCGCCCGAACCGGTGGGGGCCGGGGTGGCCGAGCCGGTCGGCGCCGGTGTGGCCGCGGGTGCGGTGGTCGGCGCGGTGGCGGGCGCGGCGGCGTCGGAGAGCCAGCCGGCACCGGTGGTGGCGCCGCCCGTGCCCGGCGGCGTGTAGGCGGTCAGGGTGGTCGAGCCGGTCAGGCCCTGGAGCGGCTGCGGGCAGACCGCCGACGTCCGTTCGACCTGCGCGGTGCTCGGAACGACACCACCGTCGGCCTTCGCCGGGGCGGCCGGCGGGCGGGCCTCGGCGATCCCGAGGACCGCCGCCAGCACGACGGCCGCGGCCAGCAGGGACGGCGTGGTCCTGGTGCCGCCGGAGCGGGCGGCGGGCCGGCCGGCCGACGCCTCCTCCGGCGCCTCCTCCGGGGCGTACCCGGGCCGCTCGGCCTCGGTGGGCCCGGCCGCGTCGGGGGCCTCGGACCCGGACTTCTTCCTGAATGCGGGCTTCTTCATCGCGGGTCAGCTCCCCGATCCGTGCTGGTGCGGGTACCGGCCCGTGCCGTTGGGGTCGTTCGGGTCGTAGTAGGGCTCGGCCGGCGGCTGCCCCGGCACCCACGGCTGCTGGTGCTCCGTCTGCGGGTAGGCCTCGTAGCCGTACTGCTGGTCCTGCTGGTACGGCTGCTCGTAGCCCTGCTGCGGGTACGCCTGCTGCGGGTAGCCCGCCCCGGCCTCCCCCTGCGGGTACTCCCACTCGCCCTGGCCGCCGTACGGCGCGGACACCGGCTGCTGGGCCGCGTACTGGTCGTAGCTGTACGGGTCGGCCTGCTGGTACGTCTGGTACGGGTCGGCGTACGGCTCGGCGTCCTGGACGGCGGCGGCCGCCTGGACCGCCCCGGTCACCGGGTCGCCGGCCGGCTGCGCCGGGACGCCGCCCGGCCGGCCCTCGTAGACCCCGGCCTCGTCGGAGCCGTCCCCGCCGCCCTCGCCGCCCTCGCGCTCGGCCATCCGGCGGGCCCGGCGGCTGCCGGGGGCGGGCGCCTGCGCCTGGGCCGCGGCGGCCAGCGCGGCGGCGGCCACCACCTCCTCGGGCAGGTCGTCGTCCTTGTGGCTGCGGCGACCGGGCAGGGCGAGCACCAGGACGGTGAGGCCGAGCAGCACCTGGGCCCAGATCCAGCCGGTGTGCAGGAAGCCGTTCGCCCGGGTGACGGCCAGCTTGCCGCCGCCGGCCGGGAGCTTGAAGCCCTGCGCCCAGCCGTCCACCGTGACGGCCTCCAGCGCGGTGCCGTCCAGGGTGGCCCGCCACTCGGGGGCGGCGGACTCGGCGAGCCGCAGCACCCGGCCGTCGGGGCCGGCCGGCACGGTCGTCGCGAGGTCGCGGACCCCGGCGGGGACGACCACCGGGGCGGCGCCCGGAGCGGTGATCACCGCGCGGACCCCGGGGGCGCCGTTGATCTGCCAGAGCGCGGAGTCGCCGTCCTGGTTGGCCTTGACCAGCCCGGGGGTGGTGTCCAGGACGTCCTTGTAGGTGCCGATCACCGGCTGCTCGACCAGCACGTAGGCGATGCCGTAGGCGGCCAGTGCGCTGGCCTGGTCGGCGCCGGAGCCGGCCAGCAGGCTGCCGACCATCTTGTTCAGGCCGGCCTGGGTGCCGGTCGCCGGGTCGACGGTGGACTCGGCCTGGCCGAGCGTCAGGCCGGCGCCGCGGACCACGGTGTAGCGGACGGCGCCGCCGGCCGGGTCCCCGGTGACCACGAGGGTGCGGGCCCGGTCGGAGGTACCGGCCTCCTCGGCGATGAACGCGGGCACCTGACCGGCCGCGGCGCGCTGCAGCGGCCCGCCGGCGCCGGTGAGCGCCCACCACAGACCGGTGCCCAGCGGGGCCAGCACGGCGGTGGCCACCACCAGCGCGGCCACCGGCTGGCGCCAGCCGAAGGCGATCCCGGCCACGCGCGCGTTGGCGCCGTCGGCACCGATCGCGGCGGCGGCCAGCAGGGCGATCCCGGCGATCAGCGAGGCCGGGCCGGCCCAGGCGGGCACGGCCGGGCCGCCGGAGGCCGGGGTCACCGAGGTGCCGGCCACCGCGACCGCGAAGAGCAGTCCGGCACCGGCCGCACCCCAGGCGGCCAGCACCGCGCGGCGGCGGTCGGCGCGCAGCAGCGCGGCGAGCGCGGCGAGCACCACACCGGCCGACAGCCACACCGGCGGCACGCCGGCACCGCCCGGGTTGACCAGCAGCAGGCCGACCGCGCTCGCACCGGCGCCGTGCAGGCCCGGCAGACCGGCCTCCAGCAACAGCGACTGCGGGTGCGACAGCACCGTGAGCGACCAGGGCGCGAGCACCCCGACCGGCACCGCGAGGATCACCAGGACGCGCAGGCCGAGCAGGCGCAGCGCGGCACCGCCGGAGCCGAAGGCCCCGCCGCGCAGCACGGCGACGACCAGCGTCGCCAGGCAGAGCGGCACCGCGAGCGCCCAGGTCAGCGGGACGAAGGAGGTGGCGAGGGAGAGCAGCAGGACGGTCATCCAGACCGGCCGCCAGCCCGGGCGGGCGCCCTTGGCGGCGCTCTCGTCGCGGATGCCGAGGCCGGCCGCGATCGCCGCGGCGCGGGCCAGCGGCGGCAGCAGGACGGCGAGGACGGCGGTGCCGATCCGGCCCTGGGCGAGCGCGCCGGTGGCGGCCGGCAGCAGCGCGTAGGTGGCGCTGGCCCAGGCGCGGACCAGCTTGGAGTCCAGCAGCGGCCGGGACACCAGGTAGGCGCTGACGGCGGCCAGCGGAACGGTGAGCACGATCAGCGCGGTGAGCGCGAGGTCGGCGTGGCCGAACAGCGTCCAGGACAGCACCGCGAGCACGCCGAGGTACGGCGGTGCGGCCGCGGTGGATCCGGTGCCGACGGGGTGCCAGGCGTCCGCGTACATCGACCAGAGGCCGCTCGCACCGTCCGTGGCGGGGAGCAGGGCGCCGCCGAACAGCTCGCCGCTGCCGAACAGGCTGCGGCAGGCGACCAGGGCGAACACCAGCAGGGCCGCGAACAGGACCGGCGCCGGGCGCCGGGCCAGCTTCTTGACCAGCGTGAACTGCTCGACGACCAGGTCCTCGGCGTCCTCGTCGCCGGGCCCGGCCTCGACCGAGCCGTGCCGGCCCCCGGTGTCGTCGCCGCCCCCTATGCCGAGCGACCCGATGACGCCCTCGATGGCGAGCCGGGTGGTGGCGCCGGGCGGCGGGAACAGCGTGCGGTCGTCGAGGGCGTCGGCGGCCCGGGTCCGGGCGCGCCGCTTGCGGGCGGCCAGCAGCCTCGGGAGGCGGACGAGCTCGTGGCCGAGGCCGGCGAGCTCGTCGAAGGCCTGCCGGGGGTCCTTGCCGAGCAGGTTGGTGACGGCCCGCAGCAGGGTGCCGAGCACCATCCGCAGCAGGACGTAGGGGAAGAGCGCGCCCTTGCAGTTGGCGAGCAGGGTGTAGACGGCGCCGGCCTTGTCCACCCGGTGCGGGTGGGAGGGGCCGCAGTCGATGGCGCGGCGTTCGCGGCTGGCCGCCTCGGCGTGCCGCAGCACGGCGTCGGGGGCGACCACCACGCGGTGGCCGGCGGCGTTGACCCGCCAGCAGAAGTCGGCGTCGTCGCGCATCAGCGGCAGCGCCTTGTCGAAGCCGCCGAGCTCCTCGAAGACGTCGCGGCGCACCAGCATGCCGGCGCTGGAGACGGCGAGCACCGGACGGACCTGGTCGTGCTGGCCCTGGTCCTGCTCGCGGCGGTCGAGCCCGGTCCAGCGGCGGCCGGAGTGGGCGATGGTGACGCCGACCTCGAGCAGCTGCCGGCGGTCGTACCAGCTGCGCAGCTTGGGGCCGACGACGGCGGCGCTGGGGGTGGAGTCGGCGACCTGCAGGAGCCGGCGCAGCGCGTCGGTCTGCGGCTCGCAGTCGTCGTGCAGCAGCCAGAGCCATTCGATCGGCTGGGTCTCGCGCGGGCCGCCGCGGCCGAGGTCGTCCTCCTGGGCGAGCGGGTCGCCGAAGTCGTCCCAGCCGCCGGTGACCGGGTCGTAGCCGGACGGGTCGAGCCGGTACGGGAGGTCCTCGGGGCGCAGCGGCGGGCTGTTGAAGACGGCCTCGGCGACGGCGGTGCCGAAGCCCGCCCGGCGGCCGAGGATCACCGGGCCGCTCTCCGGCAGCCAGTCGGCGAGGGTGTCGGCGAGCAGCTGCGGGGAGTTGTCGGTGGATCCGGTGTCGACCGCGAGGACCCGCTGGACCTGGCGGTCCTGGCCGAGCAGGCCGGCGAGGGCCTGCGGCAGCCAGCGGGCGCCGTCGTGCGAGACGATCACCGCGGTGACCAGGTGGCGCGGGTAGGCGGGCGGCCTGGCAGCGGTGAAGCCGCTCTGGTGGCTGTAGACGGTCATCGAGTGCGCGGGCCCCAGTTCTCGGTGGACACAGCCGGTGAACGGCAACCGGATGGCGCACCACACTAACGGCTCCGGGTGGCGGGTTCGTCCGCGGTGCCGGTGCGGAAGCGGTGAAGGGCCGGGCGGGCCCGGGCCCGGGAACACGAAAGCGCCCCACCACCGCGGTGAGGCGCCCGTACTGCTGTGCGGTTGTCGGAGGCTTGACGGGGCCCTGGGGCGACCCGGTCAGACCGCGCTCTTCTTGAGCCGCCGCCGCTCGCGCTCGGAGAGACCGCCCCAGATGCCGAAGCGCTCGTCATTGGCGAGCGCGTACTCCAGGCATTCCGAGCGGACCTCGCAGGCGAGGCAGACCTTCTTGGCCTCGCGGGTGGAGCCGCCCTTCTCGGGGAAGAAGGACTCGGGGTCGGTCTGGGCGCACAACGCGCGCTCCTGCCAGCCGAGTTCCTCCTCTTCCTCCGCGATGCCGTCACCGATCAACAGCTCAAAGAGCTCGCTCATGTGGCGCGCCTCCTCTGCCCCTACTTGGCGTCCCCGTGGTTGCCGTTGCCTCGTGCGGCCGACGACACGAGTGAAATTACAGTTGCGTCACTCTGGCCCAGTCAAGCCGAGCTCTGGTATTGGGGCCAGGATTCACTCCCCGGCACCAAGCCGTTACGAATAGTGTACATATCCGGACACATCGGACGTTCTGCCCGAAAGCCCCGGACATCATCGAACCATTCGCAACCATCGGCCGAGTGACGCTCGGTCACCATCACAGGCCGGTCATCGCCCTGCCTTCCCGGCGATCTTCCCATCGAAACATAGACAGTGATTAATCACCCCATCCGGGAAAGATCAGGACCTAACCCACCTGAACGCCCCATACTCCGGTTTGACACCGGCGCCGCCGATGCGGTCTCCTTTCCTCCATGTCAGAGTTCACCAGCCCCCGGAGCGGTTCCACGCTCCGTCGTGCCGTGAACTCCTGTTGTCGCCTCTGCTCCTGCTGTATCTAGGCGCCCGCGTCCCACCGCGCGCCGCCCCCAGGAAGCACAGAGGCCGCCCGCGATTCCCGCCCCAGGACATCCCGGATCCGGCTGATCCCTGACGAACCAGCCGCCACTCCGAGGACGACTCCCGTGCGCATGACCCGCATCCGCAAGCGGAACCGCGACCGCAACAAACTCGCCCGCCGAGGCCTCGTCGCGCCCGCCGCCACCCGCCCCACCGAGCACCCGGCCGACCGCCGCACCTCCGGCTGGGACGACGGCCTCAGCGACGTCTCCATCGCCGGCGACCCGCTCGCCTTCCCGCACCTGGCCCGCACCGACCTGCCGGAGCACCCCACCACCGTCGCCGAGTACGCCCGGCTGGTCCGCGAGATCGCCGCCGACCGCGACCGCTGGGAACCCCTCGTCCGCTACGACGCCCTCACCCGCTGGTACGCCCGGCTGGAGACCGGCCCCGGCTACGAGGTCTGGCTGCTCAGCTGGCTGCCCGGCCAGAGCAGCGGCTTCCACGACCACGGCGAGTCCTCCGGCGTGATGACCGTCGTCCGGGGCGAGCTGATCGAGCGCTCCCTCACCCTCCCCCAGCAGTCCGCCGGGGGTGCCCACGGCGGCGCGGTCGCCCGCACCCTGCGCCCCGGCGGGCAGCGGGTCTTCTCCCCCGGCTACCTGCACGAGGTCGTCAACGGCGCGCTCGAACCCGCCGTCTCCATCCACCTCTACTCCCCGGGCCTCACCGAGATGACCCAGTACGGCGCCGCCGCCGTCCCCGAGCAGCACCCGCACACCCAGGCCGAGGCCCACTGACCGACCGCCCGACCTCCCGTCGGCCCGCCGCCGCACCGCCCGCGGCCCGGCTGACGGGACGTCGGGCCGTGGCAGGATGGGCGCATGCGCATCGTGGCACTGGCAGGCGGAATCGGCGGGGCGCGCTTCCTGCGCGGACTCCTCGCGGCCGTCGGCCCGCAGGACGAGATCACCGTCATCGGCAACACCGGGGACGACATCCACCTCTACGGGCTCAAGGTCTGCCCCGACCTCGACACCGTGATGTACACCCTCGGCGGCGGCATCAACGAGGAACAGGGCTGGGGCCGCACCGACGAGACCTGGTCGATCAAGGCCGAGATGAAGGAGTACGGCGTCGGCCCCGAGTGGTTCGGGCTCGGCGACCGCGACTTCGCCACCCACCTCGTGCGCAGCCAGATGCTCACCGCCGGGTACAGCCTCAGCCAGGTCACCGAGGCCCTCTGCGTGCGCTGGAAGCCCGGGGTGCGACTGCTGCCGATGAGCGACGACCGGGTCGAGACCCACGTGCGGATCACCGACGAGCGGGGCACCCGGGCGGTCCATTTCCAGGAGTACTGGGTCAAGCTGCACGCCGCCGTGGACGCCGAGGCGATCATCCCGGTCGGCGCGGACACCGCCAAGCCGGCGCCCGGCGTCCTGGAGGCCCTCGCCGCCGCCGACGTCATCCTCTTCCCGCCGTCCAACCCGGTCGTCTCCATCGGCACCATCCTCGCCGTCCCCGGCATCCGGGAGGCCGTCGCCGCCGCCCCGGCGCCCGTGGTCGGGCTCTCCCCGATCATCGGCGGCGCCCCGGTGCGCGGCATGGCCGACAAGGTGCTCGCCGCCGTCGGCGTCGAGGCCACCGCCGAGGCCGTCGCCCTGAACTACGGATCCGGGCTGATCGACGGCTGGCTCGTCGACACCGCCGACGAGGGCGCGGTGGCCGCCGTCGAGGCCGCCGGGATCGCCTGCCGCGCCGTCCCGCTGCTGATGACCGACGTCGAGGCCACCGCCGCGATGGCGCGGGCCGCGCTGGACCTCGCGGAGCAGGTGCGGAAGTGACGGTGCGGATCCTCCCGGTCGAGGGGCTCCCGGAGGTCGCCGCCGGGGACGACCTCGCCGCGCTGCTCGCCAAGGCCGCCGACTACGAGGACGGCGACATCCTGCTGGTCACCTCGAAGATCGTCAGCAAGGCCGAGGGCCGGCTGCTGCACGCCGCCGACCGGGAGGCGGCGATCGACGCCGAGACCGTCCGGGTGGTCGCCCGGCGCGGCCCGGCCCGGATCGTCGAGAACCGCAACGGCTTCGTCATGGCCGCCGCCGGCGTCGACGCCTCCAACACCGCCCCCGGCACCGTCCTGCTGCTGCCCGAGGACCCCGACGCCTCCGCCCGCGCGCTGCGCGCCGGGCTCCGGCGGCTCACCGGCCGCCGGCTCGCCGTCCTCGTCACCGACACCTTCGGCCGGCCCTGGCGCAACGGGCTCACCGACGTCGCCGTCGGCGCCGCCGGGATGTCCGTCCTGGCGGACCACCGCGGCCGCACCGACAGCCACGGCAACGAACTGACCCTCACCGTCACCGCGACCGCCGACGAACTCGCCGCCGCCGGCGACCTGGTGAAGGGCAAGGCCGACGGGGTACCGGTCGCCGTCGTCCGCGGACTCGGCCACCTCGTCACCGTCGAGGACGGCGAGGGCACCCGGCCGCTGGTGCGGCCCGCCGCCGACGACATGTTCCGGCTCGGCACCTCCGAGGCGCTGCGCCGGGCCGTCACCCTGCGGCGCACCGTCCGCGCCTTCACCCCCGAGCCGGTCGACCCCGCCGCCGTCCGGCGCGCCGTCGCCGCCGCCGTCACCGCGCCCGCCCCGCACCACACCACGCCGTGGCGGTTCGTGCTGCTGGAGTCCGCCGGCACCCGCACCCGGCTGCTCGACGCGATGCTCGCCGCCTGGCAGCGCGACCTGCGCGACCTCGACGGCTGGGACGACGCCAGGATCGCCCGCCGCACCGCCCGCGGCGACGTGCTGCGCGACGCGCCGTACCTGGTCGTGCCCTGCCTGGTCATGGACGGCTCGCACGAGTACCCCGACCCGCGGCGCGCCACCGCCGAGCGGGAGATGTTCACCGTCGCCCTCGGTGCCGCCGTCCAGAACCTGCTGGTCGCCCTCACCGGCGAGGGCTACGGCACCGCCTGGGTCTCCTCCACCATGTTCTGCCGCGACACCGTGCGCGCCGCCCTCGGCCTCCCCGACGGCTGGGACCCGATGGGCGCCGTCGCCGTCGGCCGCCCCGCCGAACCGCCCCGGGACCGCCCCGAGCGCGCCGCCGACGCCTTCATCGAGGTGCGGTAGCCGCTCGGCGGCCGCAGGTCCGCGGTGGTGCTCAGCGACCGCGGTGGTCCTCGGGGGCGAGCCGGGGGCCGTAACGGGGGGCGCGGGCGCCGGCGGCCAGCAGGAGGCGGCAGACCCGGTGGCGGTGCGGGCGGTACGGCTCCAGCAGGGCGAGCATCTGGCCGTCGTCGCTGCGGGGTCGGCCGGCCAGCGCCCAGCCGACCAGGTTCGGCAGGTGGAAGTCGCCGACCGACACCGCGTCCGGGTCGCCGTTGCTGCGCTGCAGGGTCTCCGCCGCCGTCCAGACGCCGACGCCCGGGACGGCGGTGAGGCGGGCGAAGGCCTCGGCGTGCCCCATCGCGGAGGCCTCCTCCAGCCGGGGCGCCAGCCGGACGGCCCGCACGACCGTCGCCGAGCGCTTCGGGTCCACCCCGGCGCGGTGCCACTCCCAGCTCGGCACCAGCGCCCACTCACGGGCCGACGGCGCCACCCGCA
The DNA here is from genome assembly GCF_042873275.1 of Kitasatospora sp. NPDC004745. Lineage (NCBI taxonomy): Bacteria > Bacillati > Actinomycetota > Actinomycetes > Kitasatosporales > Streptomycetaceae > Kitasatospora > Kitasatospora sp. NPDC004745. Next base: position 15,433 of record NZ_JBIALK010000046.1, on the reverse strand, counting down.
TCCCCTCCGCCGGGCCCGGGGCCGGACTGCCGAAGCCCCGCAGCAGGGCCCGCCAGGCGCGGTACGCCTCGTCGGTGGTCACCTTCTGCTCCAGGATCGCGGGGACGAGCGACTCCAGCACCAGGCCCGTCCGGGTGAGCCGGACACCGGCGGTGCGGCGCTGGACGTCCCGCAGCGGCCCGGGCGGCAGCACCAGGCCCTCCGGATCGTCCTCCGCGCCGAGCAGGGCCGGCAGCCGCTCGAGCAGCCACGGCGCGCCCGGGCCCCAGGCGGTGGCCTCCACCTCGCCGGCGCCGGGCCGTGCCAGCACCCGCAGCGTGCCGATCCCGGCCGGGGTCCGCGACGCCCGCCAGACGGCGCCGTCGCCGGTGGTCCGGTAGGACGGGTCGGCGGGGCCCCGTCGCAGCGGCAGCAGGGTCCGGGCCGCGTCCAGCGGGAACCCGGGCCGCCAGCGCCGCACCGCCCCGTCCGTCACCGCCCGCGCCTCCTCCGCTGTCCGGCTCCACCGCCTTCGTCGACCATGGGGATATGAACGATACGCGGCTGCCGGAGCTGCCCTCCGGGGACGAGAACGCGGTGCGGGCGCTGTACCGCAGGGCGCTGGAGGGGTGGAACCTGCGGGACGGCTCGGCCGCCGCCGGGCCCTTCGCCGAGGACGGCGAGCTGATCGGGCACGACGGGACCAGGTACCGCGGGCGCTCGGCGATCGCCGCCGAACTCGGCCGGATCTTCGCGGACCACCCGACGCCGGAGTACGTCGCCGAGGTGCGCCGGGTCCGGGCGCTGGCGGCCGGCGTCGCCCAGCTGGACGCCGTCACGGGGCTGGTGCCGGACGACGCGGAGGACCTCGACCCGGCGCTCAACGCGGTCCAGACGGTGATCGCGGTGAACGCCGGGTCGGGCTGGCGGATCGCCCTGATGCAGAACACGCCGGCGCGCTACGACCACCGGCCGGACCTCGCGGCGGCCCTGACGGCGGAACTGCGCGCGCTGATCGGGCGCGGGCCCGGGCCCCGGTAGTCGGCCCGGCGGGCGGAGACGGGCCACCCGCCGCGCGCCCCGCGGCGGGTCCGACACCCCTCCCGGCCTCCCACCCGAAGGCCGTAGGCTGGGGCGCACCATGACTGCGCCTTTCGCTGCCGATGCCCGCACCCCCGTCGAGCTGCTGCACGCATACCTGCGCGGCGGCACGCCCTCGGTCGACCCAGCGGCCCCGCTGGTCACCTTCTACGACGACGCCACCGGTGAACGGGTGGAGCTGTCCGCCCGGACCTTCGACAACTGGGTGGCCAAGACCGCCAACCTCCTCCAGGACGAGTTGAACGCCGGCCCGGGCGACCGGGCCGCCCTGCTGTTGCCCGCCCACTGGCAGAGCGCCGTCTGGCTGCTCGCCTGCTGGTCCGTCGGGGTGACGGCGGTGCCGGCCGGCGAGCCGGACACCGCCGACCTGGTGGTCAGCGGCCCGGACGGCCTGACGGCGGCCCAGGCCTGCTCCGGCGAGCGCGTCGCCCTGGCGCTGCGCCCGCTCGGCGGGCGCTTCCCGCAGCGCCCGGACGGCTTCCTCGACTACGCCGCCGAGGTGCCCGGCCAGGGCGACCGCTTCGCGCCGTACTCCCCCGTCGCCCCGGACGGACAGGCCCTGGAGACGGCCGTGGACGGCCTGCCGCTGAAGCTGACCGGCGAACAGACCGTCGCGCTGGCCAGGGAGGGCGCGGCGCGCCTCGCGCTGCAGCCGGGCGACCGGGTGCTGTCCACGCTGTCGTTCGACGACTGGGCGGGCCTGGAGGCCGGCCTGCTGGCACCGCTGGCGGCCGGCGCCTCGGTGGTGCTGTGCCGCAACTCGCAGTCGCTGAGCGACGAGCAGTGGGAGAAGCGCACCGAATCCGAACGGGTGACAGTGCGCCTCGGGTAACCCCCGGCCCCGGCCCGACGGGTAGGGATCCCTGCCATGGCCGAGGACGACACCGCGCACCCCCCGACCGACACCCCTCCCCCGGGCGCCCCCGCGTCCGGACCCGGACGCCCGCGACGGCGCCGGCGGTGGCTGATGATCACCGCCGGCGTCGTCGCGTTCCTGCTGGTCGCCATCGGGGCGCTGCTCTGGATCGCCTACCGCAAGCTGGACGACAACATCCAGACCGACTCCGCCACCGACCGGCTCCTCGCCCGGCTGGAGGCCGAGCGGCCGAGCCGGACGGCGGGTGCCAAGGGCGCCGAGAACATCCTGCTGATCGGCAGCGACGACCGCTCCGGCAGCAACGCCACGTACGGCGGCGAGCAGGGCACCCAGCGCTCGGACACCACGATCCTGCTGCACCTGGCCACCGACCGGAAGCACGCGACGGCCGTCTCCATCCCGCGGGACGTCATGGTCTCCGTCCCCGCCTGCGAGAAGCCGGACGGCACCCGGAGCAGGGCCGGGCTGATGCAGTTCAACTGGGCGTTCGAGACGGGCGGCCCGGCCTGTTCGATCCGCACCGTCGAGCAGCTGAGCGGCATCCGGATCGACCACTACGTGATCCTCGACTTCCACGGCTTCAAGTCGATGGTGGACGCGATCGGCGGGGTCGAGGTGTGCGTCCCGCAGCCGATCCACGACAAGGACGCCAAGCTCGACCTGCCCGCCGGGCGGCAGACCCTGCACGGCGAGCAGGCACTGGGCTACGTCCGCGCCCGGGAGAGCCTGGGCGACGGCAGCGACACCCAGCGGATGGGCCGTCAGCAGCAGTTCCTGGCCGCGCTGATCCGCAAGGTGCAGTCGCAGGGCGTGCTGCTGAACCCGGCGCGGCTGTGGCCGCTGCTGGACGCGGCGACCTCCTCGGTCAAGGCCGACGGCGGGCTGTCCTCGCTCGGCGCGCTGTACGACCTCACCCAGGACCTGCGCGGCATCCCGTCGGCGGACGTGGTGTTCCTGACCGCTCCGCGCCGCCCGTACCGGTACGACTCGGACCGGGACGAGTTCGTCCAGCCGCAGACCACCCAGCTGTTCACCGCGCTGCGGGACGACCGGCCGATCGCCGTCCGGCCGCCCGCGTCCGCGGCCTCGTCCGCGCCCTCGCCGGGCGCCGCGGCGGGCGCGACGCCCGGCCCCGGGAGCGCGACCGGCCCGGCCTCCGACGGGGCGGTCGCGCTCCCGGCGTCACCCTCGGCGGTGGCCTCTCCCACCTTCGAGGGGCGCACGGCCGACACGGACGCCTGCGCGCCGCACTGAGGCGGCGCCGCCGGGCTTTGCCCTCCCATTACTCCCCCATGACGGAAGTCACACCCGGAACGATTCCCCCGTTCGGCTCGTCTAGTGTGTCCGGATCGGCCCGTCGTACGGGTGGGCCGGAGCCGTGGCCGGTCGAAGGTAGGGAACCCCGTGTACGAGGAGAAACCGGAAACCGGTCAGTACCGCGTCGACCCGGCCTCCGGGATCCCCCGCCAGCGCCGCCGCACGGCCGCCGAACCGACCGCCGCCCCCGCCGCCGAGGGGGGCCGCCGGGACTCCCGCCGCCGCGCGGCCGCCGCCGCGAAACGGGCCCGGCGCCGCCGGGTGCTCAAGTGGACCGCCGGGACGGGCGCCCTGGCGATGGTCGCGGGCTGCGGCGGCGCGTACTACCTGTACCAGCACTTCAACAGCAACATCACCTCCGTCAAGGTGCAGCTCGGCAGCGAGGAGGAGCGGCCCAAGGCCGCCGGGGAGGCGCTGAACGTCCTGGTGCTGGGCACCGACAGCCGGAAGGGCCTCGGGCGGGACTACGGCGACGAGGGCAGCAACGGGCACGCCGACACCACCCTGCTGTTCCACATCGCCAAGGACCGTTCCAACGCGACGGTGATCAGCATCCCGCGCGACCTCATGGTGCCGATCCCGGAGTGCCAGAGCGCCGACGGCAAGCGGATCCCGGGCGCCGCGCGGGACATGTTCAACAACAGCCTCGGTCAGGAGGGCCGCGACCCGGGCTGTTCGTGGAAGACCGTCGAGAAGGTCACCGGGATCCGGGTCGACCACTTCGTGCAGGTCAACTTCGAGGCGGTGAAGTCCCTCTCGACCGCGGTCGGCGGGGTCGAGGTGTGCGTGGCCAAGGACATCAACGACACGGACTCGCACCTGAGGATGAGCAAGGGCCGGCACGTGGTGCAGGGTGACGACGCGCTGGCCTTCGTCCGCACCCGGCACGCCGTCGGCTTCGGCGGGGACCTCACCCGGATCCCGCTCCAGCAGCAGTTCATCAGCTCGATGATCCGCAAGATCAAGAGCGACGACACCCTGACCAGCCCGAGCAAGCTCTACCGGCTCGCGGACGCCGCCACCAGGGCGCTCACCGTGGACTCCGGGATCGGCAGCGTCGACAAGCTGAAGGACCTCGCGCTGGACATCAGCAAGGTGGACACCAAGAACATCACCTTCGCCACCGTGCCCGTCCTGGACGACCCCAAGGACAAGGACCGCCTGGTGCTCAAGCAGCCCGACGCGGGACAGCTGTTCTCGATGATCGCCACCGACCGCTCGCTGACCGAGACCGCCGCCCCCGCCACGGCCGAACCCGCTCCGGCCGGCTCCGGGGAGGCCTCGCCGGCCGCCACGGCCCCGGCCACCACCGCCCCGGCCACCACCGCCCCGGCCGTGGACGCCAAGGCCGTCCGGGTCACGGTGCGCAACGGCAGCGGGACCCGCGGACAGTCCGGGCCGACCGTGGACCGGCTCCGGGCGAAGGGCTTCACCAAGGCGCTGACCGGCCCGGACGCACCCGCCGCGGCGACCACCTCGGTCTCCTACCCGACGGGCCAGGACACCGCGGCCGCCGCGCTGGCCGCCGCCCTCGGAGTGCCCGGCGACGCCGTCCGGCCGGACCCGAAGGCGGACCCGAAGGGCCCGCTGGTGGTCGTGCTCGGCAAGGACGTGCTGGCCGCACCGGCCACCGCCCCGGCCCCGCCCACCGAGGCGCCGAAGGACCTCCAGCGGGTGCAGGCGGACGACACCGACGTCTGCGCCAAGTAGCCCGGCCGCCGCGGCCGTTGCGGCGGGGCGGCCGGGCCGGGAGGCTCAACCGGCCTTGGAGAGCACGTCCTTGGAGGCCGGTCCGACGCTGTTTATCACCCGGCGGGCCAGCTTCCGGGGCGAGGTGAGGAAGCCGAAGCCCCAGCTGAGGTGCATCGTCCCGAGCGCCAACGGCAGCAGCGCCTTGGCCTTGAGGGACAGGCCGCGGCCCTCGACCAGGCCGCCGCCGAGGATGCCCAGCAGGTAGGCGCCCGGCACCGCGAGGAAGGCCGGGTGGACGGCGGCGCCCAGCACCAGGCCGAGCGTCACCGCCAGGAGGGCGGCCGGCGGGGCCAGGTAGCGCAGGTTGACCGAGCCGCGGTGGTAGCGGGTGACCACTCGGCGCCAGCGGCCGTAGTCCTTGTACTGCTTGGCGAGCGCCCGCACCGAGGGACGGGGCCGGTACGTCACCTTCAGCTGGGGGGTGAACCAGACCAGCCCGCCGTCCTGGCGGATCCGGTAGTTGAGCTCCCAGTCCTGGGCGCGGATGAACTCCTCGTTGTAACCGCCGAGCCGCTCCAGCACCTCCCGCCGGAACACCCCGAGGTAGACGGTGTCCGCCGGGCCGGCCAGACCGCCGGTGTGGAAGGCGGCGTTGCCGACGCCGATCTTCGAGGTCATCGCGGCGGCGACCGCGTTCTCCCACTCGGTCTCGCCCTCGGCGTGCATGATGCCGCCGACGTTGGCGGCCTCCATCTCGCCGAGCAGCCGCACCGCCGTGGTGATGTAGCCGGGGGTCAGCAGGCCGTGACCGTCCACGCGCACCACTATCGGGTGGTGCGACCCGCGGATCGCGGCGTTCAGCCCTGCGGGGGTGCGGCCGGTGGGGTTCGCCACGGTGCGTACCCGCGGGTCCTCCGCCACCAGTTCGGCCGCGATCTCCGCGGTCCGGTCGGTGGACGGACCGAGGGCGATCACCACCTCCATCGGCCCGGGGTACTCCTGATCCAGGATGCGCCGAACCGCCGTACGCAGGTGTCGTTCCTCGTTGAGCACCGGCATGATCACGGAGACAGCCGGCAGCTCCTCAGCAGCCTTGGTGTTCATCGGGGCCAACCGTACCGGTGCGGACGCGTCTCCGTCTTGTCCCGGTCTGGGCGGCCGGAGGCACCCCTGTGCACGGGGCCGGTCCGGTGATCACGGCCACCGTACTCCGCCCGCCTTCCGGGGCCGCATCCGGGGCGGGCCGGACCGGTTCCGGAGGCCCGAACCGGGCCGGAACCGGGCGCTGCGGGCCCTCCGGGCGGGCTCCGGAGGCCGTCGGCGCGGGTTCGGTGCAGGTTCGGCGCAGGTTCGGCGCACGTGGTGAACGGCGGTGAATACCCGGGGGCCGGGCGCTGTGCGCACCCGGCCCCCGGCCCCCGTTCCCCCCGGTTCCCCCGGTTCCCCCGTTCCCCCGTTCCCCCCGGGAGGGCGGCTCCCCAGGCCGCCGGCTCAGTCCGTCGCGATGGCCGCGAGGACGTTCATCCGCCCGGCCCGGAAGGCCGGGACGAGGGCGGCGACCAGGCCGATCACCGCGGAGGCGACCAGCGTGACCGCGATCGTGGTGGTCGGCACCGAGAGCGTGTCCAGCCCCTGGTCCCGCAGCACCCGCTGGGCGGTGACGCCCCAGGCCAGGCCGAGCCCGGTGCCGAGGACCGCGCCGAACACCGCGATCACCACGGACTCCAGCCGGATCATCCGGCGCAGCTGGCGGCGGGAGAGCCCGATCGCCCGCAGCAGACCGATCTCGCGGGTCCGCTCGACCACCGACAGCGCCAGGGTGTTGACCACCCCGAGGACGGCGACCGTGATGGAGAGGCCGACCAGGCCGTAGATCAGGTAGAGCAGGGTGTTGACCTGCGACTGCACGACCTCCTTGTAGCCCGCCTGGTCCTTGACGGTCAGCTGCGGGTACTCCTTGAGCGCGCTCTCCAGGGCGGTCAGCGTCCGGGCCACGTCGGCGCCGGCGGAGGCCTTGGCGAAGAAGGTCCACACCGGCGGCTGCTCCGCGGCCGGGACCACCCGGGCCATGGTGTCGAAGTCGACGAAGGAGCCGTCGCCGAACAGCGAGCCCTTCGCGAGGACCGCACCGACCGGCAGCACCTGGGTGCGGCCCTGGCCGTAGGCGACGGTGACCTGGTCGCCGAGCTTCAGGTGGTGGTCCGCGGCGAAGGCCTCGCCGACGCCCAGCGAGCCGCGCCCGATGGCGTCCACCGACCCGGAGACGACCGGGAGGTGGAAGTCGGTGCCGAAGAACGCGGGCGGCACGGCGGTGAGCTCGGTCCTGGCGCTGCTGCCGTCCGGCAGCAGCAGCCTGGGGGCGAAGTTCTTCTGGGTGGTGACGTGGTCGATGCCCGGGGTCCGGCGGACCGCGTCCAGCATCTCGTCGGTGACCGCGGTGCGGCCGCCCTGGACGATGTAGTCCGCACCGACCGAGCGGTCGATCTGGGCGTTGGCCGAGGTGACCGCCGAGGCGCTGAACACCGAGGAGCCGATCACCAGCGCCAGTCCGATCATCAGCGCGGCGGCGGTGGCGCCGGTACGACGCGGGTTGCGCATCGCGTTGCGCTGGGCGAGCCGGCCGGACGGGCCGAACAGGGCCGGCAGCAGCGCACCGAGCACCCGGACCACCACGGTGGCCAGCAGCGGCCCGAGCACCACGAAGCCGATCAGGGTGAGCAGCACGCCCAGGCCCAGGTACTCCCCACCGGTGGCCGCCTTCTCAGCCCGCGCACCGAGCACCAGCAGCGCGCCGCCGCCCGCCGTCAGGACCAGGCCGAGGACGGTGCGGACCAGGGCGGCCCGGCCCTCCGCCGGCGTCCCGTGGTCGCGCAGGGCCGCCATCGGCGCGATCCGGCTCGCCCGGCGCGCCGGGACCCAGGCCGCCACCAGGGTGACCACGATGCCCAGGGCGTACCCCGCGACGAACGGGCTCGGGCCGATCTGCAGGTCGCTCGCCCGCAGGTCCATGCCGATCGCGTTCATCAGCCGGATCAGGCCGACCGCGATCCCCAGCCCCGCACCGACCCCGAGGGTCGAGCCGAGCAGGCCCAGGATCAGCGCCTCCACCAGCACCGAGCGGTTCACCTGCCGGCGGCTGCCGCCGATGGCGCGCAGCAGGCCGATCTCCCGGGTGCGCTGGGCGACCAGCATCGAGAAGGTGTTGATGATCAGGAAGCCGCCGACGAACGCCGAGATCAGCGCGAAGCCGAGCATCGCGTTCTTCATGAAGTCGAGGCCGCTGCCGACGCTCTTGGCGTTCTCGTCCTGCTGCTCGGCCGCCGTCTTCACCTGGTAGCCGGTGCCCAGCCGGGCCAGGGCGTCGGCCTTGAGCAGGTCGTTGCCGCGGCTGCCGTCGCCGAACGCCTCGACCGAGGTGAAGGCCTGCTCGCCGAGCAGCACCCGCTGTGCCGTCGGGGTGTCCAGGAAGGCCAGCGCCGCGCCCGGGTTGGTCGTGGTGAAGGTGGCGATGCCCGCGACGGTGAACTCGTGCCTGCCGCCCGGGTCGTCGACCCGCAGCCGGGCACCGAGGCCGAGCTTCGCCTTCTTCGCGGTGTCCGCGTCCAGGACCAGCTCGCCGGAGTTCTGCGGGGCGTGGCCCTGCGTGATGCGCACGGGGGTGCGCGGGGTCTCGGTCCAGTTGCCGACCAGGGTCGGCGCACCACTGGTCGGACCGACCAGCTTGTCGGTGGCCGGGTCGACCAGGGTCGCGTCCTGGACCATGACCTGGCCGACCGCCGTCCGCACCCCGGGCACCGCGGCGACCTGCTGGACGACCGCCACCGGGACGGTCCGCGGCTTGCCGGCCGCCTGCTGCTCCTCGTCCTCGGCCGGCTTGGGCGGCTGGACGGAGACGTCGGAGGCGGTCGCGGCGAAGAGCTTGTCGAAGGTGCTGGTCGCGGTCTCGGAGAAGACCAGGGTGCCGGAGACGAAGGCCACCGACAGCACCACGGCGACGAGCGAGAGGGCCATCCGGCCCTTGTGGGCGAAGAAGCTCCGCAGAGCGGTTCTGAGCAGCACGATGGTGTCCCGCCCGCTCAGCTGGTGCGCTTGCCGTCGAAACGGCGCATGCGTTCGAGGACGGAGTCGGCGGTGGGCGCGTGCATCTCGTCGACGATCACGCCGTCGGCGAGGAAGAGCACGCGGTCCGCGTAGCCCGCGGCGACCGGGTCGTGGGTGACCATCACGATGGTCTGGCCCAGCTCGTCCACGGAGCGGCGCAGGAAGGTCAGCACCTCGGCGCCGGCCCGGGAGTCCAGGTTGCCGGTGGGCTCGTCCCCGAAGATGATCTCCGGCCGGGCGGCCAGGGCCCGGGCCACGGCGACGCGCTGCTGCTGGCCGCCGGACAGCTGGGCCGGGCGGTGCCGGAGCCGGCCCGCCAGGCCGACGGTCTCCACCACCTGGTCGAGCCAGGCCGTGTCCGGCCGGCGGCCGGCGATGTCCATCGGCAGCGTGATGTTCTCCAGCGCGGTCAGCGTGGGGAGCAGGTTGAACGCCTGGAAGATGAAGCCGATCTTGTCCCGGCGGAGCCTGGTCAGCTGCTTGTCCTTCAGCCCGGTGATCTCGGTGTCGCCGATCCGGATCCGGCCGCTGCTGACCGTGTCCAGGCCCGCCAGGCAGTGCATCAGGGTCGACTTGCCGGAGCCCGAGGGGCCCATGATCGCGGTGAACCGGCCGCGCTGGATGTCCACGTCCACCGCGTCGAGCGCGGTGACCCTGGTCTCGCCGGCGCCGTAGGCCTTGGTGACCTGGCGGGCCGACGCGGCGACGGCGGGGACGCCGCCGGGAAGCTGGGGGTCGTACACGGCTGCTGCTGCCGTCGTCACTGGAGTCTCCTCGGATGTGGGCCCGCCCGTCGACCCCGGCCGGCCCGCCCGCGGGCATGCCGCGGGAAGGAGTCGTCGACCGGGAGTTGACCCCACCCACCGGTTCCGGCGGGCGCCGGCTCCCGGGAGAACCTCGCCCCTCGTCGGTACGAGCGGGGACGTCCACAACGGTAGGAGCGGCGGCCGGCGGGCTCGTCATCCGCCGGAATGAAGCCGCCCAACCAAGGTTCTACGGGGCGCGGCGCCCCTCCCCCTAGGGGGTGCCGCGCCCCGTCTCCGGGACGCCCCGTACGGGGCCCGCGACGGGCTCCTCAGCCGGTCAGCGCCGGCACCGCCAGCCGTTCCAGGGCGTGGGCGAAGCCCTCCACGACCGGGGTCAGCAGGGCGTCGGTCGCGCGCTCGACCAGGGTCGTGCCGTCCTCCCGGGCGGTGATGTGGCGGTCGAGCACGAACCAGCCCTGGGTCACGTGGCCGGCCCCCATCGAGCTGAGCACCGGGCGCAGCGCGTAGTCCACCGCCAGCACGTGCGCGGGCGAGCCGCCGGTGGCCAGCGGCAGGACGGCCTTGCCGGCCAGCGCGTACTGCGGGAGCACGTCCAGCAGCGCCTTCAACAGGCCCGAGTAGGCGGCCTTGTAGACGGGGGTGCCGATGACGACGCCGTCGGCCCGGGCGAACAGCTCGGTGACCGCGACGATCTCCGGGTGGTCGAAGTCGCCGGACAGCAGGGCGTGCGCGGGCAGGGAACGCGCCTCGAAGGGGACGACGTGGTGGCCGCGGGCCTCCAGGAGCGCGTCGACGTGGCGGAGCAGCCGGGTGGTCCGGGACGTGGCGGACGGGGAGCCGGAAACGGACAGGACGGTGGCCATGGGTTCACCTCTGGCTGGAAGCGGGGGCGGCGCGGCGCGGGTGCCGTCGGCGGGGACGGTGCGGGCCGGGGCCGGAGGAAGGGTGTCCGGGCGTCGGTGGGGGTACGCCGGGGTGGTTCGGTGGGCGCGCTTCAGCCGCGACAGAGCGAACAGGCCACACCACGCCGCAGGTCGACGTACCGCCGACGCGTGAGTGCCCAACGCTGATCCATGCCGAAATGCAAACACGGGCCGTTCGAGCCGGTCAAGAATCGTTTCGCCCGTTGAACGGCGGGTGACCGGCTGCGGCGGGCGACCGGCTGCAGCTGGTGACCGGCTGCGGCGGGCGACCGGCTGCGGCTGGTCACCCGGCGCACCTCCGGCGCCGCCCGCGCGCCGGGCACTCCCCGCCGTGGTGCGGGCGCGCGGACCTTGCCTCGGAACGATCCGACACGTGCATCAAAACTGCTACAAGAGGCCTGGCGGGCCACCCGGGGGGAGTCACCGCGACCGGGGTCGGGCATCCTCGACCACATGAACACGTGGCAGGAGGGCCGCCCGGGCGGCGGCGGGAACCCGTACGGCGGCGGGAACCCGTATGGGGGCGGCGGCAACGGCGGCGCGTACGGGCACGGCGGCACGGCGGCCGAGCCGCCGCTGCCGTCCTCGCTGAACCCGCGCGGACCGGCGGCACCGGCCCCGCGGCAGCCGGAGCCTCCGTCCCGCCTCGGCGGTGTCCCGCCGCAGGGTCCGGGCGGCCGGCCCGACGGGCCGGGGAGACCCGGGGGTCCGGCCGGGCCCGGCGGACCGGGCGGCCCCGGTGGGCCGAGCGGGCCCGCCGGTGCCCGGCCCGCCCCCGCGCCGTCCGGTCGCTGGCCGCGGCGCCGGATCGTCAAGTGGTCGGTCTTCGGCCTGCTGATCGCCGTCATGGTGACCGCCGTGTCCACCTGGTTCTGGGCCGACTCCAAGCTCAACCACGAGAACGTGCTCGCCGACTACCCCGGCCGCCCGGCGGCCGGCAAGGGCACCAACTGGCTGATCGTCGGCTCCGACAGCCGCCAGGGCCTCTCCGAGGGCGAGCAGGACGACCTGCACACCGGCCACGACGAGGGCAAGCGCAGCGACTCGATGATGATCCTGCACGTCGGGGACAACGGGAACACCCTGATGAGCATCCCGCGCGACTCCTGGGTGCCGATCCCGGACCACCCCGGCAGCAACGGCAAGACCGTCAAGGGCACCACCGCCAAGATCAACTCGGCCTTCGGTGCCGGCGGCGGGCGGCTGCTCGTCCAGACCGTCGAGCTCAACACCGGCATCCGCATCGACCACTACGCGGAGATCGGCTTCGCCGGCTTCGTCGGCATCGTCGACTCCATCGGCGGCGTCGAGATGCACATCGACCAGGACGTCAAGGACAAGGACTCCGGCCTCGACCTCAAGGCCGGCGACCAGACCCTCAACGGCAAGCAGGCCCTCGCCTTCGTCCGCCAGCGCCACCAGATGGCCGACCAGGACCTCGGCCGGATGCGCAACCAGCAGAAGTTCCTCGGCGCCCTCGCCCACCAGGCCGCCTCCCCCGGCACCGTGCTCAACCCGTTCACGCTCTACCCGTTGATCGACGCCGGCCTCGGCACCCTGATCGTCGACGACGACGCCGGGCTCACCGACCTCGGCTCGCTCTTCCTCGCCATGAAGGACGTCAACGGCGGCGGCGGCCGGAGCATCACCGTCCCGATCGGCAACGCCGACTTCCGGACCAAGACCGGCGAGTCGGCGGTCCAGTGGGACGCCAACAAGTCCAAGCAGGTCTTCGACGCCTTCAAGAACGACACCGCGGTGCCGGACTTCAAGTGACCCTCCGCGGCAGGCCCTTCACGGCCGGCCCTTCGTGACGCGGACCGGCCGCACCGCCTCGGTCACCGCCACCGCCACCGCCCTCGGACCACCCGGTCCGGGGGCGGTGGCGTGCCCGGCCCGGGCGGTGCCCGCCCGGCGGCGCTCAGCCCGGCAGGCGGTCGAGGGTGATGCCGAAGTGGTCCCGGTACGCCTCCAGGGCCCCGGCGTCGGCGAGTTGCTCCTCGCTGCGGGTGCCGTCCGGGGCGGTGCGCAGGAGCTTCCTGCCGTTGAGGGTGATCCGGCCGCCGTCCTCGGCGAGGAGCGAGCAGGTCGTGCCCCGGGCGAACGGGGAGTCGGGCGAGGTGCTGTGCCACCAGCAGGTCGGGAGGAAGTCCCGGAGCGGGTGGGTCAGGCCGTCCAGCCGGTACTGCGGCGCACCGTCCATCAGGACGTCGAGTTCGCCGTGCTCGCCGTACGGGGCGACGGTGAACGTGCCGTGCGGGTCGGCCTGTTCGGCGCGCTCGTCGAGGAGCAGCGGCCGGCGGCTGAACCGGCCGAAGCCGACGTCCACCAGCCAGGGGCGGTCCAGCTCGACCCGCAGCGCGAGGTGGTCGTACGGCAGTCCGGGCCGGTCACCGTCGAAGACCCGGCCGGCCAGCAGGCTCACCCGGTAGCCCAGGGAGCGGAGCAATTCGGCGAAGGCGCCGTTGAGTTCGTAGCAGAAGCCGCCGCGCCGGCGGGTCACGACCTTGTCCACCAGCAGGCCCGGCTCCAGGACGATCGGCTCGCCGAGGTGGATGCTCAGGTTCTCGAAGGGCACGGCGCGCAGGTGGGCGAGCTGCAGCCGCGCGAGGGCCTCCGGGGACGGTGCACCCGGGTCGGGAAGGGCGATGCGGTCGAGGTAGGCGGCCCGCCGGTCCGGCGTGAGGCCTTCGTGGGGCTTCTCGTGATCCATCCGGCCATTCCACCCGGCCCCGCGGCCGGCCGCCATCGTCCTTTGGACCTACGGCACGAGCCGCAGGGGGCCGCAGAGCGGCGGGAACGCCACCGCCCCGGAGCGGGAAGTCGGATCGACGGACTTCCCGCTCCCGGGGCGGTACGCGTCGGCGTGCGGGTGTGACTACTCGACGACGCCGGACTTGGCGATGGTGATCTTCGCCGAGGTGCGGCCGCTCTGCGAGCCCTTGGACTCGACGAGCTTCACGATGTCCATGCCCTCGACGACCTCGCCGAAGACGACGTGCTTGCCGTCGAGCCAGTCGGTCACGATGGTGGTGATGAAGAACTGCGAGCCGTTGGTGTTGCGGCCGGCGTTGGCCATCGACAGCAGGCCCGGGCGGTCGTGCTTGAGCTGGAAGTTCTCGTCGGCGAACTTCTCGCCGTAGATGCTCTTGCCGCCGGTGCCGTTGTGGTTGGTGAAGTCACCACCCTGCAGCATGAACTGCGGGATCACGCGGTGGAAGCCGGAGCCCTCGTAGCCGAAGCCGTTCTGGCCGGTGGCGAGCTCGCGGAAGTTGCGGGCGGTCTGGGGGACGACGTCGTCGTACAGCTTGAAGACGATGCGGCCCGACGGAACGCCGTCGATCTCGATGTCGAAGAAAACGTTGGAAGCCATGCAGGGATCATGGCACGACCGGCGGGCCGCCGCGCGGTACCCCCGGTGGGCCGCCGCGCGGAGGTGTCGTGCTAGCCGGGCGGCCGGGGAGGCTAGCATCCGTCCCGGGTTGACGTGTTGGGCCACGGCGGCGGGGGCGGCATGCGGATCGGCGAACTGGCGGCACGGACGGGCGTGAGCGAACGCTCGCTGCGCTACTACGAGGAGCAGGGCCTGCTGTTCCCCACCCGGACGCTCGGCGGGCACCGCGAGTACCCGGACGGGGCGGTGGACCGGGTCGTCCTCATCCAGGAGCTGTTCGCAGCCGGGCTGCACAGCCGCAAGATCCACGAGATCCTCCCCTGCATGCGCGACCGCGACGGCGGGCCCAACGAGGTCGCCACCCCGCGGCTGGTCGAGGAGCTCACCGCCGAGCGCGACCGGATCGACCGGATGATCACCGACCTGGTGCGCTCGCGCGAGGTGCTGGACCAGGTGATCAGGACGGCCTCGGAGCGGGCCGCTCCGGGCTCCGCACCGGACCGCCGGGCCCGCTGACCCGGTCGGCGGGCCCGCTAACCGGCCGGCGGGGCCGCGGGCCCCGGCGCGGTGGGTCGCGGCGGCTGCTTCAGCTTGCGCCAGACCGCCTCCAGGGCCGCGATGTCCCCCTCGTCGAGCCGGTCGGTGAAGAGCGGGGCGAGCACCGCGCGCCGGGTCGCGTCCGCCTCGGCGAAGGCCGCCCGGCCCTGTTCGGTCAGCTCGATCCGCACCGACCGGGCGTCGGTGGCGGAGGGCGTGCGGTGGACCAGGCCGCGCGCGGCGAGGGCGTCCACCACCCGGGAGACCTGGCTGCGGCTGAGCATGGTCTTCGCCCCGAGGTCGGAGGAGGCGACCGGCTCCCGCTGCCCGTTCAGCCAGAGCATCACCTCGAACCAGGACAGCGCCAGCCCGTGCCTGCGGGTGAGCGCGCGGTCCACCTCGGCCGCGAGGGTGGTGCCGGCCCAGACCAGGCCGTAGAAGACGTGGTCCTGCTCGGAGAGCGGGCCCAGGGTGAGGTCGGCACGGTTCATGGCGTTCATCGTACCGAGGTGCGTGCGTGTACACAGATCACCGGCCCCGCGCCGCCCACCGGATCACCGCCCGCGGCGGTCGCGCGGATTCCGGGCGGCGGCGGGGACGCGCACGGCCCCCGGCCGCGGCGTGCGGTCGGGGGCCGGTGTGCCCGTGATGGGTGCGTTACGGCAGGTTGCGGGCCATGACGATGCGCTGGACCTGGTTGGTGCCCTCGTAGATCTGCGTGATCTTCGCGTCCCGCATCATCCGC
>NZ_JBIALK010000045.1:0-49790 GCF_042873275.1 Kitasatospora sp. NPDC004745 | reverse complement strand
AGCCCCGCCCCTCCGCCGCCGGGGCCGGCTACGACCCGTCCTCCTCCAGCGCCTCCAACCAGGGCCCGAACAGCGAGGACCTGCTGAAGGCCGTCCAGGACCGCCGCGCCGCCGTCGCCGCCTTCGACGGCGTGGACCCGGCGAGCGTGCCGGCCGACGCACTGACCGCCTCCGGCTCCGGCCTCGACCCGCACATCTCCGTCGCGTACGCCAAGGAGCAGGTCGACCGGGTCGCCAAGGCCCGCAACCTGCCGGTCGACAGGCTGAACCAGCTGGTCGACACGTACACCGAGAGCCGCTCACTCGGCTTCCTCGGCCAGGACGGCGTCAACGTCGTCCTGCTCAACAAGGCTCTCAGCGAGCAGAAGTAATGACACTCCATCAGTTCGTCGAGTGACCAGACCGACCCGTGGCGCGGGGCAATCTCCGCGCCCGGGTCGGTCGCCCATGTTTGCGCACCACCAACCTGCCAGCCACACAAGGAAAGAGCAGCGCCCATGGCTCGCGACCTCGCCCCCGGCACCGTGCACCGCCGTGGCCGGCTGAGGGTCTATCTCGGCTCGGCCCCTGGGGTCGGCAAGACCTACCGGATGCTCGACGAGGCCCACCGCAGACAGGACCGTGGCGCGGAGGTGGTGGTCGGGTTCATCGAGTGCCACGGGCGGAGGTTCACCGAAGGACTGGTCGACGGGTTGGAAGTGATCCCCCGTACCAGACGGGCCTACCGGGACGCCGAGTTCGAGGAGATGGACCTCGACGCCGTGCTCGCCCGCCGCCCCGCCGTCGTGCTGGTCGACGAGCTGGCGCACACCAACATCCCCGGCGGCCGGAACGCCAAGCGCTGGCAGGACGTCGAGGAGATCCTGGCGGCCGGGATCGACGTCATCACCACCGTCAACGTCCAGCACCTGGAGTCGCTGAACGACGTCGTCCAGAAGATCACCGGCATCCCCCAGCGCGAGACCGTCCCGGACGAGGTGGTCCGCCGGGCCGACCAGATCGAACTCGTCGACATGGCCCCGCAGGCACTGCGCCGACGGATGGCCCACGGCAACGTCTACAAGGCCGAGAAGGTGGACGCCGCGCTCTCCAACTACTTCCGGGTCGGCAACCTCACCGCCCTGCGCGAACTCGCCCTGCTCTGGGTCGCCGGGCGGGTCGACGAGGGCCTGCGCGACTACCGTGCCAGCCACAACATCGACCGGGTCTGGGAGACCCGGGAGCGCGTCGTGGTCGCCCTCACCGGCGGCCCCGAGGGCGAGACCCTGATCCGCCGCGCCGCCCGGATCGCCGACCGGACCGCCGGCGGCGAGCTGCTCGCCGTCCACGTGACCAGGAGCGACGGCCTGGCCGGCGCCTCCTCCGGTGCGCTCGCCCAGCAGCGGCAACTGGTCGAGTCCCTCGGCGGCAGCTATCACATGGTCGTCGGCGACGACATCCCCACCGCGCTGCTGGCCTTCGCCCGCGCCCACCACGCCACCCAGCTGGTACTCGGCACCAGCCGCCGCGGCCGGGTCAACCGCTTCCTCACCGGCCCCGGCACCGGACAGACCACCGTGGACGCCTCCGAGGACATCGACGTCCACATGGTCACCCACGCGTTCACCGGCCGCGGCCGGCTGCCCGCCCTCGGCCGCCGCCACTCCAAGCGCCGCACCATCGCCGGATACGCAGCGGGCCTGATCGTTCCCCTGCTGCTCACCCTCGCGCTGTCGCCGTTCCGTAGCACACTCAACCTCACCACCGACGCGCTGATCTTCCAACTCGGTGTCGTGGCCGTGGCGTTGCTGGGTGGCGCGCTGTCCGCCCTGCTGGCTGCGCTCATCGCCTCAGTGCTGCTGAACTACTTCTTCATCCCGCCGCTCCACACTCTGACCATCGACGAGGCCAACAACATCGTCGCCCTGGTGGTCTTCGCCACCGTCGCGCTCACCGTCTCCACCGTCGTCGACCACGCCGGCCGGCTCACCAGCAGGGCCGCCCGCGCCACCGCCGAGGCCGAGACCCTCTCCACCCTGGCCGGCAGCGTGCTGCGCGGAGCCGACGCGCTGCCCGCCCTGCTGGAGAAGTCCCGGACGGCCTTCGGCATGGACTCCGTGGCCCTGCTCGACAGCCTCACGGGAGAGACCATCGCCCGCAGCGATGCCGAGACGGCCGGGGCCGACGAGACCGAAGGCCAGGAGACCACCGAGGTGTCAGTCGGAGAACGGGCCGTGCTCGTCCTCACCGGCCGCCGGCTGCCCGCCGCCGACCAGCGCGTGCTGACCGCCTTCGCCGCCCACGCCGCCGCCGCCCTGGAACGCGACCGGCTCGCCGTGGCCGCCGCCGAGGTCGAGCCGATCAAGGCCGCCGACCGGATGCGCACCGCCCTGCTCGCCGCCGTCAGCCACGACCTGCGCACCCCGCTCGCCGCCGCCCTCGCCTCGGTCGGCTCGCTGCGCAGCCCCGACGTCGAGTTCTCGCCCGAGGACCAGGCCGAACTCCTCGCCACCGCCGACGAATCACTGGTCAAACTCACCCGTCTGGTGGACAACCTGCTCGACATGAGCCGCCTCCAGGCCGGCGCCCTCACCCTGCACCTGGCCCCCGTCCCGCTCGAGGACGTCCTGATGCGCGCCATGGACTCGCTCCCCGACCCGTACGCGCCGATCCAGCCCCTCGACCTCGACACCGCCCCGCCGGTGCTCGCCGACCCACCCCTGCTGGAACGCGTCCTCGCCAACGTCATCACCAACGCGCTGCGCCACAACGCCCCCGGCGCACCCGTCCTGGTGACCGCCAGCCACCACGCCGACCAGGTGGAGATCCGGGTGATCGACCGCGGCCCCGGCATCGCGCCCGAGGACCGCGACCGGGTCTTCCTGCCCTTCCAGCGCCTCGGCGACACCGACAACACCACCGGCGTCGGCCTCGGCCTGGCCCTCTCCCGCGGCCTCGCCGAAGCCATGGGCGGCAGCCTGGAGGTCGAGGACACCCCCGGCGGCGGCACCACCATGCTGCTCACCCTGCCCGCAGCACCGGAGACGCGG
This sequence comes from Kitasatospora sp. NPDC004745, assembly GCF_042873275.1. Classification (NCBI taxonomy): domain Bacteria; kingdom Bacillati; phylum Actinomycetota; class Actinomycetes; order Kitasatosporales; family Streptomycetaceae; genus Kitasatospora; species Kitasatospora sp. NPDC004745. Next base: position 46,761 of record NZ_JBIALK010000045.1, on the reverse strand, counting down.
ATCGAGGAACCCGACATCGCCCTGCTGGAGAGGAGCGCGGACCGGTGAGCCACATCCTCGTCGTCGACGACGAACCGGCGCTGTTACGTACCCTGCGGATCACCCTCCAGGCCCGGCACTACTCGGTGCTCACCGCGGCCACCGGCCAGGAAGCCCTGGACTCGGCGGGCCAGGCGCCACCCGACGCCATCGTCCTGGACCTCGGCTTGCCGGACTTCGACGGCGTGGACGTGATCAAGGGCATCCGCTCCACACTGACCGCGCCGATCATCGTGCTGACCGGGCGAACCGACATCGAGGACAAGCTCCGGGCGTTCGACGCGGGCGCGGACGACTACGTGACCAAGCCCTTCGTCGTGGACGAACTCCTTGCCCGCCTACGAGCCATTCTGCGCAGGCCACTGGGCGGTGTCCCGACGGCTCCCGAGCCGTCGGCACGGATCGGTTCGCACGAGGTCGATCTCGGCGCGGGCACGGTCGTCGGTCCGGACGGCCCTGTCCGCTTGACCCCGACCGAGTGGAAGATCCTCGCCCTGCTGCTCGCCAACCCCGGTCGACTGGTGCCCGGGAAGCAGATCCTGACCGAGGTCTGGGGTCCGGACGCGGCGGCCAACGGCAACTACTTGAGGGTCTACTTCTCCAGCATGCGGCGGAAACTCGAACCCGACCCGGGCCGGCCGCGCCACCTGATCACGGAGCCCGGGATCGGCTACCGGTTCCAGCCTTGAACGCGGGTAGTGCGATCTCGTTCTTCGACAGCGGCGATGACCGGCCACAGCAGCGCGTCGTCGTTCGCGAAGAGCTGGACGACGTCGGTGCGAGCTCGATCTCGCGGTTGATCCGCGTCCTCGGCCTCCAGAAGGATCAGGCCGACCCTGCGGACCCGCTTGCCGAGCACCCCTGCGACGGTGTCGAGCTGGGCCAGGACCGCAAGTCTCGGAGGGCTGGGCGAAGACCTTGCGGATCGCCTTGACGAGGCCGCTGTAGTGATCGCCGATCACCAGGCGGACCCCGGTCAGCCCACGCTCGCGCGAAGGGCGCGGAACCCGGCCCAGAACACCTCGGTCTCGGGGCCACCGAACAGCGGTGGCGATCGCGCACTGAGAGACAGCAGCCCCGCACGCACCGTGCCGGGTCCGCGCACCTGGACGGATCCCGCGCCAATGGCCCGTCAAGACGGCCGTCGGCAGCGTCAAGGACCCGTCAGGGCGGGCGGACGGGTGTTCGTCCGCACCTACTGTGAGCTGCGAGGAAACGGTTCGCTGCCCGGGCGTGGGGCCTGGCGGCGGACCGTTTGCCGAACCCCGACCTCCGGCGGGTTCCTCCGGGGAGGGTTCGGCGGCCAGTGAAAAACAGGGGAGGGGGCGCACGGCGATGCCAACGGGAACGTCGGGCGGTACGGCTGTCATGGGGAAAACGGTCGCGTCGGAGACGGCGCGACAGGAGACGGCCGTACCACTCCCCGCGCCGCGCGCCCCCCATCACTGGCTCGGCCGCTCCTGGCGCAGCCGGGACTGGTGGAACACCCCGCGCCTGGTGCGTTGGCTCACCGGACTCTGCCTCGCCGCGCTTCTCGTCGCCGCAACGGCGACGGCGACCGTCCTGGGCGGGGCCCGGGACGGCACGGACGTCATCGGCCACCAGGCCGCGCCGCAGGTGGTGCGCTCGGCGGACCTCTACTTCGCGCTCAACGACATGGACGCCCAGGCCGCCAACCTGCTGCTGTTCGGTGCCGACCCGGACTACTCCGCGCTGCGCAAGGAGACCCTGGACAGCTACGAACAGCGGCGCACCCAGGCCGACACCGACCTGCAGCGCGTCACGGAGGCGGTCGCGGGCGACGCGGCCGGGCAGCGGGCCGTCCAGACCGTCATCGGTGAACTCGGCCGCTACGAAGCGCTGGTGGCCCGTGCGCAGCTGCTGGAGGAGCAGGCACACGCCCCGGCCGGTCGTCCGTCCGCGGACGGCCTCGCGGCCTACCGGCAGGCCAGCGACCTGCTGCGCCAGCAGCTGCTGCCGGCCGTCGACGAGGTGACCAAGGCCAACGCGGCGGTCGTGGAAGGCAACTACGCCGACCAGCGCGACGCCCTGGCCGGCGGCTGGTGGTGGATCCTGCTCACGGGACTGCTGGCCCTGGTTGCCCTCGGGCTGCTGCAGCGGCTGCTGGCGGTGCGGTTCCGGCGACTGGTGAACGTGCCGTTGGCCGTCACGAGTCTGCTCACCGTCGTCGGCCTGGTCAGCGCGTTGGCACTGGCCTCGCGGGCGGACGACCAACTGGTGGTCGCGAAGAGCAACTCCTTCGACTCGGTGATCGCCCTCAGCCGGGCCCGCGCCGTCGCGTACGACCTCAACGCCGACGAGAGCCGCTACCTGACCGACCCCGCCCGGGCGGCCGCCTACGAGCAGGGCTTCCTCGACAAGACCCAGTCCTTCGCCCGGGTCGACGGCGCCACCCTCGCCACGTACAACGACCGGCTCGCCGCACTGGCCGGCAAGCACCGGGCCGACCACAGTCAGGTGGGCTTCGGCGGGTACCTCGGCGACGAGCTTCGCAACATCACCTTCGCCGGTGAACAGGACGCGGCGGAGCGGGTGTTGACCGCGTTCCAGCAGTACCAACGCGACGACCGGAAGATCCGTGAGCTGAACGCCCAGGGCAAACTCAAGGAGGCCGTCACCTTCAACACCGGCCTCAACCCGGGCCAGTCCAACGCCGACTTCGGCGTGCTCAGCGCCGCGCTGGACGACAACCAGGCGATCAACCAGCGTGCTTTCGAGGCCGCGGTCGCCACCACCGACGCCGACCTGGACGCCACCACCGCCGCCCTCGGCGCGGTGGCACTGGCGATGGCGCTCGCCCTGACTGTGCTGGGAGTGCGGCCGCGCCTGCGCGAGTTCGTCTGACGGGGGACACGGGCCGCAGCGCCCTTGGCTCATGGCCGTTCGCCGTCCGCAGTCGTAGAAGCGCGGTGAACGGCTGCCGTGCCGGACGCGGCCCGATGCGATCACGCCTCGTTCGCGCTGGTCGAGCTCCGGTGGCTCGCGGTTCTGCTCTGCCACTCCCCGCTAATGCTCCGATAAGATGACCACAGGTGTGCCGGGAAGCCTGGTCGGCGCGGGGGACGACTGCGGCGATCGGCGGCGGTGACCCCGGTTCTTGCGATGGGGTCCTTTCCACCGATGCACGTTGTGGCGATCGTTCTCGTCCTGGTGGTGCTGGCCACGGCCGTGGCCACCTTCGCCGGCCGGCTGCGCGTTCCCGCGCCGTCCCTGCTGGTCCTGGCGGGCATCGGGGTGGCGCTGATACCCGGCGTCCCCGCGCTGCACGTCCCACCGCAGGTGATCGGCATGGTGGTCCTGCCGCCGCTGCTGTACGCCTCCGCCGAGGAGCTGTCGCTGCGCGACCTGCGCACGGTCTGGCGGCCGGTGACCATCCTCTCCTTCGGACTGGTCTTCGCCTCCGCCGCCGCCGTCGGCTTCACCGCCGTCGCCGTCGCGGGACTCCCGCCCGCGATGGCCTTCGTCCTCGGCGCCGTGCTCTCCAGCACCGACCCGGTGGCCGTCACCGCGCTCGGCCGCCGGCTGGCGCTGCCGGGGCGGCTCCAGGTGCTGGTGCAGGCGGAGAGCCTGTTCAACGACGCCACCTCGCTCGTCCTGTTCAAGGTCGCCGTCGGCATCGCGGTGGCCGTCGGCGCCTCGGTGAGCGTGCCGGCGGCGGGCGGGGAGTTCCTGCTGCTCGGCGGGGGCGGCAGCGTGGTCGGCGCCGCCGTCGCCGGCCTGGTCTGGCTGGTGCGCCGCCGCACCACCGACCCGGTGCTGGAGACGGTCATCGCGCTGGTCACCCCGTACGCGGCGTACGTCCTCGCGGAGTCCGCGCACACCTCCGGCGTCACCTCCGTGGTGGTGGCAGGGGTGCTGCTCGGGCGCTCCGGCCACCGGCTCACCGACGCCCACATCCGGCTGCAGCTGCACGCCGTGTACGCGGTGGTGGTGTTCCTGCTGGAGAGCGTCGTCTTCTCCATCGTCGGCCTGGAACTGCCCACCCTGGTGCGGGACCTGCCCGCCGGCACCGGCTGGTGGCCACTACAGGCGCTGGCGCTCGCCGCGGTGCTGATCGCCGTACGCGTCCTCTCCACCCTGCCGCTGACCCGCGCCGTCAAGCCCAGCCGGGGCCGGGACCGGCTCTCCTGGCGGGTCGCCGGGGTGGTCACCTGGGCCGGCACCCGCGGCGTCATGCCCCTTGCCGCGGCCCTGTCCATCCCGCTGCTCGCCGACGACGGCACCAAGCTCGCCGGGCGGCCGCTGGTCCTGGTGCTCACCACCGCCGTCGTCGTGTTCACTCTCGTCGTCCAGGGCCTGACCCTCGCCGCCGTCGTCAACCGCTCCGGCCTCGCCCTCGAACCCGAGCACACCGCCCGCGAGGAGGACGACACCCGCGACGCCCTCAACCGCGCCGCCCTCCACCACGTGGAACACCTCGCCGAACTGGAAGCCGTCCCGGACACCGCCCTCGACCGGGTCCGCCGCGCCCTCACCGCCCGCCTCGACCGCACCCCGGAGAGCCCCGACGGCACCACCGCCGACACCGCCTACCGCCAGCTGCGCCGCGAGGTCATCGCCGTCCAGGGCGCCGAACTGCACCGTCTCTACGACGAGCACCGGATCAGCGACACCACCCGCCGCCGCGTCCAGCACGACCTCGACCGGGAGGAAGCCGCCCTCGGCACGCTCTGACGGGCTCACGCCTCGGTCGGCGGCCTTCAGCCGGCGGGCCGGGCCGGAGCCAGGGGTGGTCGGCCGCTCGACGAGGTCTCCGGCGATCTCGCCGCCGGGAGCGGAGGCCCGCTGAGGCGGCGGAACAACTCCGCGGCGAGCCGGAACTCAGCGGCCGGGCACGCCGAAGCCGACGTCCGGCATGAACGAGAGTCGAGGCCGGTACCCGGTGCTCCCCCGGTGGTGTGCGCACGCACCCGGGGTCGGCGCAGGTGCCGGCCGCCCCGGGCGGTGCGACCTCCGGAGCGGCGGCCTCGCCGTCACACCCCGCCCAGGGTCTCCACCAGCGCGGCCAGGAACTCCTTCGGGCGCTCCAACTGCACGCTGTGCCCGGTGCCTTCCACCGCGACCTCGCGGACCCGCCCGCCCGCGGCCGCGTAGCGGTCCAGCACGGCGCGGGTCTGCGCCACCATCGGCTGCGCCGGGCAGGTGTCCGCGCCGGGCCAGCCCGGAACCGCACCGATGGCCCCCAGGTGGGCCAGGTCGAAGAGCGAGGCGTCGGAGACGATCACGTCGGCCGTACCGCGGATCCACAGGATCGGCGGCTTCGGCTCGACCACTTCCAGGTCGTCGATCCGGAAGTGGGTCGGTGCCATCGAGTTGAGCACCCCGCGTTCGCCGGGTCCGAAGCCGGGCCAGGCCTCGCTCGTACGGCTGTCGCCCGGGTAGTGGTCCTCGCCGGTCCGGGTGGTCAGCATCGCCGCCACGTAGCGGTCCGGCTCGGCGAGCGGCTCGCTGACGTAGGCGGTGTCCAGCACCGAGCGCGGCGCGAACGGCGACCCGGCGCCCGGCTCGCCCTCACGCAGCAGCCGGACGAACTCGGGGGCCGCACCGCCGGCGCCGGAGCCCGCTCCGTCGGGCGAGTTGAGCCGTCCGTCCACCCCGTGGGTGCCGCCGAAGCCGTACGGGGAGACCGGGTTGACGAGGGTGACCGAGCGGACCAGCTCCGGCCGGTCGCGGAGCAGTTGCAGCACCACCCCGCCGCCCATGCTCCAGCCGACCAGGTGCACCGGGCCGAGTGCCAGTTCCGCCACGAAGGAGAGCAGGTCCTCGCTGTGGTCGCGCAGACCCCGGGTGGCGTCCACCGGGAGCGGCTCGCTGCCGCCGAAGCCGCGCAGGTCGGGAGCCAACGGCCGGTAGCGTGTCGGGAGTTCGGTCATCGTCGAGTGCCAGAAGACGCCGGAGGAGACGTTGCCGTGCACCAGGACCACGGGCTCCCCGGTCCGGCCCTCGACCTCGGCGTAGTTCACGGTCAGCCGGTCGGTGGCCACCAGTCGATCGGTGATCATCCGGATCTCCTCAGTTCAGCCAGCCGGCGACCTGCGCGCTCGCCGCGCTGTCCCAGCCGAGTTCCAGGTGGTTGGCGGAGGCGATCAGCGCGGTGCCGCCGACGGTGCCGAAGCCGGTGGTGTCCAGCGCACTGGCCACGAAGACCACGCCGTCGCTGGGGCCGCGATCCTCGTTGAAGATCCCGAGGATGTTGGGCGTCCCGCCGGCCAGCAGGTACGCCTTCACCGAGGAGGGCACCCCGGCCTGGCGCAGCGGGGCGATCAGCGAGCCGGCGTCGATCGCGGCCTGGATGCCGCCGCCGTCGGTGTAGAAGCCCTGCCCGCCGTAGTAGGTCGTGTACCAGTCCTGCTGGGTCTGGTCGACGCCGAAGACCGAGTCCCAGCGGGCCAGCATCTGCCGCTGCCCGGGGTAGTCGTCGTAGCCGCTCGCCGGTGTGAAGGAGAACTCCGGGTGCGCGGTGTAGGTGCCGTAGCAGGTCATGTGCAGGTGCGGAGAGGGGGCGTTGATCGCACCGCCGCACTGCGGCCAGATCGAGAAGTCGTGCGCCCACCCGTGCGCGAAGGGGTAGTCGTAGCCACCGTTCGGACCGCCCAGCGTGATCAGCTTGCGCACGTCGCCCGCGTACGCGCGGCCCCAGGCGGGCTTGACCGAGGAGACGTAGGCCCGGGCCGACATCTCGCCCTTGCTCCAGCCCACCACGTCCACCTGCGGGACACCGAGCTTCGCGCGGATCAACGCGACCGCGTCGCCGACCTCCTGGGCCTGCATCAGGTTGTCGCCCTGCTTGTGCGCGAAGCCGATCGCGAAGACCCGGTAGCCCTGCCCGGCCAGCTTCTGCATCAGCCCGGTGCTCGGGCACGAGGCGGCGCCGCAGCCGTATCCGCCGGACTCGCCGGGGTTGGCCCAGGCCCGGTCCGGGTTGTCGTTGGCACCGTGCACCAGCAGCACGGGGACCTGGCGCGCTCCGGTGTTCCAGCCCGGGGCCGAGTAGAGCAGGAAACGGCCGGAGAAGGGCTGCTTGACGCCGCCGAAGAAGGTGAGCCGCTGGCCGTCCTGGTTGCCGCGGCCGTCCGGCGGATACTGCTCCTGGCGGAAGCCGGAGGTGGTGTCGAGGTAGCGCTCGACGCGGTCCCAGCCGTTGGCGACGCTGCTGTAGGTCGCCTCCAGGGTCAGGTAGGGCGGCACCGCCGCCGAGGCCGACCCCGCCGGAACGACCGCACCGATCAGCGCCAGCACGCTCGCGAGCAGCCAGCCCCAGCCTCTCCGCCCGCCACGTCCGTTCCTCCGCATGTGCGTCGCTCCTCCTCGTTCGGCTCCCGTGCGCGACACGTTACGGACGCCGGAGTGCCATCCCTATGGCGGCGACACATACCTCGGGCGTCACAGTGTGGGCGTCTGCCACCTGGTCCGTGGACCTCGCGCTGACTCCGCGAACGCCGCCACGACCGCTCGGACTCGCCAGGACACCGGCGGCGCACGCGCCGAAAGGCACGGGTGGACGGCCGCCCCGGCCCGAGCCCCCTCAGAGGCATCGGATCACGCCTCCCGCGTTCCTCCGCGTCGACGGAGCCCTGCGACCGGTCGAGGGGCCGCGCGGACCGAGCCCGAGGTCGACCGATCCCCCCATCGCGCTGTGGCAGCAGATCACGGTGGCGCGCGAGCGGCGCTGCGACGCCGTTGCCGGGTGCTCCCGCGGGGAGGAGAATGGATCACGAGACGTGTGCCTCAGCCTAGGAAGGGAGCTTCCGATGGCATGGCGTATCGAGGGTACGTATTTCGAGAACTGCAACTGCGACATGGTGTGCCCCTGCTCCACCTCCGGCCTCACGGCCCCGGCGGACTACGACCGTTGCCGGGTCTTCCTGGCCTTCCACGTCGGGTCCGGCCAGGTCGACGACGTCGACGTGAGCGGTCTGACGGTCGCCGTGGTGGCCGACACCCCGCCGCTGATGAGCGACGGCGGCTGGCGGATGGGCGTGATCATGGACGAGGCCGCCTCACCCGAGCAGGCCGAAGCGCTCGGGGCGGTCTTCTCCGGCCAGCGCGGGGGCCCGATGGAGGCCCTGGGTCCGCTGGTCGGCGAGATGCTCGGCCTGGAGGTCGCCCGGATCGACTACGCCGACGACGGCCGGAACCACCGTGTGCGGATCGGGGACGCGGTCGACATCGAGGTCGAGGACTTCGTCTCGCCCCTCGACGCGACCGGCAGGGGCGTCAAGGTCAGCGGGGTGGGGTTCCCCGCGGACACCCTCGCGGCCGGAGTCGCGACGACGTCGCGGGTGAACGCCTTCGGTCTCGAGTTCGGGAACGAAGGGAAGAACGCCTTCTCGGCGCCGTTCTCCTGGGCGGCCTGAATGTCGTCACTGCTGACTCGACGGGCCGTCGTCCCGGCGAGCTGGGCGGCGCTGCTCGCCGTGGCGGCCCTGGCCTGGATCCTGACGGTCCGCAGTGCGTCCGGCATGGCGCCCGGACCGGGCACCATGGGCCGCGACCTGGCAGGATTCCTGGTCCTGTGGGGCCTGATGATGGCCGCGATGATGCTGCCCTCCGTCATGCCCGTCGTCTCCCTGTACCTGCGGACGCTGAGCGCCCGGACGACGGGGTGGACGCGCGCGGGCCGCAGCACCGGTCTGGTCGTCGGCTACCTGCTCGCCTGGGAGGCCTTCGGTCTCGCCGCGTTCGGCGTGGCCTGGGCGGGCGGCGAACTCGCCGCCCGGGCGCCGGACGCCGCGCCCTGGGTCGCCGCCGTCCTGCTGGCGGGGGCCGGCCTGTACCAGATGAGCCCGCTCAAGGACCGCTGCCTGAGGCACTGCCGCTCCCCCATCGGCTTCCTCATGCGCTTCGGGGGCTACTCCGGTCGGCTGCGCGACGTCCGCGTCGGCGTCTACCACGGGGGCTACTGCGTCGGCTGCTGCTGGGGCCTGATGGTCGTCCTGATCGTGGTCGGCGTGATGAACCTCGCCTGGATGGCCGGTCTGGCCGCGGCCGTGTTCCTGGAGAAGACCTGGCGCCACGGCAAGGCGTTCAGCATCGTCCTGGGCGTCGCCCTGATCGTCTACGCCTGCTTCGTCCCCTGGAATCCGGGGCTGGTCCCGGGGCTGTCCATGCCGGCGGACATGTCCATGTGAGCGGATCTCCGGCGGGGCGGCCCCGGACCCCGGCCCGCCGAGGAGGCCGCCGACCGTAGGATTCCCGCCCTTCAGCCGATGGCGATGACGGGGTGGTCGGCGGGGTCGATCCACCGCATGATCCCCGTCATGAAGGCGGCCGGGACGGCGACGCAGCCCGCGGTGGCCTCGGCCCCGGGGCCGAGGTCGTGCAGGAAGATCCCGGCCCCGCGGCCCTTCACCACCGGGGAGGTGTTGAAGTCGATCACCAGGACGTTCTCGTACTGGACGGGGTGGTCGATGAGGTGTTCGCTGCCGAGGGCGCCCTGATCGGTCAGGTGGAAGCCGCCCTCGGTGTCGGTGCGCATCCGGTTGTAGTGGGCGGAGGTCGGGTCCTGGACCCACCAGTCGTGGGTGGTGACCCGGTGGTAGGGCACCTTGGTGCCCGGGTCGGGGGCGATGCCGAAGCCCTGGGTGAGGGTGTAGGTGCCGGACGGCGTCGTCCCGGTGCCCTGGACGCGGGTGGGACCGTCGTGGAGGCCGCCGGACCCGATCCGCGCGTCGGAGGTGGAGGCGAGCGCCCGCCAGGCGCCGTCCTGCCGTGCCCACGTGGTCACCGTGGCGCGGGTCCCGGAGGCCTCGACCGTGATCACCTGCTCGGCCCGGCCGACCGCCGCCGGTACGGGGAACGGGCCGTCGGCACCCGCCGCCCGGTGGGCGGGGGCCGCACCGGTGACGGTCACGGCGACACCGAGCGCGGCGACCACGGCCACCCGGCGGCGCACCCTGCCGCGGCCGGCGGTCGGCCGGGTCCGCGAGCCGGTCGGGGAGGGCGCGGAGGTCATAGGAGTCACTGAGGTCACTGAGGTCACGAAGGATCCTTCCGGCACGAACACACGGGTGGCAGACCGCGACGGCGTCCACGGCAATCGCAGTCTGAGCGCCCACCCGCCCGGGACCCGGGACCGACTCACCCGGCCCGCCGGATCCGGGGGGCCGCCGTCCGCCGCCGGGGCCCGGCGTTCCCGGGAGACGGCCCGGCGGCGGCCCGGCGGGTGGATCAGCCGACGTCGATGCCGGTGACCGCCGGGGTGCCGATGTCCACCGCGTCCTCCTGGTATCCGGCGGCGGCGAAGGCCCGCCGGGCCAGGCCGAGGGCCGTGTCGCCGGCCTCGCCGCGGTCGGCGGCCTGCACCTCCAGTCGCAGCACGAACGTGCCCTCCGGTTCGTCCAGGGTGAGGACGTCGAGGTCGGGTACCTCCACGCCGGCCTCCTCCGGGTCCGCACCGTGCACGACGGCCAGCAGGGTGCGGCGCGCGGCCTCCCCCACCGGTCGTCGGACGGTCCCCGGAACGGTGATCACGTAGTTGCCCATGGCGTTCGTCTCACCCGTGAACGGCGTCGCAAACCCGGGGAACCGCCGCCGATTTTCGCACCCGGCAGGTGTCGGTGCCCGGATCCGGGGCACCCGGGGACCCAGCCGACTGACGAGGAGTGAGACGACATGGGCATTGGCGGCTGCATCGTACTGTTCGCCTCCGGCGCGATCCTGGCCTTCGCGTCGGACTGGCACGTGAAGGGTGTCGACCTGCACATGGTGGGCTGGATCCTGATGGCCGCGGGTCTGCTCGGCATGATCACGTACGCGAACGTGTTCCGGCGCCGACGGCTGGTCCGGCGGGTCGGGGCCGACGAGACGGTCGAGGAGCGGCGCTACTACGACGAGCCCTGAGCGGACCGTACGGCCCGTCCGGCGGCGGGTCCGGCGCGGGCCTCAGCCGGCCGGGTCGTACCAGGTCTCGCCGTCGGCGAGGAGGGCGTCGGCCTCGCCGGGGCCCCAGGTGCCGCGGGCGTACGGGTGGACCGGGACGGCGTCCCCGAGCACCGGGTCGACGATGCGCCAGGCGGCCTCGACGGTGTCCTGGCGGGCGAAGAGCCAGCGGTCGCCGTCCAGTGCGGCGCCGATGAGCCGGTCGTAGGGGCGCATGTCCGAGCCCGGGAGCTGGCTGAAGGCGAGCTCCTCGTGGTTGGCCTGCCAGCCGCCGCCCGGCTGTTTGCCGGCGAGGGTGAGCGCCACCTCGGTCTCCGGCCAGATCCGGAAGCGGAGCATGTTGGTGGCGGGCGCCGGGCGCAGGCCGAAGACGTCGTGCGGGGCACGCCGGAACCGGATGCTCACCTCGGTGGCCGTCACCGGGAGGCACTTGCCGGCCCGGATGAGGATCGGCACGTCGGCCCAGCGCCAGGAGTCGGCGGTGAGCCGGATCGCGGCGTAGGTCTCCACGGTGGACTCCGGGTCCACGCCGGCCACGTCCCGGTAGCCCTCGTACTGTCCGCGCACGATGTGGTCGGTGGCGAGTGGTCGCAGCGAGCCGACGGCGACGGCCTTGGTGTCCCGCCAGGCGCCCAGGCCGTGTCCGGCGGGCGGGTCCGCCAGGACGGTGGCGAGGACCTGCAGCATGTGGTTCTGGATGACGTCGCGGATCGCGCCCGTCCGGTCGTAGAAGCGGCCGCGGTCGGAGACGTCGAAGGCCTCGGCCATGGTGATCTGGATGCTCTCCACGTGCGTGCGGTTGAGCAGCGGCTCGATCACGGAGTTGGCGAACCGGGCGAACAGGACGTTCTCGACGGGGTCGAGTCCGAGCCAGTGGTCGACGCGGTAGATGGCGTCCTCGGGGAAGTACGTGTGCATGGTGGCGTTGAGGGCGCGGGCGCTGGCCAGGTCGGTGCCGAAGGGCTTCTCGACCATGATGCGGGCGTCCTTCGCGCGGCCCGCGCCGGCGATGCCGGCGGCGATCCGGCCGAACAGCGGTGGCGGGACCTCCAGGTAGTAGAGGGCCCGCCCGCCGGTGCCCATGGCCTCGGACATCGCCTGGTAGGTGGCGTCGTCGCCGAGGTCGCCGTCCACGTAGCGCAGCAGGCCCAGCATCCTGGTCGCGGCGGGCGCCCGGGGGTCCATGCCGTTGAGGGTGAGCGAGGCCTCGGCGTAGTCGCGGAACTGCTGCAGGTCCCAGCCGGCCTTGGCCACGCCCACGACCGGGACGTCCAGGACGCCGCGTTCGGCGAGGCCGACGAGGGCGGGGAAGGTCTCCAGCTTGGCCAGGTCACCGGTCGCGCCGAAGATCACCAGAGCGTCCATCTGTCCTGTCGTCATCGCCGACTCTCCTGTGGGGTACGGGTGTTCGGAACTTCCGGTCGTCCGGCGCGGCCGGTCGCCCGGCACGGCGGATCGTCCGGCGCGGCCGGTCGTTCAGCGCAGCCGGTCGGCGAGGTGGTCGCCCACCCGCAGCGCGTTGGCGATGGCGGTGAGCGACGGGTTCACGGCGCCGATGCTGGGGAAGAAGGACGTGTCCACGACGTAGAGGTTGTCCAGTTCGTGGGCCTTGCAGTCGACGTCGAGGACGGACGTCCGCGGGTCGGTGCCGAAGCGCACCGTGCCCGCCTGGTGGGCGGTGGCACCGATCGGCATGCCCTTGTGCAGGTAGATGCTGTGCGGGAGCAGGTGGTGCTCGTGCATGCCGAGCCTGCCCAGCATGCCCTGGAGCTTGTGGCGCAGCCGGCCGAGTCCGGCGGTGTTGTTCCGCTCGTCCAGGGCGAGGTGGATGTTGCCCTCGGCGTCCAGCGTCACCCGGTTGTCGGGGGCGGGCAGGTCCTCGCCGCACAGCCAGAAGTCGACGGCGTGGTGGGCGAGCACCTCGAAGGGCAGGTCGGGCGAGACGGCGCCGGCCCAGCGCGGCGCCTCGCCGTGGATCTGCTCGGCGTCGGACTTGCCGAGCATCTGGATCCCGCCGAGCGGGTAGTCCCAGTCGTCAGCGCCCAGGTACCAGTCGTGCAGGGCGAGCGTCTTCTGGAAGCGGGTGGGGTTCGGCTCCTTGGAGACGGCCATCAGCGCGAGGTTGTTGTGCCGCAGGTAGTTGCGGCCGACCATGCCGGAGCCGTTCGCGAGCCCGTCCGGGTGCCGGTCGCCGGCCGATCTCAGCAGCAGGACGGCCGAGTTGACGGCTCCGCAGGCGACGACCACGATGTCGGCGGTGAAGGTGGCGGTGGCTCCGTCGCCGAGGTCGGCGACCACGCCGGTGACGGTCCGGCCGGTGGCGTCGGTCTCGAGCCGGCGCACGTCGGCACGGGTGATCATGGTGACGTTGTCGTGTTCCAGGGCCGGGTCGACGCAGATCACCTGCGCGTCGGACTTGGCGCCGAGCAGGCAGGGGAAGCCGTCGACGCGGTCGCAGCGGATGCAGGCACTGCCGTGGAGGGGCCGCCCGTGCTCGTCCTGGGCCAGGTCGACGCCGATCGGCAGGTGGAAGGGGTGCAGGCCGTGCTTCTCCAGGTCGTCGCTGAGCTGCTGGATGCGGGGCTCGTGCTCGACGGGCGGGAACGGGTACGGGGAGCTCGCCGGGCCCGCGGTCGGATCCTCCCCGTGGCGGCCGTGGACCCGGTAGAGCTGCTCGGCCCGGGAGTAGTAGGGCTCGAGGTCCGTGTAGTCGATCGGCCAGGCCGGGGAGGTCCCGCCGTGGTGGCGCAGTTCCCCGAAGTCCTCGGGGCGCAGGCGGAACAGCGCGGCGCCGAAGAACTTGGTGTTGCCGCCGACGTAGTAGTTGACCTCGGGCGGGAAGGCGTTGTCGTCCTTGTCGTACCAGTACTCGGGGGCCCGGTACTTCCCCTTGACGAAGACCGCGGTGGAGTCCCAGTTGTCCCGTTCGCGGGGCAGGTAGTCGCCGCGTTCGAGGAGGAGGACACGCTTTCCGGTCGGCGCCAGCCGGTGGGCGAGGGTGCCGCCGCCGGCTCCGGTGCCGACGACGATGACGTCGTAGTGCTGATCGCCTGCCACGGAGGGTGTCCGATCTGGAGTCGTTGCCTGCCCTGCACCGTGTGCCCGCCCCCGCGGTGACCCTCGCGACGGGGGGTGTGACACCACCGCACCGCCGCGTGGCAGGACAAGTCCCGTCCTCTGCAAGCTACCTCCGACGCGGCCGGGCGGCACCTCAGGGAGGGGCGGGCAGGGCCCTGGCACGCCGCACACCCCGCACCCCGCACCCCGCACCCCGCCCGCACTGCCCGCCGGGGCCCTTCAGAGGATCGCGACCGGGTTCACCGGGGAGCCGGTGGCACCGGGCAGGCGCAGCGGCGCGACCACGCACAGGAAGGACCAGCGCCGCTCCCGCACGCAGAGCGGCACCAGCTCCTCGAACTGCAGGTAGTCCAGCAGGTGGACGCCCATCGCGTGCACGGCGAGCACGTGGACGGGGTAGTCCACGCCCTCCGTCCGGGACGGCGCGGCGTCGTTGTTGCCGTCGCTGCCGAGGGCCGCGACGCGCCGTTCGGCGAGGAACTCCATGGCGCCCGGGTGGAGCCCCGCACGGGCCGTCGCGGTGTCCCGGGCGCCGAGCTCGGACCGGCGCCGGCGGTGCCCGACCCGGACGAACAGCAGGTCGCCCGGGCCGACCCGGACTCCCTGGGCGGCCTCGGCCTCGGCCAGCTCCGCGGCGCCGACCTGCTCGCCCGGTTCCAGCCAGGGCACCCCGCGCAGCCGCGGGACGTCCAGCAGGACGCCCCGGCCGACGATGCCGTCCCGGACCAGGTCGACGGAGAGGGCCCCGGCCCCGTGCGGGGTGAGGGTGTCCGCGTCCGTGCCGCCGTACAGCGTTCCGTCGTACACCACGTGGCACAGGGCGTCCAGGTGGCTGTCGGCGTCGCCGTGCACGTTCATGGCGATGCGGTCGCGGGCGAAGGCCAGGCCCTCGGCGGGCAGCCGGCCGGCCACCGCGCCGGTCATCCGGTGGACGGCGGGCTCGGGGTTGTCCGGCCCGGGAGCGGTCTCCACGGGTGCGGCCAGGGAGACCCGCAGCCCCGACCGCACCTCGCGGGCCGCGGCGGCCACCCGGTCCGGGGTGAGCTCGGCGAGGGCGCCGCCCGGCCGGTCGCGGCGCAGCCGCCGGTACAGGGCGCGGAACTCCGCGGCGCCGAGCGCCGCCGGCGCCGGGTCCTGGGCCATTCAGGACCCCCGCTTCGCGTCCAGGGCACTGTCCAGCGTGTTGGCCGCCATGATCAGGGAGAGGTGGGTGAAGGCCTGCGGGAAGTTGCCGAGCTGCTCGCCGGAGGGGCCGATCTCCTCGGCGAACAGGCCGACGTGGTTGGCGTAGGTGAGCATCTTCTCGAAGGCATAGCGGGCCTGCCGCAGCCGCCCGGCGCGGGCGAGCGCGTCGACGTGGAGGAAGGTGCAGAGGCTGAAGGTGCCCTCGGAGCCCCGCAGTCCGTCGGGCGAGGCGGCGGGGTCGTAGCGGTAGACCAGGCTGTCGGAGACGAGCTTGCGCTCCATCGCGTCGAGGGTGGACAGCCAGAGCGGATCCCGCGGCGCGAGCAGGCCGACCCGGGGCACGACCAGCAGCGAGGCGTCCAGGACGTCCCCGTCGTAGTGCTGGACGAGCGCCTTCTCGCGCTCGCTCCAGCCCCGCGTCATGATCTGCTCCAGCACCTCGTCGCGCGTCCGGCGCCAGCGCGCGATGTCGGCGGGGCGGCTGAAGTGCTCGGCGAGGCTGATGCCCCGGTCGAAGGCGACCCAGGTCATCACCCGGCTGTAGGTGAACTCCTTGCGCCCGCCGCGGGTCTCCCAGATGCCCTCGTCGGGCCGGTCCCAGTTGTCGGCGAGCCAGTCGAGCATCCGGGCCGTGGCCTTCCAGCCGCGGTAGCCCGCCTGGATGCCGATCTCGCGCGCTTCGGTCAGCGCGTACATCGCCTCGCCGTAGATGTCGAGCTGCAGTTGGTCCATCGCGGCGTTGCCCGCGCGGACGGGGTACGAGCCGCGGTACCCCTCGAGGTGTTCCAGCACCTCCTCGGTCAGCTCCGGGTCGCCGTCGACCCGGTACATGATCTGCAGCCGCTCGCCGGGCAGTTCGAGCCGCTCGTGGAGGCGGTCGCCGAGCCAGCGGGTGAACGCACCGGCCTCCTCGTGGAAGCCGAGGTCGAGCAGGGCGCGCACGGACAGCGAGGCGTCCCGCACCCAGGTGAAGCGGTAGTCCCAGTTGCGCTCGCCGCCCACCTGCTCGGGCAGGCCCGTGGTGGCGGCGGCGATCGGCGCGCCGGTGGGGGCGTAGGTGAGCAGTTTCAGGGTGATCGCGGACCGGCGGACCATGTCCGTCCAGCGGCCGCGGTAGTTGGCGGTGCGGACCCAGTCCTGCCAGAAGTTGACGGCGTCCCAGAGCCCCTCGGTGATCTGCTCCTCGCTCGTCGGGGGCGGCACGGCGCCGTCCGCGGCGCAGACGGTGAGCACGGCACCGGCCGTCTGACCGGCGCTGAGGGTGACGGTGCCGGCCACGTCGTCGCCGCTGCGGTGCAGCGGGAAGGTGCTGCGCAGGTGGAGGGCGATGCCGGGGGCGCGGAAGGCGGCGTACCGGTCGTCGAGGTGGAGTTCGTGCAGCGCGCGGCCGTAGTCGAAGCGCGGCCGGCAGTCCAGGTCGAACGTGACGGTGCCGCGCACCACGCGGATGCCGCGGACCACGGTGTGCCGGTCGGTGGCGCCGCCGGAGGTGAGCGGCGGCATCCAGTCGATCAGCTCGCCGACGCCCTCGGGGGACATGAACCGGGTGACCAGGACGGCGGTGTCCGGATAGTACAGCTGACGGTGGGTGACGTCCTCGGCGGTGGGGCAGATCCGGAAGTGGCCGCCGCGGTCGTGGTCCAGCAGGGCGGCGAAGATGCTGGGCGAGTCGACCCTGGGAGCGACGAACCAGTCCATCACGCCCTTGGCGGAGACCAGCGCGACGGTCTGGAGGTCGCCCACCAGACCGTGGTCGGCGATCGGCGGGTAGCGGTCCATCAGCACACTCCGAGTCCGTGATCTGCCCCCGGCACGACGCTAACGGAGGCGTTTTCGTCCCGGCCGTTCCCGTCGGCGATGTCGGGCGACCTGCCCCCGTACGGCCGAACCGCAACGCGGCGGCGGCCCGCTCGCCCGCCCGCTCGCGCCGGGCCACCCGGCTCGGCGTCGGGCCGCACGCACGGAGACGGCGGGCCCGCGACCGCGCGGGACCGCCGGCTGCTCTCCGCCCGTACCGGGATCGGAGGATGGTGCGGAAGATCAGGGACTCGACGGGCCGGGCGGAGCAGCGGGGCTCAGGCGACGCCGGGGGAATCCGGACGAGCGCCGCGTGGGCCGTACGGGCCGGGCCGCCCGGGTCATCGTCCGCGCGGCGGGCGTCAGTTGAAGGTGAACCAGTTGAGGTTGACGAAGTCGGCGCCCTGTCCGCTGGCGAAGGTGAGGTAGACGGTGTGGGTCCCGGTGGTCCGGGTGATGTCGGCGGGCACCGTGCGCCACGCCTGCCAGCCGCCGGTGTTGGCGACGGCGAAGCTGCCGACCGGTGCGGCGGTCGGGCTGTCCAGCCGGACCTGGACCAGTCCGCTGACGCCGGGGGCGGCGCCGGAGGCCACCCGGGCCTGGAAGCGGCTCGCGCCGGAGCCGCCGAAGTCGACGCCCGGGTAGGCGAGCCAGTCGCCGTCGGCGATCCAGCCGACGTCCCGGCCCCCGCCGGTGTCGCCGCAGGTCTCCAGCGCGGTGCCGGACTGCGAGCCGTAGGACTCGGCCTGGATCGTCCCGAACGCGCTGGTCCCGCCGCCGGGTTGCGGGGACGGACCCGGGTCGACCGGGCCCTGACCGCCTCCGACGGTGACGGAGAACAGGGTCGGGCTCGACGACTGCACCCGGCCCTCGAAGTCCACCCCGGCCGGGTGGACGTCGTCGTACGGGAAGGCGTAGCCGAGGTGGTCGGGGTTGGTCGCGTGCAGGATGCGGGCGTAGTGGTTGGTGCGGGCGGCGGTGTAGAAGGCGGCCGGGTTCTCGCCGGTCGGCTGGTGCGGATCGTCCAGCAGGGTGGTGCGGTTGAGCGCGGCGGCGATCCGGGCGCTCAGGTTGCCCATCAGGTCGTTGCCGGTGGTGAACGGTGCCGAACTGCAGTTGAAGACGGCTGCCGTGGAGGGCCGGGCGAAGCCGCCGACGCCGGGGAAGGTGAGGACGCCGTCGGCGGCGACCCGGCCCGTGACGGTGCCCCAGCCGACCTGGGTGTCGATCACCAGGTCGGTGCTCCGGTACTTCTGCCAGACGGCGGCGAGGTAGCCGTCGAGGTAGCCGTTGAACAGTGCCGGGTCGGCGCTGATCGCCGTGTTGGGGCTGAGGATGCGCAGGGTGCGGCCGGCGGAGTCGGGGACGATCAGTCGGGCCCAGTCGCCGCCGTCCTGGGCGGCCTGGGTGCGCAGCGCGCTCGCGACGGACTCCAGACCGCCGGCGGGCAGGCCGCTCACGCGCTGCCGCCCGTCGCCGGTGGTCAGGTCGAACGCGATCGGGACGGCGGCGAAGTCGACGTAGCTGATGTTGGCGTACAACTGGTCCGGCCCGTAGGTGAACTCGCAGAATCCGTAGGAGGTGGCGATGTTGGGGTCGGTGGGGTTGCTCACCGACGGCAGCGCGATGCCGGGGCCGGGGTTGATCAGGAAGGTCAGGGGGCGGCCGACGGAGAGGTAGATCCGTCCGCTGGAGAGGTAGGGAAGCCGGATCCGGCGCGGGGTGGCGCCGGGTGCGCCCAGCGCGATGGCGCAGTCGGCGCCGAGCGGCGCACCCGGGGCGGAGGGGGACGGCGGATGGTAGAGCGTGCTGCCGTCGGAGCGCAGGAAGGCCCAGCTGTTGCCCCGGGCCGGGTCGAGGCCGAGGACGTGGGCGTAGACCGGCTGGGAGGGGACGGTGTTGACCAGGTCGACGTCGAGCTGTTGCGGGGTGGTGCTGCCGTTCGCGGTCTGCGCGAGGGCGAACAGGGCGGGCGCGGTCAGGGCCGCGACGGAGGCGCCGAGCACCTTCCGGCGAGTGATCACGGGGGCTCCCGAGGGGGTGGGGGCGGCCAGGGCCGGTGGGGGCGGCCGAGGAACGGTCAGGGGACGGCGAGGGGACGGCGAGGGGGGCGGTGTGGACGGCCTGGCGGCGCGGGTCGCGCTGCCTCGCCGTCAGACTCCCGCCCGGACCGGGACACGTCAATATCTGTAACCGTAAGCGGCCCTTAAGCCTGAATGTGTTGATTTCTTGAAGGCGCGTCACCCGGCCGTGCTCGGCCGCTCAGGCACCCGCGTGCAGGTAGGCGGCCCACAGCCACGGGGAGTCGTTGAAGTTGAGCGGGGCCGGCAGGCCGTGGCCGTCACGCACCCGGCGGACCGCCCGGTGGAGTGCGCGGGCCGACCGGTCCGGATCCGGGCGGGCGCCATCGGCCCCGAGGCCGGCGTAGAACAGCCTGGCGACGGTGACGGCCATCTGGTCGTCGATCTCCCAGAGCGTGCCGATGACGTGCGGGAACCCGGCGAGCTGGAAGGCGGAGGTGAGGTGGATGGCCTCGTCGAGCAGTTCCGAGGTGTCGATGGCCGCGGTGCGGCAGGCCGACAGGTAGGCCAGCCGGGCTCCGTCCAGCGCGACGGAGGCGAGTCGCCCGACGGTCAGCGGCGCCTCCGCGTGGTCGTGGAGCAGCAGCAGGCTCCGGGACGGGTCCGCCGGGTCACTGGAGCCGTGGCAGGAGAAGTGCGCGATCGCGCAGTCCGGCAGCTGGTCGAGGACGCGGGCCCGGGTCGGCACGGAGGGCTCCCGGTGCGCGGGGCCGTCCCCGGGCTCCGGTTCCCGGAGCAGGACCGCGTCGGGCAACCGCTCGCGCAGCACCGCGACTTCGTCCTCGACGTAGTGCAGACGGCCGTGGTCCGGAAGGCCGGGTGTGGTCGGCATCGCCACGATCAGGTTCCGTGCGGCCTGCGTCGAGGCCGCGGTCCGGGCGCGTTCGCGGGCGTGGCGCAGTGCGCGGACGGTGGGCGTGTAGGAGGAGACCACCCGGTCCATCACGGTGCGCCGGTGCGGCGTGCCCGGCGGGTCGTCGTGATGGCCCGAGGCGTGCAGGGGCAGCAGGCCCAGCAGCCCGCCGGGCACCCACCACACCCGCGGCCAGGCCTCCTCCGTGTCGCCGCGTCCGTGGAGTCCGAGGGCGCCGAGCACCGGGCCGGTCGCCGTGTCCCACAACCACTGCAGGACGGTGACCAGGGTCCGCTGCGCCGCCAGCTGCTCGGCCTCCTCCCCGCCGACCGTCAGCGTGTGCAGCGCGTTGCGGAAGGCGTTCACCCGGTCGGTCACCGCGCGGAGGGTGAGACCAGGCAACGCGATGCTGTCGATCCCCCCGGTCGTGACCAGCAGGGCGTCGCTGCGGTACCCGCTGATGTTGAACACCACGACGGGCCCCTCGGCCGCCTCGGCGACCAGCTCCGCTTCGGCCGGCGGCCGGGCGAACCCGGTGAAGTCGTCCAGGGCCCGGATCTCGGCCAGCAGGGCGGCGAAGTCCCCCGCGGCGCGGTGCCGGTCCCGCACCGGTCCCCGCCGTGACGGCCCCTGGTCGGCCGCCTCGCTGCGGAGCCGGACGGGGGTCATGGTGTCCGCGGGCATGTCGAGCTGGTCGCGCAGCTCGACGTAGCGGGTCGCGAGACCGGGGTGCCGGTCCCGGAGCTCGGTGAGGTCGCCGCGGGTCTCCAGGGCCTGGCTGAGCAGGACGGCGCGCCCCGTCTCCAGCAGCCGCAGGGCCCGTCGGGCGCGTTCGGGCGGGGTGCCGCCGGGCGCGGCGAGCGCGAGCGCGGCGGCCCGGCCCGCCAGTCCGGCGACCTGTGCGACGGCGTGCTGCTGGTCGCCGCGTTCCAGGCGGCGCGGGGCCACCTGGGGCAGCCGCAGCACCGCCTCCTCGGCCACGTCCGCCGCGCTCCCGTACTCACCGCGGTCCGCGAGGAGCCGGGCGGCCCGGTCCCCGGCCTCGACGCCGGTCAGGGGGGTGACGGCCGCGTCCACGGCCGCCACGTGGCAGGAGGTCGCCTCCTCGAGGTCCTCCGATGCCGCGGACTGCCGGAACCGGATGCTCAGCATGCCCCCCAGGTTGGACAGCAGGACCGCCCGGTCGGGGTGGCCGGCCGGAAGGGACTCGACCGCGAGTCGCCCGATCCGGACGGCCTCGTCCAGGTCCTCCGGTGCGCCGTCCCGCTGCGACCGCATGACCAGGGCGTTGGCGAGGTTGGACGACTCCATGGCGCGGCCGGCGCCGGCGGGGGCGAGCCGCACCGCCTCCTGCGCCACCGTCACCGCCGCGTCCAGGTCCGCCCGCGCACCGGACCGCTCGAAGCGGGTCTGCAGCGCACTGCCGAGGTTGGCGAGCGCCGCGGCGCGTCCGGGCTGGTCGCCGGCAGCGTCGACGGCCTCCCGCAACGCCCGCACCCCCCGGTCCAGGTCCGTCGACACCCCGGTCCGCCGGAAGCGGGTCAGCAGCGCACTGCCGAGGTTGCCGAGCACCATCGCCCGTACGGTCCGGTCCGCCGCGGCGGCCGCGGCCTCCCGCAGAAACGTCACCGCCTCGTCCACGTCCGCGAGCGCACCGGCCCGCTGGAACCTCCTGAACAGCGCGGTGCCGAGGTTCGACAGCATCCCCGCACGGTCGCGGTCGTCCTCGGGGGCCGCGTCCACCGCCTTCCGCAGCCACTCGACCGCGGCGTCCGTGTCCGTCAGCGCCCCGGTCCGTTCGGCCCGTTCCGCGAACCTGCCCCCGAGGTTCGACAGCATCACCACGCGGTCGACCGACTCGCCGGTGTCCACGGCCTGCTGCCCGAGCACGATGGCCCGGTCCAGGTCCGCCGCCACGCCCGTGAGCTGGTACCTGGCCCACAGGGCCCTGCTCAGGGTGGAGATCACGGCCGCGTGGTCGCGGCCCTCGGCCGGGCTGTGGTCCGCCGCCCGCTGCCCGACCTCGACGGCCTCCTCCAGATCCGCCGGCACGCCCGCGTGCTGGAAGCGGGCCCGGAGCACCGTCCCGAGGTGGGACACCCGCGCGGCGTGCTGCGGATCGTCGGGCGGGGTGGCGTCGGCCGCCTTCCGGAGGCACCCGACGGCCTCCTTCAGATCGGCGTCCACCTTGGTCACCTCGAACCTGCTGGCCAGCGCGATGCCCAGCACCCAGACGGCCGTGACGGCGCCTGGGTGGTCGGGGCGGGCCTCGGCCAGCGCCTGCCGCGCAGCACGGACGGCGGCGTCCAGATCCGCTTCCGCTCCGGACTCCTGACCACGGGCCTGCAGCAGGCCTCCCAGGTGGGTCAGCCAGGTCACACGGTCGGGGTGGTGGGCGGGCGCGGCGGAGGTGAGCTCCTGGAAGCACGCGATGGCGAGGTCGGTGTGGAGCAGCGGGCGGGGGCCCGGACCCCAGTCCCGGAGCGCCTCGGCCAGCAGCGCGAGTCGTTCGGCGTGCGCCGGCCGGTCGGCGGGCGTGGCCGCCAGGACGCTGCGCAGCATCGTCACGGCCGAGATGCACTCGATCCGGCCGGGGGACGCCTGAGCGCGCCGGAGCGCCTGGACGGCGCTCGGGGCCACGGCCTCGGCGAGGGCCGGGAGCAGCGGCTCCGGCAGCCGGTCCTCGCCGAGCGCGAAGCACGGGGCGAAGGCCTCGACGGCCGCCGTCATGTCCGCCAGCGTCTGGTCCCCGGGCGGGGCGAGGTACCGGCCGTACACGCTGCGACTCCAGTAGAACCACCCGAGGGCGTACCGGACTTCGGTGTCCCCCTGGCCGTGCTCCGCGGCGAGCCGACGGGCGTCCCGCAGTGCGTCCGGCCCCAGGACCGACGACGGGTCCCTGGTCTCCTTCGTCCGCTGGATCCGCGCCCACATCGCCGCCAACAGCGCCTCGCGCATCGTGCCTCCACATCGCTCGCGGTTCGCGATGCTAGTTGCACATTCCTTTCCCCGGAGGGGAGTTGCTCCGATACCCTCCGAAAGGGCGGCCCGGGACGACAGGTGGGGCCGTCGGTACCAGGGGGGTGGAAGAGCACATGCCTCGACCCGAGGAGACCGCACGGCGGTTGGGCATCGTCTGTGCCCGGGAGCAGGAGCTCGGGGCGCGGCTGCGCGCCGGTCCGCTCCGGAGCGACGCCCTCGTCCGGGACCTGCTGGAGGCCGTCCGTCAGGGCGAGGACGTGGCGGATCGGGTGGACGCGCTGCACAACGTGCTGGTCGCGGTCGGTGTCCCCCAGGGCCTGTACGCCTACGACGAGCACGGGCGGACCGGCGACCGGGGTGTCCACGTCGCCGGCGCCGACCGGGGCCGGTCGGCCGAGCCCGTCTACCTCTGTCCGCTCGGCCCGGCCGCGCGGTGCGGGCGCTTCTGGTGGCAGCAGGGGCCCGTCCCCGTTCCGCGGTGTGCGGTCAGCGGGGACGCCCTGTGCCGTGAGCGGCTGTAGCCGGTGGGCGCGCTCCTGGGGGAGCTCGGCAAGAAGCTCGCGGAGCGGTGGCTCTCCCTGCTCGTCCTGCCCGGTGCGCTGTACCTGGCCGTGGCCCTCGCCGCCCGCACCCTCGGTCAGGCCCACCCCTTCGACCTGTACCGGCTCGCCGCCCGGATCACCGGGTGGGCCAAGGCCCCGGTGGCGGGCTCACCCGGCGGCCAGGTGGTCCTGCTGGGAGCCGTCCTGGGCGGTGCGGCGGGCGTCGGGCTGATCGCCCAGGCCCTCGGTTCCCTGGCCGAGCGGATCCACCTGGCCGCGGACTGGCACACCTGGCCCGCGCCCCTGCGGGCTCTCGCGCGGCGGGCCACCGACCGCAGGACCAACCGCTGGCTACCGCGTGCCAGGGCGTGGCACGGTCTGCGGAACGACGCCGGCGAAGCCCGCGCGCTCGCCCGGTTGTCCCGGCCCGGGCCGGCCCCCGGCACCGCGGACGTCGACACCGCGGACGGCGACTCGGCGGACGAGGACGCGGACCTGCGGCTCGCCCGGTCGGCGATGGTCCGCGTCTCGCCGGAGCCGCCCGAACGCCCGACCTGGAGCGGCGACCGCGTCAACGCCGCGGCCCTGCGCCTGGAGCGTGACCAGCACCTCGACCTGGCCGTGCTCTGGCCGCACCTGTGGCTGGTCCTCCCCGACACCGTGCGCACCGAGATCACCGCCGCCCGACAGGGCCTCACCCGGGCCACCGGGCTGAGCGCCTGGGCACTGCTCTACCTGCTGCTCGTCGTCTGGTGGTGGCCCGCCGCCCTCGTCGCCGCCGCCCTCGCCCTCGCCGGCCGGCACCGCACCCGGGCCGCCGCCGACGGCTATGCCACCCTCGTCGAGGCCGCCGCCCGGCTCCGCACCCGCGATCTCGCCGCCCACCTCGGGGTGGATCCCGCCGGCATGTCCACCCAGGACCTCAACGAGCTGCTCATGCTCCACCTGACGGCCAGCGCTCCCCCGGATCCGGGGCCGGAACCGGCACCGGACCCCGCCGCCGGCGCACCGCGACCGGCCCCCGCCCCGGCACCGGGCCCCGCCGCCACCGCACCGCGAGCGGCCCCCGGCGCCACGGCTCCCGAGAGCCCCTGACCGGCGCCCGGCGCACCGGCCCTGGCGTGCACACCGCCGAGGCCGGCACCGCGGCCGGCCGTGCGCCGCGAACACCCGTGCTCCGCCGGCCCCGGAGGGTGGGCGGAGCACGGGTGTTCGGGCTGCCGCGGCACGAGGTCCGTGCCGCGGCAGCCCGGGAGCCGTCCGACGGATCAGAAGGTGAGGTTCCAGGAGTCGACGGTGCCGGTGTCGCCGGAGGCGCCGTCCTTCACCCGGAGCTTCCAGGTGCCGTTCGCCGCGCTCGCGGCGGCGTTGACGGTGTAGGTCTTGGCGACGTTGTCGGTGCTGTCGTTGTTCGGGAAGTCCTCCAGGAGGTAGACCGTGCCGTCCGGGGCCACCAGGGAGAGGACCAGGTCACCGCGGTAGGTGTGCTTGATGTCCACGCCGACCTTGAGCGTCGCGGGCGCGTTGCCGGTGACGCCGGTGACGGTGATCGGGCTCTCCACCGTGGTGTTGTCGGGGATCGCCACGTCGGCGGTGTTCTCGAAGTACTTGCCGGTGGGCGGGGTCGTGCCGCCGACCGCCTTCAACGCGTCGACCTGGCCCTCGCCGAAGAAGCCGTTGTTGGCGGTGGTGCCGGTGCAGCGGCTGTCCGAGGCGGGGCAGGCCAGGTCGTTGGCCTGGGTCGCCAGCCGGGCCCGGATGTCGGCCGGGGTGAGCGACGGGTCGGTGCTGGCGATCAGCGCGGCGACCCCGGTGACGTGCGGGGAGGCCATGGAGGTGCCGCTCTTGGTCCCGTACTTGCCGCCGGGCAGGGTGGAGTAGACGCCGGTCGCGCCGTCACCGCCGGGCGCGGCGACGTCGATGACGCCCCGTCCGTAGTTGGAGTAGGAGGCCTTGCCGCTGCCGCTGGCCGTGGCGGCGACGGTCACCACGCCCGGGAGTTCGGTGGGGATGTCGAGGCAGGCGTTGGTGATGGTCCGGGTGACCTTGGTGGAGTCGTTCGGGCTCTCGGTGTCCGTGGTCTTGTTCGCGAGGTCGTAGTCGGCGTTGCCGGCCGCGGCGACCTGCAGCGAGCCCTTGCCCTCGGCGTACTCCTGGGCGCGCTTGACGCCCTCGATGATGGCGGCCTGGTCGAGGTCGTCAGGGCAGTTGAACTGCCACGGGTCGGTGTAGTAGCTGTTGTTGGTCACCTTGAAGCCGTGGTCGCCGGCCCAGACGAAGCCGCAGACGGTGTTCTCGGCGTAGAACAGGGTGCTGGTCGGCTCGGCGATCCGGACCGAGGCGATCTTCACGCCGGGCGCGACGCCGATGACGCCCTTGCCGTTCTTCGCGGCCGCGATGGTGCCGGCGACGTGGGTGCCGTGGGTGTCGACGTCGCGCCAGGCGCCGGTGCGGGCGTCGGCCTTGCCGTACGCGCAGGAGACCGAGTCGGCGGCGTCGAAGTTCGGCGCGAGGTCCTGGTGCTGGTCGTCCACGCCGGTGTCCAGCACGCCGACCTTGACGGACGGGGATCCGGTGGTCACGTTCCAGGCCTGGTCGGCCTTGATCTGGGTCATGTCCCAGCGGTTGGACTCGGCCAGCGTGGTGGCGGCCTGCGCGGGGTTGGCCGGCAGGGCCGGGTTGTAGGCGTCGGCCGGGACGTCGGAGGTGCGGGTCGCGCCCACCTTCTGGATGCCGGTGACGGTCCGCAGGGCGGCGGCGAAGCCGGCGCTGGTGGAGTGGGCGACGACGACGCCGATCGCGTCGTAACTCGCGAAGACCGTACCGCCCTTCGCGGCGACGGCGGTCTTGGCGGCGGCGACGTCGGCGGGCGCGCTGATGACCAGGTAGGCGCGGGTGCCCGCGGCCCAGCCGGCCGCCGCGCTCGCCGGAGCGGCCGCGGGTGCGGCGGGCGCCGTGACGCCGGCGGGGACGGCGGGCGTCGTGGTCGTCGGGGCGGCGGTCGCGAGCGCGGTGGGGGTGGCGAGCGCCATCGCCGAGAGCACGGCGAGGGCGGCGACCGGGCGGCCGAGCCGCCGGGATATCAGGGGTGACACGGGTCCTCCGATTCGGACCGTGCGTGAGGGGGGATCGCACGGGAATTGAACGAAACATGCCACATTGGTGAGGACTTGGGGAAGGCTTTACGCCCGACGAATTTTCCCGGGGCCGTCTCCACCTGCGAGGCGCGGGGGCGGCGAGGGGCGGGAACCGGTGGCGGAGATGTGCGGCCCGGACAACCGCTCGCACGCAAACGACGCACGCTGCCGCCGCCGCGTTCACAGGACTGACAGATCCTCACATCGCTGTGATCGGAGCAGCTTTGGCGTACACAGAACCCTCACGCACAGTTCGGGAAATCTCATCCCGGCGGCGCCCGGAGCTAACGTCCCGGTTACACACGGTCGGTACGCTGGACAGCACGGTGACCGGTTCCGGAGCCGGAATGTTCGGCCGGCGGTTCGGCGCGAACGATTCGGAGCCGGCAGCTCGGAGCCACCGGTTCGACGCGGACGGAGGGGAGGCGCAGTGACGGCACGACGCATCTCGCGCGGCAAGCGCCTCGCCCTCCTGTTGGCCGCCGTCGTCTCGGCCGTGCTCGCCGCCCTCGGCACCGGTTCGCAGGCCTTCGCCGCCGAGCCGCTGCCGCAGTCCACGGCCGCCGACGGCCACCCGGCCTGGAAGGTCCACCACCTCACCGAGGCACCGACCGCACGGGCCACCGCCCACCACCGCACGAGCGGCAGCACGGCCGTGCGTACGGCCGTCGGCGCGGCGAGCGGCACCGTCACCGGCGTCGCGGCCACCTCCGTCACCGTGCCCACGGGCCCCGTGCCCGGCGCGAACGGGTCGAGACCGGCCGCGCTCGCGCGCCTCCAGGTGTTCCGCTGCTGACGGCTCCCGCGAGCTGACCCGCACCCCGCACGCGATCCGGCGCGCGCCCACCACGGGCGCGTGCGGCCCCGCCATGCCCTCGGGCGGCGGGCCACCACCCCACGCCCGACCGGCGGATCCTTCCGGACGGGCCCGGGCCACGGCACCGCCGGCCCCACGGCCGACCGCGCGTCAGCCCGCCGCTGCCCCACGACAGCAGCTTCCCGCCCGGCACCACCCGGGCGGGCAGAAGGAGACCTCTCATGCAGTCCCTCGTGACGCACGCCCGCGTCTTCCCGCACCGGCTCGCCTCCGGCGGCCACGACCTCGGCCGGCTCTCCGCCGGGCAGGCGCCCGAAGCCCTCTTCATCACCTGCTCCGACTCCCGCGTCGTCCCGGCCCTGATCACCGGATCCCGCCCCGGGCAGCTCTTCGAGCTGCGCACCGCCGGGAACATCGTCCCCGTCTACGACACGGCCGCCCCCAGCGGCGAGGCCGCCACCATCGAGTACGCCGTCGACATCCTCCGGGTCCCCGACGTCATCGTCTGCGGGCACTCGCACTGCGGGGCCATCGGCGCGCTGGTGCGGGCCGAGGACCTGGCGCCCGTCCCCGCCGTCCGGACCTGGCTCGAACACGCCGCCCCGCCCACCAGCCACCTCGCCCCCGTCCCGGCCCACGACCAGGACGCGGACGTCGCCCGCCCGGTGCAGCGCAGCGTCCTCGCCCAGCTCGACCGGCTGCGCAGCTACCCGGGCGTGGCCCGCCGGCTGGCGGAGGGTTCCCTGCGGCTGCACGGCTGGTACTACGAGGTGCACACCGGCACCGTCCTCGCCGGATCGGACCGGGGGTTCCTGCCGCTGTGAACACTCCCGACCACTCCGGTCTCCCCGGCACGACCGACAGCCCCACCAGCCCCACCGGGCCCGGGGCCCGCGGCCGCTCCCCGCTGCGCGGCGCGTTCGCGCACTGGCGCCAGGACCTGCCCGCCTCGCTGGTCGTCTTCCTGGTGGCCGTCCCGCTCTGCGTCGGCGTCGCCGTCGCCTCCGGCGTGCCCGCGGAACGCGGCCTGATCACCGGCATCGTCGGCGGGCTGGTCGTCGGCCTGCTGCCCGGCAGCAGCCTGCAGGTCAGCGGCCCGGCCGCCGGGCTGACCGTCCTCGTCTACGACGCCGTCCAGCAGTTCGGGCTCGCCTCGCTCGGCGCCGTCGTCCTCGCCGCCGGACTCCTGCAGGTCACGATGGGGCTGCTGCGCATGGGCCGCTGGTTCCGCGCGATCTCCCTGTCCGTCGTCCACGGCATGCTCGCCGGGATCGGGCTGATCCTGATCCTCGGACAGCTGTACGCCGTCTCCGGCCGGTCGGCGCCGGGCTCCGGCACCGCGAAGGTGGCCGGGATCCCCGCGCTGCTCGGCGACTGGCTGACCGGCCGGGCCGCGATGACCGCCGTCGCCATGACCGCCGCCACGGTGGCCCTGCTGACGTGCTGGAAGAAGCTGCCCGCCCCCGTCCGCGCGGTGCCCGCCCCGCTGGCGGCGGTCGCCCTCGCCGCCGGCGCGACGGCCCTGTTCGACCTGGACGTCCCCCGGGTCGAGGTCGACGGGCTGCTCGGCGCCGTCGCCCTCCCGACCGCGGACGGCCTGGGCGCCGTCGCGAGCGCGGCGGGCCTGGGAACCGTCCTCGCGTTCGCCGTCATCGCCTCCGCCGAGAGCCTGTTCAGCGCCGCCGCCGTCGACCAGATGCACGACGGGCGCCGCACCGACTACGACAAGGAGCTCACCTCCCAGGGCATCGGCAACACCCTGTGCGGGCTGCTCGGCGCCCTGCCGATGACCGCCGTGATCGTCCGCAGCGCCGCCAACGTCCAGGCCGGGGCCAGGACGAGGGCGTCCCGCGTCCTGCACGGCGTGTGGCTGCTGCTGTTCGCCGCGCTCCTGCCGGCCGCCCTGGGGCTGATCCCGCTCGCCGTGCTCGGCGGCGTCCTGATCCACGCCGGCGGCAAGCTGATCCCCCTGCGGCAGGGCGTCGCCCTGTGGCGGGCGCACCGCAGCGAGGTGGTGGTGCTCGCGGCCACCGCGGGCGCGATCGTCGTCACCAACCTCTTCGAGGGCGTCCTGCTCGGCGTGGCGCTCGCCGTCGCCAAGAGCGCCTGGCAGACCTCCCAGTTGCACATCGACCTCACCGACACCGGTGACGGCCGTCCGCTGCACGTCCGTCTCGGCGGCAACGCGACCTTCCTGCGGCTGCCCCGGCTGCTGGACACGCTGGAGTCGCTGCCGACGGACCGTGCGGTGGACCTCGACTGGAGCGAACTGCGCCACCTCGACCACGCCTGCCGCAGCGCGCTGATCTCCTGGGCCGACCAGCACGCCGCCCGGGGCAGCAGCGACGTGCGGCTCAAACCGCCGCTGGTGGTGAGCGCCTGACGGTCCGACCGACGCCGGCCGGGCGGTTCCCCCTCGGGGGCACCAGCCCGGCCGGCGTCCGCGCGCTCCGCCACTCCCCCGCTCAGCCCCCTCAGCCCCCTCAGCCCCCTCAGCCCCCTCAGCCCCCTCAGACCGCTCAGCCCACGCAGCCCACGCAGACCGTCAGGCCCA
The DNA here is from genome assembly GCF_042873275.1 of Kitasatospora sp. NPDC004745. Lineage (NCBI taxonomy): Bacteria > Bacillati > Actinomycetota > Actinomycetes > Kitasatosporales > Streptomycetaceae > Kitasatospora > Kitasatospora sp. NPDC004745. The sequence goes on along the minus strand of NZ_JBIALK010000045.1, from coordinate 16,794 downwards.
GAGGGCCTCGCCGAGGGTGCCGCCCACCGGGGCGCCGGGGAGGACGTAGGCGACCGCCGAGGCGGTGTGTTCGAGGAAGGGGTTCAGGGCGTCGCGGGCGGCGAGCCGGTTCTGGACCCGCGTGAACTGGGCCGGGTCGCGCATGAAGGCGCAGAACAGCAGGCCGCGGTCGGCCGGTCCGTCGTCGTAGCCGTAGCCGCGGCGCAGCATCCGGGCGCCGCCGTCGAGGCGGGGGCTGCTGAGCCGGACGTGGGCGGTGGCGGGGATGACGTAGGAGCCGTCCGGGTTCTTGGCGTAGATGTCCGGCTCGTCGTGCTCGGCGGTGCCGGTGAGCGGGGCGCCGTCGCCGGCCCGCCGGCCCATCGCCAGCTGCCTGCGGTCCTCGGGCAGGGCGGCGAAGGCGGCGGTGTCCATCCGGATCCGCCGGTAGACCAGGACGGTGCCGTTCTCGTGCGGCCCGGCCGGGCCCCAGACCCACTGCCGGGCGGCCTCGTCGTCCGGGTTGGCGGTGCCGTCCTTGAAGCCGAAGAGGTTGCGCGGGGTGGCGCCCGGGGCGGTGCGCTGCAGGAATCCGGACTGCGACCAGCGCGGTACGGCGCCGGCGGACCGGGCGGCAGCCGTGGCGAGTTCGGCGAGGACGGCCGGTGTCCAGGGGTCGTCGGCGCTCACCTGCAGCAGGAGGTCGCCGCCGCCGCGGGCCGGGTCGAGCCGGTCGCCGGGGAACTCCGGCAGCTCGGCGAGCCGGGCGGGGACGTCGAGCCCCAGCCGGGTGGCGAGCGCCGGGCCGACGCCGACCAGGGAGGTGAGCCGGGTGGTGGTGCCGCCCTGCAGCCTCGGGTCGGGCGGCGTGTCGGTCGCCGCGGCCGCCAGGGTGCGGGTCAGCGCGCCCAGGAGGCCGCGCAGGGTGTCCCGGTCGGCGGCGGTGGTGGTCTGCGGGAGGTCGAAGGCGAGCAGCCGGGTGGCGACGGGCTGGGGCGCCGTCACCCCGGCCTGCCGGGCGCCGTGGAAGGGGGCCGCGGCCTCGGGGGGCGGCCCGCCGGTGGCACTGCCGGTGGCACCGTCCCGGCCGGGTGTCCGGCTGCCGTCCGCCAGTTCGCCGGCGGCGGCGCCGATCCCGGCGGCGAAGACCGCGCCGGCGGCGAGCAGGGCCCTGCGCCGCCCGATCCCGGTCGCGGCCGGCCCGGGCGACGGCCGCGGGTTTTCCGGTTCGGTAGGCATGCGCCCTATTGGAGACGATAGAACACTTGCCATGCAAATCACGTCTCCTGAGCGCCCGTTGACCACCCCGTCCGCTCGGCCGCCGGTGGTCGGGGCGGCGGCACGGCTCCTGACGGCCCTGGTCGCGGCGGTCGCCCTGACGGCCACCGGGTGTTCCTCGACCGGTGCGGGCTCCGCCGACTCCCGGCACCCGGCCGGGAGCGTGCTGCGGGTGCCGGAGGACTTCCGTACCGTCCAGCAGGCCGTGGACGTCGCCCGGGAGGGGGAGACGGTGCTGGTCGGGCCGGGTGTCTACCGCGAGAGCGTGCGCATCACCAAGGCCCGGGTCGTGCTGCGCGGGACGGACCGCACCACCGTGGTCCTCGACGGCGGGGTGCGGCTCGTCAACGGGGTCACCGTGACCGGCCCCGGATCGGTGGTGGAGAACCTCACCGTCCACGGCTACCTGGCCAACGGCGTCCTGTTCACCGGCGTCACCGACGAGAAGCTGCAGCAGCACGGCGCCGGCGGCTCCGCGTACGACCCGCTCGACACCGCCCGCTTCCCGGTCGTCCAGGGCTTCCGGGCGACGCGGGTGACGGCCTACGGCAACGGCCTGTACGGCATCTACGCCTTCGACGCGCGCGGCGGCGTGATCGAGGACTCCTACGCCTCCGGGCAGGCCGACTCGGGCATCTACGTCGGCCAGTGCAAGCCCTGCGACACGGTGGTGCGCGGCAACACCGTGGAGCACAACGCCGTCGGCATCGAGCTGACCAACGCCTCGGACGGCCTGTCGGTGCTGGGCAACCGCGTGGTCGGCAACCGGGTCGGCGTCACGGTGAACTCCAACGACCTGGAGGCCCTCGCCCCGCAGCACGGCGCGGTGATCGCGGGCAACGTGGTCGCCGACAACAACGCCGCCGACACCCCGGAGCAGGCGGACGGCGGCTTCGGCATCGGGATCGGGATCGGCGGCGGCACCGCGAACCGGGTGGTGCGCAACCTCGTCCGGGGCAACCGCGCCGCCGGAGTGGTGATCACCGACCCGCCCGGGCACCCGGCGAGCGGCAACCGCGTCGAGGGCAACCGGGCGGACGGCAACGGCGCCGACCTCGTGCTGGCCTCGGCGGATCCGGGTAACTGCTTCAGCGGCAACCTGCCCGCCGTGCAGAGCCCGGACGGCCTGGAGACGCTGGCCGGGTGCGGCGTCCAGGGCCGCGGGCCGCTGCCCGCGGGCCGCGCGGCGCCGGTCCAGGCCCCGCCCGGCATCCCGTTCAGCCAGGTGCCGGCCCCGCCCGCACAGCCCTCGCTGCCGGATCCGACCGCGCCCGGCCGTCCGGCCACCGACCTGCCCGGGGCCGTCGACCCGGACGCCTACCCGCTCCCGGCCGACCCGGCGGCGGTGCCGCAGAAGACGGGCTGAGGACACACCCCGAGGCGGGGGGGGGGGCCCCCGGGGGGCCCCCCCCCGCCGGGGGGGGGGCCCCCCCGGCCCCCCCCGGGGGGGGCCCCGGGGGGGGGGGGGGCCGGCCCGGCCGCCCCCCCGGGCCCCCCCCCCCCCGGGGGGGGCGGCCCCCCCCCCGCGGGGGGGGGCCCCCCCCCCGCGCGGCGGGGCCCCCCCGGGCCCCCCCCCCCGCCTCGGGGAGCTTCGCCCCGGCGTCACGCCCGGTGAAGTCCACGGTCGTCGGGGTGCCCAGGCCGGGCATCCGCATCGTCACCCGGCGCAGCGTGGCGTCGCCGTCCACCCAGTAGGTGAGCGGCGAGCGGCCCGCGTCCGGCGCGGCGCCCTGGGCGCGCGGCCCGGCGAACCGGTCGTGGTCCCGGCCGTCGATGCGGTCCCGGCCGAGCCGGCGCGCCCCGGACTGGGCCAGCAGCAGCGGGTTGTCGGGCCGGTCCGCGCCGAGCTGGACCATCAGCTGCAGCCCGGCGTCCAGCGGGTCCGCGGTGTACGTGCGCGGCGACCAGCCCGTCCGGGGGACGCGCTCGGCCTGTTCCCAGGGCGGCCCGGCGGCGTCGGGTGCGGGGGCGCCCTGGGCCGCGGGGGCGAGGCCGAGGCCGCCGGCGTCCCAGACGATCAGGCCGTGGTCGAGCGGCCCGTTCGCCCCGGTGACCAGGTAGCGGCCCGCGCCGCGGTGCGTGCGGTAGTCCACGATCCCCTCGACCCTGACCTGCACGCCGCCGCCCTCCGCGGCGGTGAGGGCCACCGTCACCGGGCTCGCCTGGTACAGGTTCAGCCGGGACAGGGCCAGCCTTGCCGCCTCGTCACCGGTCACCGCCCGCTCCCCGGGCTCGGCGGAGACGGTCCGGTAGGCGGCCACACCGCCGACGGCGGCGGCGCACACCACGACCGCGACCGCGGTCCTGAGCCAGAAGGTCCGCCGCGGCGCACCGCGGTCGGTCCTCGTCCTGCGGGCCATGCGTCTGCCCTCTCTCCTCGGTCGGTCACCACGGCCGGGCGGGTCCGCGGACCGGTGGCCCGCGAACCCGCCCATGACCGCTACCGCTGTGCCCGGCGGCCCGGGTCTACTGCCTCCCGGCCCTGCGCCTGCGGCTCGTCACCAGCAGCGCCGCACCGAGCACGGTGAGCGCCACGGCCGCGGCCGCGGCCATCGGGAGCGCCTGTCCGGCGCCGGTGCCGGGCAGCTGCCCGCCGGGGGCCGGGCGCGGCGGCGCCGGTGCCGGCGCGTCCGGCCCGCCCGGGGGCGCCGGCGGTGCCGGAGGCGTGGTCGTCGGCGCGGTCGGTGACGGCGTCGGCGACGATGTCGGTGACGGCGTCGAGCTCGGGGTGGGGGTCGGCGTCGGGGTGGGGATGAGCCGGTTCACGGCCGTCACCGAGACCCCGTCGTCGAGGTTGTCCGGGGTGAGCACCAACGGCCCGGCCACCGGGTTCTCCGGTGCGGCGTAGCCCGTCGGCGGGCTCAGTTCCTGCCAGTAGTACGTCCCCGGCGTGCCGCTGCCCTGGCAGAGGCCGTCCGCCCCGGTCGTGCACGGGTCGCCGACGGCGGTGTCGGGCTTCGCCCCGGTGCTCTGCAGTCCGTCGGTGCCGTTGCTCTCCCTCCACAGCTGGAACCGGGCGCCCGTCAGCGGCTTGCCGTCCTGGTCGTGCTTGACCAGGCGCAGCGCGCCCTCCTGGCGGCGGAAGCCGAAGTCGAAGGTGTGGTCGTTCTGGCCCGGGCCGCCGGTGGTGAGGGCACGTTCGGGGAACCTGCCCCCGGCGGGGACGACGCCCTTGGAGTCGACGAAGCGGTTGTCGCCGACGTCGTGGTCGGTCGGCACCCACTGGTACAGCGGGCCGCCCTTGGCGTAGTCGGCCGGATTGTCGAGCCGGATGGTGTACTTGGTCCGCGGTTTGAGGTCTCCCGGCACGTTGGAGCCGTCGAAGTAGTACTCGCCGCGCTCGGTCGTCCTCGTGGTGGCGACGAGCTTTCCGGCCTCGTCGTACAGGTTGACGGTCGCGCCGGGCACGGGCTTCTGGCCGGGGCCCTGGGTGCCCTTGCGCTCGGGGTCGTACCAGACCCGGTTGCCGATCTGCAGCGGCGCCTGGTCGCAGAGCACCTCGAGGTCGCCCATCGAGGCGCCCTTGCCGAACGGGGCGACCGCCCCGGCCGGGTTGAGCCGCAGGCCGAACTTCGGGTCCTGCTCGCCGGTGCGCCGGAGGAAGGAGGTGCCGTAGCCGAGGGCGGTGTGGTTGGGGTCGAAGGCGGAGACCGCGATGGTGCTCTCGACCCTGGACAGGGCCATGCCGGCGAACGCCGTGTTGCGGTGGCCGCCCCAGCTGGTGTCGAAGAAGCGGGTGCCGCGGGGGGCGAGGCCGCACCCGTTGTTGGTGTCCATCACGTACCCGCCGTTCGCCGGGCAGGCCTTGTCGAGGTCACCGCCCGACATGACGACGGCGGCGGATCCCGGCGTGGGGCCGGCCGGTGCGCGGTCGCCGAAGCGGTCGCGGAAGGCCAGCAGCATCGAGCCGTCGGTCTCGAAGGCGATCTCGCCCAGCTCCGGTTCGGGCTTGGCGATGGTGGAGTTGCCGCAGGGGCGGCCGTTCTGCTCGGTCGGGTAGGTGTCCGTCCAGGGGAACCAGCCCGCTCCGTCGCACGGCCCGCCGCCGACGGTGGACTGCCGCGGGTAGTCCAGCGGCTGGTCCAGCACCGCCTTGCCGAACACCCCGGTGGCGGGGTCGAACGGCAGGACCACGGCACGCAGGTCCGAGGTCTTCCCGGTGGACTCGCCCGAGCAGACGCCGCCCAGGTAGCCGGTGCCGTCCTGGAGGCCCAGGCCGAAGGGCCGCCAGTCCCCGGCCGCCGGGCAGCCCGGGTCCGGGATCCGGTGGACGGCGTCGGGCGCGGCCGCGGTCGCCCCGGTGGCGTCGTAGCGGTACAGGCTGCGGTCGTTGAGGTTGACGACGAAGAGGTTCCGGCCGTCGTCGGTGATCTTGATGCCGCCCAGGCTCTCCTTGCCGGGCACCCCCAGGAACGCGTCGTCGGTGCCCGTGCCGTGCCCGGTCGACCCGGCGTCGGGGACGGTCGTGAACAGCGTGGTGCGCTTCTGCACCGGGTCCGTGACGTAGATTCCGCCGGCTCCGCCGGGGCCGTAGGGCGTGGTGCGCTTCGCCGTCGCCGCCGAGAACACCCGCCGGTCCGCCTTGTTCCAGGCGATGCCGAACAGCGTGCCGGTGTCCGCGACGGTGGCGAGGTCCGTCACGTTGACGTCCACGCCGTCCTGGCCGCGCGCGCTGTAGGGGAACGACACCAGCGTGCGCTGCTCGCCGCCCTCCCTGGCCGCGGCCTGACAGGTCGTCACCAGGGGTGCGTTCTTCTGGCAGTAGTCGCCCGGGTTCCACAGTCCGGTGGTGTACGCCACCTTCCTGCCGCCGGTGAGGTCCACGAACTCCTCGTTGCTGCTGAGCCGGTTCGGCGCACCGTCCAGCCCCTGCCGCGAGGCGAAGGCCGGGAACAGCACGCCCGGCTTCGGATTCACCACCTGCACCCGGTACCTGCCGCCGGAGAGCTTCGTCCCGGCCGGTGCCAGCGTCACCGTCCCGTCGGCCGCGGTGACACCGTCGACGCCGGCACCGGCGTCGTCGGTGAGCGTCACCCGCACGCCCGCGATGCCCGGCTCCAGGGCCGGCGTCCACACTCCGCTGGTGTCCACGGCCCGCACGACGCGGACCGTCACCGCCCCCTCGTCGACCGCCCGCGGCGAGGCCGACGGGGCCGCCGCCAACAGGCAGGCGCCGATCCCGGCGACCGCCACCACGGCGCCGCCCACCGTGCGGCCGCCGGGAGCTCCCGCCCGTCGCCGGTCCGGGCCGCGTGCGATCCCGGATGTCCGCTCACTTGTCTCTGTCATCCCTGCTCTCATCGTCCAGCCTGGGCCTTCCGCCCGACCTCGTGAGGGAGTTCGTGAGTGGCGAAAAGCCGCCATTGTTAACGGGAGCTTAAAGGGGACCGGGACAAGTTCGCAGCAGAACTTGAACTTTGACGCATGCTCACGGGAGCGCGCGGCGGAGACCGCGCCGGAGGGGCGCACGGAATCCGCCGTGCGTTTCAACTCGTCTGCACCACGCACCACTTCCTCACCCCCGGCACCAGTGCGGGGCCGGCCTGGAAGCCGCACCACCCCGCCGGCCCCGGCCGGGGAGGACTGGGCCGGCGCGCCACCGGGCGGCGGGGGCACACGGGTTCGACACGTTCCGGCTCCAGGAAGGCGACATTTCGCTTGTCCGGATCAGGCCCGTCCCGCCCCGATCAGGCCCCTCCCGGCCGGCCGGGCAGGCCCGGTCCGGCCGTCCCGCTCAGGCCCGTCCGGGCGGGCCCGCCGCGCCCGCGCTCCTGCGGTGTTCGTCGAGCGCCTGCCACACCTTGTCGCGCAGGAACGGCGCCTCGGTGAAGCGGATGCCGGTGGCGTCCCGCAGCGCGTTGGCGAAGGCCGGCGGCACCGGGTTGAACGGGCTCTCCGACATCGACTTGGCGCCGAGCGGGCCGATGGCGTCGGAGGTGTCCGAGAAGTGCACCTCGGTGCGGGGCACGTCCGCGTACGCGGGCAGCCGGTAGCGGCGGAAGGCGGCCGTGGTGACCTCGCCGCGGTCGTCGACCAGCACCTGTTCGAAGAGGGTCGCGCCGAGCGCCTGGGCGACGCCGCCCTCGACCTGGCCGCGGCACTGCAGCGGGTTCATCACCTTCCCGGCGTCCGCGCCGTGGACGCTGCGCAGGATGCGGATCTCGCCGGTGTCCGGGTCGACGGCGATCCGGAACCACTGGGAGTTGAAGGCGATCGAGCGCGGCGAGCCGCCGAAGTGCCCGTCGGCGGCGAGCTCGACGCCCCGGCCGCGGGCGGCCTCGAAGACCTCCTTGAGGGGCACCGTGCGCCCGTCGCACTCGACGGCGTCGGCGGTGAGCCGCAGCAGGCTGCGCGGGGTGCGGGCGTACTCGGCGGTGAAGCTGAGGAGGAGTTCGGCGAGCGCGTTGGCGGCCTTCATCACCGCCTTGCCGGCGACGACGGTGCCGGCCGAGCCGAAGGCCCCGGTGTCGTGCCGGACGACGTCGGTGTCGGACTGCCGGATCGCGATCCGGTCCACCGTGGTGCCCAGCGCCCCGGCGGTGATCTGCTTGTGGACGGTGGTGGTGCCGTTGCCGAACTCGGCGGTGCCCACGGCGATGTCGTACGTGCCGTCCTCCAGCAGCTTCACCGTGGCGTCGGCGATGTGCCCGCCGGGCGGCCCGCAGGCGATCGCCGCCATGGCGAAGCCCTGACCCACCAGCCAGCCCTCGGGCGCCAGTTCGGCGCTGGTGTCGTCCGCGAGGGCGGTCCGCACGACCCCGAGGCACTGGTCCAGGCCGTAGCTGGCGATGTGGAGGTCCTCCTCCTCGCCGAGCGGGCCCTCCATGTGCTCACCGGGGCCGATGACGTTCCGCTCGCGCAGCACCAGCGGGTCGACGCCCAGGCGCCGGGCCAGCTCGTCCATCGCCGACTCGACGGCGAAGGTGACCTGGCCGAGCCCGTAGCCGCGGAACGCCCCGGCGGGCACGCCGTTGGTGTAGACGGAGTACGCGTCGACCTTCTTGTGCGGCGCCCGGTAGACGCCCATCGACTCGCCGACGCTGTGGAACATCACCGCCGGCCCGTGGTTGCCGTAGGCGCCGGTGTTGGAGACCACCCGGAACTGGATGGCGGTGAGCGTGCCGTCCGCCCTGGCGCCGAGCTTGACGGTGATCCGGAACGGGTGCCGGGTGGTGGCACCGTAGAACTGCTCGGCGCGGGTGAACTCCAGCTTCACCGGCCGGTGCAGCCGCATCGCGGCGAGCACCGCGATGTCCTCGGTGAGCATCTCCTGCTTGCCGCCGAAGCCGCCGCCGACCCGCCCGGCGACCACCCGGACCTTCTCCATCGGCAGGTCGTACAGGTCGCACAGCGCCCGCCGGGTGAGGAACGGCACCTGGGTGGAGGACCGCACCACGATCCGCTCCTCCCCCGCCCCCTCCGTCTCCTCGAAGTACACGACGCAGCCGTGGGTCTCCAGGCTGGCGTGCTGCACCCGCTGGGTGCGGAAGGTCTCCTCGTAGACGAGGTCCGCCTCGGCGAAGCCCCGGGCGACGTCGCCCGTTTCGCCGTGCGCCTCCCCGCAGACGTTGTTCTCGGCGCGGGCGATCCGCGACTCCGGGCCCTTGGGGTGGATCACCGGGGCGCCCGGCGCCATCGCCTCCTCCGGGTCGAGCACGTACGGGAGGACCTCGTACTCGACGGCGATCCGCCGGCACCCCTCCTCCGCGGCGCCCTCGCTCTCGGCGACCACCGCGGCGACCCGCTGACCGACGAAGCGCACCACGTCGTCCAGGACCCGGGTGTCGTCCGGGTCCTCGGTGGGGTGCTCGTGCCGGGCCGAGGAGTAGAGCTTGTCGGGGGCGTCCTCGTGGGTGAACACCGCGACCACCCCGGGCACCCGAAGGGCCGCCGCGGTGTCGATCGAGACGATCCGGGCGTGCGGGTGCGGGGAGCGCAGCAGCTTCATGTGCAGCAGGCCCTCGACGTCCAGGTCGAAGGTGTAGCGGGCGGTGCCGGTGACCACCTGCGGCCCGGCGGGGGCGCCGAGGCTGCGGCCCACGGCCTGGCCGGCGCACGGCGACTCGGTGTGCCGGACGCCGCGGATCGCGTCCTCGATCGCCCGGTAGCCGGTGCAGCGGCACAGGTTGCCCTTCAGCGCCCTCGGGAGGTCGGCCCGCTTGTCCTCGTCGAAGCCGGCGGCGGAGGTGGTCATCAGCATCCCGGCCGTGCAGAACCCGCACTGGAAGCCCTGGGCGTCCAGGAAGCGCTGCTGCATCGGGTGGAGCTCGCCGTCCCTGGCCAGCCCCTCGACCGTGGTGACGGCGCGGCCCTCGGCGCGAAGCGCCGGGTAGAGGCAGCTGTGCACCGGATCGCCGTCGACCTGGACGGTGCAGGCGCCGCAGTCGCCGGCGTCGCAGCCCTTCTTCACCCCGAACCAGCCGCGCTCGCGCAGATAGGTCCGCAGGCACTGGCCGGCTCTCGGCTCGGCGTCGAACTCCTCGCCGTTGACGCGGATGCGGAAGCTCATCGCCCGGCCTCCCCGGCCCGCTCCCGGCGGAGGTCCGTACGGCCCCGCTCCCCCGGCCGGGCGCTCCCCGGCCGTCCGGCCCCGCCACGCCGCGCGCCGCACGGGTCCACCACCGTGTTCAGGTCCACGTCCAACCACCGTCCTCGACCGTTCAGTACGGTGATTGAAGCAACGCCCCGGGGTGCGGACGAGTGGGCTCGGACACCAGCCCCGTCCGGCGGGACTGGACGATTCACCAGGTCGGCCGCCCTTGCAGGCGCGAGGGCGTCACGGGCAGTAGCCTCGCGGATGCGATGGGCAAGGGTCCGCGGGGCATGTGAACGCAAGGGCACTCGGGCATGCGGGCGCGAGGGCTCGCGGCGCAGCGGCCCGGAACGCGGCGACGCCACCGGCACGGCCCGCTCCCTGCGGGGGCGGTGCGCCGGTGGCGTCGTGACCGGTTCAGGAGTGCGCCGGCGCCGGCTCCTGGACGCGCCCCTGGAGGGCCCTGGAGAGGTCCGCCACGCAAGCCGCGAGCTGCCCGGTCGTCATCTGCCCCGGGTCACCCCCGCACCCGCCCGCCGGTGCGGTCGGCGGTGCGGTGGCGGGCGGGCCGGTCGGGGCGGGCCCGGTGGGAGTCGGCGCCGGCGCCGGCTGGCCGCCCGGCGGGGTGATGCTGCCGCCCAGCGACACCAGGTTGGGCGTCACGGTGGCGTCGCCGGACAGGTCGATGTAGTCCTGGGTCTGCCCGTTGAAGTCCACGAAGCCGCGCCACATGTCCCGGCCGAACGGGACGATCTCCTGCAGCGCGCCGCCCTGCCCGGCGCTGACGGTGATCGAGGTCTGCTGCGCCATGTACGTCACCATCCGGCTGGCCAGCACGTCCAGGTTGACCGCCGGGCTGTCGTCGCCCCGGACGTACACGTGCAGGTCGTTGAGGCCGCCGCCGGCGCGGTCCGCCTGGAGGACGGCGAACGCCACCACCAGCTGCGAGGAGCTGTCCCTCGGCACCAGCGGCGTGACGTAGTACAGGTGCCCGTCCGCCTTGGAGCGCAGCAGGAACTCGCCCGGGTTGACGGCGTTGGTCGCCGCCGAGGTGTGGGCGTAGCCGAAGCCGCGGTCGTCCTTGGCGCCGCGCCCGCCGAGCCACTGCACCTCGTGGATCTGCGACCGCACCACGGAGGCCGGGTAGACGGCGCCGGGGAGGTCGCCCGGTGCCACCTCCGCCCGGTAGGTGACGGCCGGGCGGCCGTCCGCGGAGCCGCGCAGCACCAGGACCCCGGCCGGGGCCAGCACCGTGCGCTGCTTCCAGCCGGTCTGCCGCGCCACCGAGATCACCACCACCGGCCGGGCCGTCCGCGGGTCGGCGCCGTCGCAGTAGCCCCAGATGTCCTGGTCGCTGTAGACGAGGTCCGGGAAGCGCTCAGCGAGCAGGTTGCGCAGGCTCACGGCGCCGGTGCCGTCGAAGGCCCGGCCGAACGCGTGGTCACCGCGGAACGCACAGGTCGCGACCGCGTTCGAGCGGCCGTCCCAGACGGCGACGCCCTCCATCGGCTGCTCGCCGGAGCCGTCCAGGACGGCCGTCCACACGCCGCCGCCCTTCGAGGCGTCGGGCAGGTAGTGCAGGCTGTGCCCCAGCAGGTGGATCCCGGAGGTCAGGCCGGCACTGTCGGTGAGCGCCTTGGTCGCCGCCGCGTAGGAGGCGGTGCGCGCCTCGAAGTCGAAGTCCGGCATCGGCGCGGTCTTCACGCAGGCGGGCACGTCCGCGGTGCCCACCAGGTCGCAGCGGTCGCCGTCGCCGGCCCGGGTGTGCTCGGTCACCGGCAGCACCGAGCGGGGCGTGCCCGCCCCGCCCGCCGGGATGTCGAGGACCGTCGCCGCCGCGTAGAAGCGGCCCTCGTCCTTGTCGTCGTCCCAGAGCCCGGTGCCCGCCCGCACCAGCGAGCCGACCAGGGCCAGCACCACCGCCGCCATCGTCAGGCGCACCCGCCAGCCGCCGAAGCCCGCACCGGACTCGGAGGCGACGTAGCCGACCGCGACGACGGTGCCGCACAGGCCCACCGCGAGCCAGAACCAGAACAGCGGCGCCGAGTCGAGCACGGAGCCGTGCGGGAAGAACTCCCTTTCCAGCAGCAGGACGTAGCTCTGGTCCTGCTGCCCGAACCCGCCGAACGCGAAGTGCTTGACCAGCCAGGCCAGCAGCGCGACGAGCGGCATCCACAGCCACCAGGCGGCCAGCGCGACGGCCCCGCCGCGCACCACGCTCCACCGGATGTCACGATCCTTCATACGCCCCCCATCCACTCCCCGCCGCCCGCACGGGACTTGGGCTCCCTGCGGCGGGCTCCGATCCTACGGGCCGGGCCGCCCCCGCCCGACGGGAGACCGCGATCCGGGGTCCTGCGTCCGCGCCCCGGTCACGCGGCTGGCGGCGCGGTCGTGCGGCCCGGCCGCGGGCCCCGCCTCACGGCCGGCGGGCGGACCCGGCGTACTGGCCGGAGCGCAGCGCCGCGCGGATCCGCTGGGCCACGGCGCCCGCCCGGGTGGGCGCCGACCCCTGGTCCGGCCGGTCCAGGCGGTCGGTCCGGTCGAGCCGGTCCAGCCGGTCGGCGAGGTGGTCGAGGACACCGGCCACCTGGGCGGACTGGACCCCGTCGGCGTGCCGCAGCGCCTGCTCCGCGGCCTGGCAGGCCTCGTCGGGGCGGCCGCTGCCGGCCTCGGCGAGGGCGAGCAGGCCGTAGCCGATCGCCTGGTCGACCACGCGGCCCGGGTCCCGGGCGGCGATGGCCAGCCGGGCGCAGTCGCGGGCCGCCCGGTGGTCGCCGAGGGCTAGCAGGCAGCGGAGTTCGCAGTCGGCGAGGTCGGCGGGGCCGAAGCCGCCGGTGCGGTCGGGGCCGTGCGGTTCGGGGGCCGGCTGGGCGGCGCGCCCAAGGCACCTGCGGACCTCGGCCAGTGCGCGCGCGGTGGCCGCCGGGTCGCGGCGGGCCGCGTACGCCCGGGCCTCGCTGGCGTGCAACGCGGCCCGGGCGTACGGGTCGTGGCCGACCGTGGCGGTCAGGGCGGCCCGGACGAGGTCCATCGTCGGCGGGTGGTCGCCGACCGTAAGGGACTGGTCGGCCAGGGCGGCCAGCGCGTGGGCGCCGACCAGTCGGTCGTCGGCGTGGTGCGCCATGAACAGGGCGAGGAGCTGGTAGCGGCGGGCCAGGCCGTAGAGGCCCTCGTCGAAGGCGTAGCGGCCGATGCCGAGGCAGGCCTCGGCGGTGGCGCCGAACAGCAGCCGCCCGACCGGCCCGGGGTAGCGCCCCGTCAGCAGCGGGCTGAGGCCGGTGTGCAGGTACTGCACCGCCGGCAGCCGGGCCGCCGCACCGCCGTGCCGCCCGGCGATCTGGTCGAAGGTCCGGCAGGTGGTGTGCACCCGGGTGACGTCGGCCGCGGTGACCAGCGGGCCGGCGCCGCGGCCCGGGGGAGGCGGCGGGGCGGGGGCGAGCAGCCAGTGCAGGGCGGGGCCGCTGAGCGCGCCGGCCGGGATCTCGACCCGGATGGCGCTGTGCTGGTCGAGGTCGCTGCTCCAGAGCCGTCGGGCGGCGGCCACCAGGTCGGCCGGCTCGTCGATGAACTCCGTCATCGTCGCGAGCAGGTCGCGGTGGCGGTTGGTCGGCATGCCGATGTCGGTGGTGCTGACGAGCCGTCCGAGGGCCAACGAGAGCGTCTCGGCGATCAGTTCGGGCGGCACGGCGCGGCTGCTCCGCCCGTCGAGCCAGCGCTGGACGCTGGTGTGGGTGCACTTGGCGTCGTGCCCGTGCCGGACCGCGGTCTCCCGGACCGACCGCGCGAACTGCTTGTTGGACAGGCCCGCCTGGTCGAGGAGGTCGGCGAGTTGCCAGTTGGGCCGCCTCTCCAGGGTGGTCGTTCCGGTGCGGCGACTGGTCATGGACCGGAACTGTAGGGCCGCCGCCACCCGCCGGGGGGCACGTTTGCCCGAACTTGGACCGACGACGGGCACGAGTGTGCCCGTCTCCCGTCGAGTGGACCCCCAGTGAGCCCTACCTGCGGCCTGTCCGTTTCTGATTTTCTACTTCCGCGCAGCGCGACGAACGGTTGACGCTTCGTATTCGCCCGCATGGACACACCCAACGGAAACCGCAGGCCCGGCACCGCCGCCGGGGCCGTCGGCGACCGTCGAAGGAAAAGAGCATCCGTGGCACCCGCACCAGCTCCGTCAGGGGTCCTCCGTGGCTAGGGGACCGGGACGCGACGCATCCTCGCTGGACGACCACCCGGCCCGGGACGACCGGGCGCTGCGCGCCGTGTGCGAGGACGCCGCGATGGGCCGCTGGGACGGCCCGCGCGACTTGATCGCGGCCACCGGCAGCGACTGGGACCGCCGTGTCTTCCGGCTGCAGGTGCTGGCCCGGCAGGGCGTGCGGCTGCGCTGGGTCGAGACCTGGATGGCGGCCGAGCCCGGCAACCCCGACGCGCTGGCGGCGCTGGCCCACGTCCGGTCGCTGCGGGTGATCCTGGCCGGCACCGACTCGGACCAGGCGTCCAGGGAGGCGGCCTGGCGCACCTGCCAGGAGGCGGCCGCCGCCGCGCCCGAGGACCCCTCGCCCTGGCTGGTGATGATGGCGCTGGTGCGCACCCTCGCCCCGGACTGGCCCGCGATGGCCGGGCTGTGGGAGGAGGTCCGCGACCGCGACCCCTACAACCGCGAGGGCTACCACGAGTTACTGGCCTACCTGATGCCCCGCGCCCAGGGCTCCACCACCGCCATGTTCAACTGGGCCCACGAGCAGGTGCACCAGGCTCCGCGCGGCACCCCGACACCGGTCCTGCTGCTGGTCGCCCAGGCCGAGTACCACCGGCACCGGACGGCCCAGGACCCGCGCCGGTTCGGGCCGACCGTCCACCCCTGGCTGGACTGCCCGGACATCGACCGGGTGCTGGAGCGGTGGTGGCACTACCGCGCCCCGCAACCGCACGCCAACTTCGCGGACGACGCCAACTACCTGGCGCACGCGCTCTGTTTCGCGGGGCGCCACGAGGAGGCGCTGGACGTGTTCGAGGAGATCGGCCCGTACGCCACGCGCCTGCCGTGGTCGTACTGCGGCGACGCCCGGGCCCTCTTCGTCAAGCACCGGGAGCGGGCGTACGCCTCGACCAAGACCTCGCGGTGGCGCCGGCGGTCCTGAGCCCCGGCCGGTCCGCCGTCCGGCCCGAGCACAGCCCGTCCACTCCGTACCCGGTACCCGGTACCCAGGCCCGTCCTCCCCCCACCCGCCCCGCGGTGCCCGCCCCGGACCAGCGTCCCGGGCCCGACAGTCCCTCCCTGCCCGCTTCCCCTCCGCGCACCTCCCCCCCTGGAAGGATCCTTGTCATGCCCCTGGAACCCGACGGCCTCTCCGACGAGGAACGACTCGCCCAACTCGGCTACACCCAGGTCCTGGCCCGCCGGATGTCCGGCTTCTCCAACTTCGCCGTCTCCTTCACCATCATCTCGGTGCTGTCCGGCTGCCTGACCCTCTACGGCTTCGGCCTGACCACCGGCGGCCCCGCCATGCTGACCTGGGGCTGGGTGCTGGTCGGCGCGATGACGCTGCTCGTCGGGCTCACCATGGCCGAGGTCTGCTCCTCCTACCCGACGTCCGCCGGCCTCTACTTCTGGGCGAAGGAGATGGCCCCGGCCCGTTCGGCCGCCGCCTGGGCCTGGTTCACCGGCTGGTTCAACGTGCTCGGCCAGGTCGCCGTCACCGCGGGCGTCGACTTCGGCGCGGCGACCTTCCTCAACGCCTACGCCGACCTGCAGTGGGGCTACGAGAGCACCCCGCAGCACACCATGATCCTCTTCGCCGGCATCCTGCTGCTGCACGGGGCCCTGAACACCTTCGGCGTCCGGGCGGTGGCGTTCCTCAACAGCGTCAGCGTCTGGTGGCACGTCGTCGGCGTGGCCGTGATCGTCGGCGTGCTGGCCATCGTCCCCGCCAAGCACCAGTCCGCGAGCTTCGTCTTCGGGCACTTCGCCAACGGCACCGGCTTCCAGAGCGGCTTCTACGTCGGCCTGCTGAGCCTGCTCGTCGCCCAGTACACCTTCACCGGGTACGACGCCTCGGCGCACATGACCGAGGAGACCAACAACGCGGCCGTGGCCGGGCCCCGCGGCATCGTGCGCTCGATCGCCCTGTCCTGGGTCGCCGGCTTCATCCTGATCGTCGGCCTCACCTTCGCCATCCAGGACTGGGACTCCACCGTCGGCACCGCCACCGGCGTGCCGCCCGCGCAGGTCTTCATCGACGCGATCGGCATCGGCGGCGCCAAGCTCCTGCTGCTGATCGTCATCGGCGCCCAGTTCTTCTGCGGCATGGCCTCGGTCACCGCCAACTCCCGCATGATCTACGCCTTCTCGCGCGACGGCGCGCTGCCCTTCAGCCGGGTGTGGCACACCATCAACCCGAAGACCCGCACGCCCACCAACGCCGTGTGGCTGGCCGTCGCGGGCGCCCTCGCCCTCGGCCTGCCGGACCTCATCAACACCACCGCCTACGCCGCGGTCACCTCGATCGCCACCATCGGCCTCTACATCGCCTACATCATCCCGACCTTCCTGCGGGTCCGTCAGGGCGACCGCTTCCAGCGCGGGCCGTGGCACCTGGGCCGCTGGAGCCGGCCGATCGGGATCGTCGCGGTGGTCTGGGTGGCGGTGATCACCGTGCTGTTCATGCTGCCGCAGGTCAGCCCGGTCACCGCGAAGAACTTCAACTACGCGCCGGTCGCCGTCGCGGTCGTCGTGGGCTTCGCGACCCTCTGGTGGCTGCTCTCGGCCCGCAGGTGGTTCCTCAAGCGCGACCACCCGCGCAACGCCTCCTACACCGGCGTGCAGCCGGCGGCCGAGCCCTTCCACTCCTGACCCGCACCGCTCCGCCGCTCCCCCGCTTCCCCGGGGGTGGGGGGGGCCCCCCCCCCCCCGGGGGGGCCCCCCCCCCCCCCCCCCCCGGGGCCCGCCGGCCCCGCCCCCCCCCCCCCCCCCCCCCCCCCCCCCCCCCCCCCCCCCCCTT
>NZ_JBIALK010000044.1:7874-49834 GCF_042873275.1 Kitasatospora sp. NPDC004745 | reverse complement strand
CCCGCCTGCTGGGCAGGGAGTGGGGCTCACACGACGACGCGCCCCCGGCGCACACCCTCACGATGATCCGCTACACCACGACAGGGGACGCCGTCGGCCGCCCGAACAGTCCAGCTCGCCTATCTGCAGAACCTGTGACCGGCGGGGCCTGGCTACGACGGCAGGCCGTCGGCTGCGGCTCGGAGTTCGGCGTAGGCGTCCAAGCGCTCGTCGTCATCTGGCAGCAGTAGCCGTCGTTGCTCCTCGGCGTCGCGGGTGACCCACACCCCAGGGCCCGGCGAGTCAGCGAACTGATCAGCGGGAACATCACCCGCAAGCAAGGCCTGGTCGACGACTACTTGCGCCGAGGAAGCCTGTGCGCGGGCGATCGGCCCTGAATCCGACAC
Organism: Kitasatospora sp. NPDC004745; assembly: GCF_042873275.1. NCBI lineage: Bacteria > Bacillati > Actinomycetota > Actinomycetes > Kitasatosporales > Streptomycetaceae > Kitasatospora > Kitasatospora sp. NPDC004745. Next base: position 49,448 of record NZ_JBIALK010000044.1, on the reverse strand, counting down.
AAATGAACCCAGGGCCTACCCTTCACCAGCCGACTCCGTCAAAGGCCCCACTGAGGCCCATGTGCAATTGAGGAAGAACTCCAAATATCCAAGAATTTTCAGTAGTGCACTGGAGAGAAAGACAATGCATCAAGCCTGTCGCCAATGTACATTGGCCCCATTTCGGGATCCTTCATCATTCTGTACAGAAATTCGGGAACGGACATTTCATAAGTGAGCCATGAGTCTTCCCCTTCCTCCTTTACGATGATTTCCCATTCGCTAGGATTGTCGACGCAAGTCCGCCAGAAGAAGCTGTCACCAACCTCTGAGGCGCCCCATTGCAGCAGCCCTCCCTGTCCTGGATAGACGCCGTAGGGCTCAAAGAATGCAGCAATCCATGGATTACCGGCCGCCTGATCGGCCAGGCGCAGAGCCTTCTCTACAATGCCTTGAGGATGGTCGGAGAAATCCGGCGCATAAACGTCTATAAAGTCGCAGAATTCGCCACGCCCAAATACTTCGACATACTCCTTATATGACCCTGGAAGGCCGATCCCGAGTGCGCCTTCAATGGCATCCCATTCGATCTCGGAATGTCGGCCATGCCATCCCACGGCATCCGCCAAATTCGCCAACCATGACATTGGTCTCACCTTTCAACTAGGGAATGTTTGGGACCGGGAATTCGATTCGAGTGCCGCGGTTTCCGACGGCAGTTAGAGTCACGGTGTCGGGAAGCGGGTTCCTGTCAGTATATGCCGGGCGCGACGTAAAGTATATCGACTCACCGGTCTTGAGGGCCGAAGCTATCCTGGCCTCCACGGAAGACATGACTGGACTGTTGGCATTCGCCCATAGCGGCACGAGATTTCGGCGGTCCTCGCCATCCCCGCCCAAGCTTCTGGCGAGTAGGTGCCCCCTATTAAGGCCAGAATTTCCCTTATATCCCGGAGGTACATTCCAGACATTTTCTATGGGATATTCGGTGGGGCTTCCGATGATGTTGGTGAGCCCATCCGCCTGCGGATTCTCAAGCTCGCCAGTTCGCTTGGTTTTTTTACCCACCCAATTTATATCCGCTATATTTAGGCACGCCTGAACTCCCGTAGCGCGCCCAACGTTATCCACGGGTTGGTAATAGACCGAACTCTTCCCTCCGTTAAGGCAGTCCCGTTCAGCCTCGTCGTCGTCGAATTCCTTATTTCCTGCCAAGGCTACAGAATCCTTAGTGACAAGAATTCCGGACTCATCTCGAATGGAAGTTGGATTGAACGGTTCAATAGGCTGACCGCCGAATGCCGTACCTGGGATACCCTGCTGGGTCGGCCCGAGTTCCGGGCCGTTGAGCGGTGTGCCGGCAGGTGCGGAGGTGGAGCAATGCGTGCACGGGACGGGTTCGATCGTGTGGGGGTCGGGCTTCGGTTGGCTGGGACTCGTCGCCCCGCCGCCGCGCGGCTGTGCGTGGTGGTGGCCGGTAGGGGTGTCGCAGCTGCTCCGGGAGAACGGGTTCAGAGCAAGAGCGCCCCCTTCGAAGATTCCTCCCCAGGGGATGCTTCCGAACATCTCCGGGATTGCTCCGGCGCCGAGCGGAGAGGCATACATGCCCCATGACGGCACATCAAGCGATCCACCAGAGTAGCCAAACGGATGCATCGCATCGTTGACGCGCTGCTGTTCCAGCATCTGCTGCATGTCGTACTGCTGCCGGGCAGCAGGAGCGTAGTCAGGCTGGGTCGGGGCAGGCTGCGGCGCTACGGCCAGCGGGGGCGTCGAGACTGCGGGAGGCGGCGTGGGATCCTCGTTGTCCCCGTCGTCACCGCCGCCGCCTCTGGGTGCTGCTACGGGGAACGGAACACAGGCGCGGTGTCCGCTGGTGTCGGCCGCGTTCATCGGGTCGCTGTTCGCGTAGGCGTAGAGGTTGGCGGCCGATGTGGTGCCGATGGCTAGTTGGGCGGAGTCGCGGCTGGTGAACTCGGCGGTGGAAGGGTCGTACCAGCGGCTGGCCGCATTGACCTGTCCACTGGTCGGATCGGTCCAGCCGCCTTGGTAGCCGAGCCGGCTGCCGGTTGCGGCGGTGCCGTCCGGCTTGCCCCACGGGTCGAAGGCCCCGGAGCCCGCCATGGCAGTGCCGTTGGCAGTGAACGTGCCGACCAGGTCGCCGTGCCGGTTGCTGTAGGCGAAGTTGGCGGTGCCGGCGGCACCGACGGAGATGAGGCCGCCGTTGGGGGTGCGGCTGTACGTCTCTGTACCGTCCGTAACGAGGTGGTTGCTCGAGTCGTCGTAGCCGAAGGTGCGGCCAGCGGTGGAGGCGAGTCGGCCAAGCGCGTCGTAGGAGTAGGCCTGGCCTCCCTGCGTCACGAGTTCGTCGAACGCGTCGTAGCTGGCCGTGGAGGTGGTGCTGCCGCTACTGACGGACGACCTGGTGCCTCGTGGGGTGAACGTGTAGGCGTTCGCCCCTGCGGTGAGCAGCTGGTTGCGCTGGTTGTAGGTCGCGGTCGTCGCACCCGACCTGGTGAGGTTGCCATTGTCGTCGTAGCCGTAGGAAGTGGTGCTGTCCCCCTTGTTCCAAGTAGACAGCCGTCCCGACTGGTCATAGGTGTAGCTCGCGTTCGGCGTGCCGGCGAGTCCGGTCGTATTCTGGGTCTTCAACCGGCCCGAAGGGTAGTAGCCGTATGTCTCGGAAGCCTTGGTGACGCCGGAGGTGCTCAGGGTGTCGCTTGTGAGGTTCTGCTTTCCGTCGTAGGTGAACGATCGCGTCGTGCTGCTGCCGTAGCTGACGGATTGCAGGGTTCCGGACGGGTTGTAGGCGTAGCCGACTGTGCTTGCGGTGAGCGGGTCGGTGAAGGACTTCAGGCGTCCCGCTGTGTCGTAGCCGAAGTTGGCGGTGCCCGCCGCGTTGGTGCGGGATGCGAGGAGGCCGTCCGCGTTGTAGGTGAAGCTCGCCTGGCCCTGCGGACCGGAGCTGGTCCACAGCATTCCGCGGTCCTCATAGCTGAAGGTCTGCGGGCCGTTCGGGGTGGAGACAGAGGTGATCCGCCCGGCGAGGTCATAGCCGATGGTGCGGGTGGGCGTCGGCGCCTCGCCTCCGCTGCCGTTCTGAGCGGTGATTCGTCCTGCGGGGTCGTAGGTGTACTGGATCTTCACGCCACCCGGCTTGAGGACGGTGACCGGCTGCAGGTTCGGGTCATATGCCGTGGCGTATGTGCGGTCGGCGAGGTTCGGGTAGGCGGAGGTCGCCGGTTCGACGGTGGATTCTGCCAGTCCGAGGGTGTTGTAGGTGAAGTAGGTGCTCTGGCTGTTGCCGTCGGTGTAGACAGTGCGGTGGCCCGCGGCGTCGTAGCCGAGTGTGGTGGTGATGTTGTGGGTGGCGTCCACCGGTTGGATCTGGCGGACCGGCTGGCCGAGTCCGTTGTACTCGGCATGGCGGGTGTTGCCGTCGGCGTCGGTGGATGCAAGGACGTTGCCGTTGGCGTCGTACTGGATGCGACTCGTCGACACCACCGCTCCGCTCTCGTCGAGGTCGGTAACGCTCACCGGGCGACCGACCTGGTCGTAGGTCGTGGCAGTCGCCCGTCCGGTTCGGCCGGGTGTGTCAGCCGGCGCGGTGGTCCGCACGGGAGCGCCGACGAGGTCGTAAGCCGTGGTCGTGGTGTTGCCCAGCGGGTCGGTTGTACTGGTCGGTTCCCCTACCGCGTTGTAGGAGTTGAGGGTGCTCTCCCGATTGGCGGTGATGACGCTGGTGCGGTTGCCGGCGTCGTCGTAGCCGAAGCTGCCGGTGTAGACCGCGGGGGTACCGCCGCTCGTGCCGTGGGTGGTCTGACGGACCTGCTTGCTGATCGTGACGGGGCGGCCGAGGTCGTCGTACGTCGACAGGACGACTGCGCCTGTCGGGTCGGTGGCCGACTGAATTTCACCGTCGAGGTCGTAGCTGTAGAGCCACTTGCGGGTCACCCCGGCGACCGCTGGCAGGTCCTTCTCGACGAGGTTGCCGAGCTGGTCGTAGATGTTGGTGGCCGTGTTGCCCTTGGCGTCGGTGAGGACCTTGGGGCGGCCCATGGTGTCGAAGTCGGTGCGGGTGATGGCGGTGAAGGTGCCGCTGGCGTCGGGTGCGGTGTAGGTGTTGCTCGCGGTGGCGAGGTGTTCGCCGGCGGCGTCGAAGGTGTGGGTGGTGGTGGTGATGTTGCCAGTCGGGTCCTTGGTCTCGGTGCTCTCGCCGAAGGTGTTGTAGCCGGTCCGGGTCTGGGGAGCGACGGTCAGCGTGAGGGGCTGGCCGGTCGCGGGGTTGAAGGTGGTGGTGGCCACCGGTGGTTCGGTGGTGACGACCTGCTGGCCCGCCTCGTCGTGAAAAATGTTGACGGTGTAGGTGGCGGGGTTGGCGCCGCTGACGTTGCCGTTGGGGCTGGTTTGGGTGAGCGGCAGGCCGCGCTGGTCGTAGGTGAAGGTGGTCGTGGAGTCCTGCGGCGGGTTCTTGGCGGTCTGCGTGGTGACGTTCCCGGCGACGTCGTAGGTGAAGTCGGTTTCCCGGGTCGGGGTTCCGTCGGTGATCGTGGAGCGCACCACGTGGCCGGCGGCGTCGTAGGTGTTGCTGCTGGTGCGGTTGAGACCGCCGGGGTCGACCGTCGTGCTGGTGGCGCGGCCGGCGGCGTCCCAGGTGTTGGTGACGGTGGTCTTGCCTCCGCCGGTCACGCGCTGGGTCAGGTTGCCCGCCGCGTCGTAGCTGTTCTGCTGCAGGACGATGTTGCGCTCGGTGCCGTCGAAGTTCTTCGCGACGGGGTCGAAGTTGTGGAATCCGTCGGCGTCGATCTCGGAGACGGTGTTGTCGTCGTTGTAGTACGTGTGCGTGGAACGCCCCATCGCGTCCGTCACCCTGGCCAGGCGGCCGGCCGGGTCGTAGGCACGGGACTCCACGATCTGCGGACGGGCACTGATCGGGCTGGTCGGGCTGCCGATGTAGTTGGCGATCGTGGTCTGCTGGAGCCAACCCATCGGGGCGTACGAGTAGTTGTAGGTGGTGCCGGCGGCATCGGTGCTGGAGACCTTGTTGCCGTACGTGTCGTAGGTGTAGCTGGTTGAGCGGCCGGCCGGGTCGGTGACCCGCGCGAGGTGGCTCGTCGTGCTGGAGTACGACCAGGTGGTGGTGCGCGGCGCGTCACCGCCGGTGAGGTCGGCGACGGTCTGGGTGAGGGGGTTGCCGTCGGTGTCGTAGGCGGTCGCGGTCCGGCGGGTGTGTACGGTGCCGGTGACGGCGTCCGTCGTGGCCGGGTCCGTGCGGGTGAGCGGGTTGCCCTGGCCGTCCCAGGTGAACGTGGTGGTGACCTTGGTGGGGGTCTGGCCCTGGCCGCAGTTGGTGCACGCCTCGGTGCTGGAGGTGAGGCGGCCGAGATTGTCGTAGGTGTAGGTGGTGACCAGGCCAAGCGGGCTGACGGTCTTGGTGAGGTCACCGGCCGCGTTGTACGAGTTGACGGTGCTCAGGTTCGCCGGCACAGACGCCTGGTTGGGGTAGGCGGCGTGGTCGACGTACGGGGACTGTGAGGTGACGAGTCCGGCCGGCTGGGTTCCCGTCGCCGGGTTGCCGTCGCTGCCGACGGCGGCCTCGGTCCCGCTGGTGCGGGCGAGGTAGGAGGTGCGCCCCTGCGGGAAGTCCGAGGTGGCGGGCACGGTCGTGGACAGCAGCTCACCGGCCTGGTCGTAGCTGTACTGCGTGCGGTAGGTGGCGTCCCCGGCCCCGTTGGAGCGGGCGTCGCTGCGATCGGTCACCGTGTCGTTGACGGCGCCGAGGTGGTCCGGTGTGCTGTCGAGGTAGTAGTGGGCGTAGCTGGTGTGGCAGTGGGTGGTGTCTTGGCAGGTCGTGCGGGAGAGTACGTTGCCTCGGTCGTCGTGGCCGGTGGTGGCGGTGTGGCCGTCGGCGTCAGTGACGGTGTAGGGGAATCCGTTGGTGTCGTAGGTGTAGCGGGTGGTGTTGTTCCAGGCGTCGCTGCGTGCGATGAGCTTGGCGGTGCGGGTGTCGTAGCGGTACGTGAGGGTGTTGCCGGTGGGGTCGGTGACGGTGGCGGTGGTGACGGGCGTGGCGGTGCCGCCGTTGCCCATGGCCTTGTAGTGGGCGGCGACCGTGGCGGCGTCGAGCCGGCTCGTGTAGTACGAGGCCTCGGCGATGCTGCCGGTGAAGTGGTCGGCGCCGCCGCCAGGCCAGTTCCAGCCGGTGGTGGTGCCGGCGCCGAGGTAGACGTACGGCGTGCCGTTGAAGGTGATCTTGCGTCCGCTAATGTCGGAGGCGCTGGGCTGTCCGTCGATGTAGATGGTCTGGCCGCTGTCGTCGGCCGCGAGGACCACCTGGTGCCACTTGCCGTCGTTGACCGTCCGGTCGGAGGTCATGGCCGCGCCGGAGCCCATCCAGAACTCGCCGTGGATGCGGCCGTCCGATCCGACGTACAGGGCCGGGTTCCAGCTGTTCCCGAGGGGGGCGCCCACGGGGAAGTCCTGGTAGCTGTAGAGCGGTCCGCCGCTGGTGGTGTTGAACCAGAGCTCCATGCTGGCGGGGCCGTGGGTGGGCGCGGCGTTGGACGGGAGCTGGATCTGCGAGGTGGTGCCGTTGAAGACCGCCGCGCGCTGGTTGCTGTAGTCGTTGGACGGGCCGTTGGCGTTGAGAGTGACGTTGCTGTACGTTCCGGCCGTCAGATCGGGCATGGCGGTGCCGAGTTCGGCGGCCGCGTACCAGGAGCCGGACGGGTCGTTGAGGCGCCAGTACTGGATAGGTCCGGCCTCGACGACGGCGGCGCGGTAGGCGCCTGCGGCGTCCAGGCCGCCGGTGGTGCCGGGGGTGGTGGCGACACGGTAGTGGGCGGCGATCGTACCGGGGGTGAGCGGGTAGCTGTAGATCGCGAATTCGGTGATCGCGCCGTTGAGGTGGCCGCTCACGTCGGTCGGGTGGTTGGGCCAGGCGCCGTCGTCCGTGCCGGCGCCGAGGTAGACGTAGGGGGATCCGTTGTAGGTGATGGGACGGGCGACCGTGCTGGCCGCGGCCTTGGTTCCGTCGAGGTAGAGGGTCTGGCCGTTGCTGTCACCGCTGAGCGCGACGTGGTGCCAGGCGCCGTCGTTGACCGCCGCCGGGGTGGCCAGGGCGTTCGCGGTGTCACCGGTCCACAGGGCTCCGTAGAGCTTGCCGTCGGTCCCGACGTACAGGGCGGGGTTCCACTTGCTTCCCTGCGGGTGGTCGGCACCGAGTGGGAAGTCCTGGTAGCCGTAGATGACGCCGGGACTCTTGGTCTTGAACCAGAGCTCGACGGTCGTGGCGCCGTAGGGCTTGGGAGCGGTGTTAGCCGGCAGCTGGATGTAGGAGGTGGTGCCGTCGAAGCTGGTGGCCGTGGAGGTGCCGGAGGCCCAGGGACCGCTCTGGCAGCAGGTGGTGGAGTGGTAGCTGCCCCGGTTCTGCGCCAGTGCCGCGGAGGAGACGACCTCGGTGGCCTGGTTGCCGCTGGTGTCACCCATTCGCCAGTAGCCCGTGGGGTGGGCGTCGACGACGGCCGCGTCGTACTGGGTGGCGCCGCCGCTGGTGGCTACCTGGTAGAGGTTTGCGACCGATGTGCTGTCCAGGCCGCGCGGGAACGCCATCACGTCGGCGATCTGGCCGTTGAAGTGTCCTGAGTCGTCACTGGGGGCGGCGGGCCAGCCGAGGGAGACGGCGCCGGCGCCGACGAAGACGTGCTCGGTGCCGTTGGGGGTGATGCTGCCGGTCAGCGGGCCGGCACTCTGAGCGCCGTCCACGTAGAGCTGTTGCGATGTGGGGCTGTCGGCAGACAGTACGGCAAAGTGCCACTTGTTGTCGTTCACCGTGGCGGCGCTGGCCATGGTGTGGGAGGCGTCACCGGTCCACAGCTGCGCGTGGAGTTTGCCGTCGGTGCCGACGTACAGGGCCGGGTTCCAGTGCAGGCCCCACTGGCTGTGGGGCGCGTCGAGGGGGAAGGACTGGTAGCTGAGCAGAACGCCGGCGCTGCTGGTCTTGAACCACACACCCAGCGTTCCCGGGCCCGACTGGGGTGCGTAGGAGGCCGGCAGCTCGGCCCAGGAGGTGCTGCCGTTGAAGGAAGCGGACCCGGCGGAACCCGTCATCGGCCCGGCGGCGCCTAGGGTCACGCCGGAGTAGGTGCCGTTGTTGGGGGTGGGCCGGGGGCTGTAGACCTGGTTCGAGGCCTGGACGCCCTGGCTCTCCGACAGGCGCCAGTATCCTGCGGGCTGCGATCCCATGACCTGGCCCCGGTACTCCTGGGAGGAGCCGGAGACGGTCGGGTTGGCGAGCTTCCAAGTGCCGCCGTTCGCGTCGGTGACCTGGGAGGCGCGGTCCTTGGCGGAGTCGTAGGCGGCGGCGAGCTGGGTCTTGCCGGAGGGCAGCTTCAGCCCCGACAGCTCCGTCGAGGGCTGGCTGCCGGCCTGCCACAGCGCCTGGACAGTCGGGGCGCCGAGGGTCCGGTTGTAGAAGCTGACGTCGCTGATGCTGCCGGTGAAGTAACTGGCCCGGCCGGTGAAGTCGCTGAACGGGCTGTCCTGCCACCAGGCGCTGGTGAAGCCGCCGCCGATGGCACCGGCGCGTTGTCCCGGCGCGAGGACCGGGCCTGCCAGCGTGCCCTGGGCCTGACCGTCGAGGTACAGCGTCTGGGACGCTCCGGACGCCGACAGCATGGCGAAGTGCCACTGGCCGTCGTTGACCGCCTTGGACGACTGCATGGGGATGGAGGAGCCGGCCCAGAACTTGCCGTGGAGCTTTCCGGAGGTCCCGACATAGAGCGCGGGGGTGTAGTCGCCCGCCGTGGTGCCGCTGCCGGGGAAGTTCTCCGTCTGGTAGCTGAAAAGCACGCCGGAGCCGGTGGTCTTGAACCAGAGTCCGACCGATGTGTAGGACGACGTGGCCAGTGCGGTCTGCGGAAGCGTCACATAGCCGGTACTTCCGTCGAAGGTCGCCGCCGTCGCGGATGCCGCCGGCCCGGGGGTGCCCAGGGTCACGCCACTGGAGGAGTAGGTGGCGTTGTCGTTGCCCTGGTTCTCGACCACCTCACTGGCCGCGGTGGTGCCGGAGGCTTCGCCGAGGCGCCAGTACGAGACGGGGGCGGAGTCGAGGATAGCCGAGCGCAGGTGGGAACCAGGGGTATAGGTGTAGCCAGTGCAGGGCCTGGTGGTGTTGGTTCCGGCCGGCGGGGTGCAGACGCTGTTCAGCTGGTCCGGGTTGCCGCTGTCGTACGCGTAGGTCCAGGTCTGGGCGGTGTTCCAGTCCGTCCCGACCGCGGGATCGGTGTAGACCTTGGCGACGTGCCGGTTGTCGGTCGTCCACTCGAAGTGCAGCGCCCGGCCTGAGGCGTTGTCCTTGACCGTGGTGAGCTTGCCGTTGGCGTAGGTGAGGTCCTGGATGTGTCCGGCCGCGTCGGTGACCCGGGACAGCGCGAAGGCACTGCCGCTGGGTATGTGGAACTGGTAGACCACGCCGTCCTTGGCGGTCAGGTCGAAGCCGGTGTCGACCTTGGTCAGGGAGGCGAACTCGCCCGGCGGTGGGGTGTAGACGTTGCCGCTGCCCAGCCCGAAGCGCGCGGTGCGTCCGTTGGCGGTGGTCAGGACCACGGAGCCGGTGCCGTCCGCGTCCGGCTGTACCTGCATGTCGAAGGCGGACGTCCAGCCGGCGCCGAAGAGCGTGGAAGTGCGGGGGTCGAGGGAGTTGTACGAGCGGGTCAAGGTGAGAGCGGGTCCGACCGTCTTCACGCTCGCGTCCGTCGCGGAGGTGGTGTAGTTGCCCACGTGGGCGTCGAAGTCGTGCCCCGCCCCGTCGCCGGCGGCCCCGCCGAGGTGGGAGGTGATGACGGGCTGCTGCAACTGGGTGGAGAAGGTCGCGTATCCCGACCACGGGCTCGCGCCGATGTGGTCCCCGCTCATGACGGTCCACTGGTAGCTGCTGTTCCAGGATAGTTTCCCGGCCGGAACGGCCCAGGTCTGGTTCGGCTGCCAGCCCGACTCGGCGATCAGCTGAGGGTCACCTGAGGACGGGTTGGTGTAGACGCGGAAGTTGTAGTCCACCCCGGTGCCCGGGTAGTTGTCCGGATCGTGGCCGCTGGCGTACAGCTGCGGGGACAAGGTGCTGACCACGGAGTTCGACAGCGGCACCATCATGTCGATCTGCGGGTCGACGTTCTTGGCTGCGACCCAGGTGCAGGTGTGGTACGGGATGCCGAAGTCGTCGCGCAGCGAGTACGTGCCGTTCACCACGCCGTCCCAGCACAGCTGGTAGCTCTGTCCCGGAGCCATGGGCGGGATCGTGGCGTTGAAGGTCACCGACTGCCCCGTTTGAACCAGACCGGGAACGCCGGTGGTGGTGCCCGCCCCGGGCCACAGTTCGTGCCAGTTCGCATCGTAGAACCGCGGCCGGACCTGCATGCTACTGGAGTTCCACCAGTTCTCCGCAAGGTTCGTCATCGTGACCTGCTGCCAGCCCGGCGTGACCGCCGTCGGCTGGATGTACCACTCCGGGACGGAGTAGCTGGCGGCCCAGTCGACGTAGGTGAGCTTCAGGAACGGCGGGTGTTGGGTGTTGACGCTGTCGAACTGCTTCCAGGCCTGGATATCGCTCGCGTCTGAGGTGAGCGCGAAGCCGTAGTTGCCTGCGCCGTGGGTCCAGCTGTTGACGAGCTGGACTCCGGCCGTCGTCGGGTCGTCGCCAAGGTTGAACGGCACGGTGACGGGTGAGCCAGGGCAGTAGGTGCTGTTGGGGGCGGTGAAGTTGGCGGAGGCAAGCACCGCTTGGTCGAAAGGCACCTGGGAGAAGTCGTTGACGCTGCCGGGATCCCAGGGGGAGGTGATGGCGTGCACGGCGACGTCCCGCGGCTGGCAGCCGCCGCTCCAGATGGCATTCAGATCCAGCTCGGCCTTCTGGACGTACCGGTTGCTCAGGTTCGTGCCGAGGGAATCGAAGACGAGGTAGCTGACGTCGTAGGAGGCTCCGCCGTTGTAGCTGCCGGTCTTGAGGCTGTTCTCGCTCGCGTGGTTCGTGGCGCTGTTCGAGACGATGTAGGTCGAACGCGTGGCGTTGATCTGACCGGTGGGATCGACCTTGACCGGGAAGACCCGCTTGGGATCCTTCAGCCAAGCGGCGTCAAGGTCCATTTGGAGGGCGGGCTTGCCGTCCACTGCCGTCAGCTTGTACGTGACGGCGTTGGAGAAGACCCCTTCCCCGGAGTGCGGGTCGAGGGCCGAGTCCTCCATGAACCCGTGCGGGATGGTCATGCGGACCTTGCCGGACTCGTCGGTGAAGCGGACGTTGCCGGAAGCGTCAAGGGAGGCCGATAGCCCCGTGGGGTTCAGCGGGAACACCCACGTGGTCGGGGCGGAGGCGCTGTGCAGGACCAGCGACTCCTTGATGCCCTGCGCGAGCGTGTTGTAGACGACGTCGGAGTCCGCGAGCGCGCCGGGGTAGGTGAGCGTGTTCGCCGCCGCGGTCGCCGTGACCGGCTTGGCACCCTGAAGGCTGTAGGTGATCCTGTGGCTGGCGTCCAGCGTCCAGTCGATCAGGGCAGTACCGTCGGCGCTCGGCGAGAAGCTGAGCGCCTGATCGTTGGCCGCCTCGGCCCACCTGCCGTCCCGGCGGCGGAACAGGCCGGTGTCGATGTTCTCCCAGGTCCCGTCGGGCTTCTGGAAGTGGACCGGCTGGCTGTAGACGCGCATCGTCTTGGTGCCGTCAGGGTTCTGGAAGACCGAGGTGGTCGAGGTCCTGGCTCCGGTGACCTCGGTGGCTCCGCCGGCGGGGTCGGTCGGGCCGACCCAGGCGGCCGGCGAGTCCTTGGTCGGCTTGACCTGCCCGGTGGCGGCCTCTCCCTGGCTCTTCGGGGTACCGTCCGAGCCCTTCGTCTGAGGCTTGGGCAGGGCGGGCGGCGTGACCTGCTTGCCCTTCACCGGCTCGGGTGCGGCGGGCTCGTGGGGCTTACCGCCGTCCTGACGGTTCGCCTTCTCGGGCGCCTCCCCTGGGGCCGTTATGTGGCCCGCCGACACGCCGCCGTTGGCGTGGCGCGAGGTCTCGCTGGCACCGACCTGGTGCCCCTGCCGGCCAGCATCGTCCGAACGCTGCTGCGGCACTTGAGGGGGCTGTACCGATACGGCGGGCGACGGGGCATGCTCCCGGGCGAAGGCCTCCGCGGGCTGGAGTCCCACCGACTGCAGCAGAGCCAACGACAGCAGCGCAACAGACCAACGCCGCTGCAAGCCGCGTATTTCGTTCCTCCTGGCCGGACCGCTCCGCGCACGACGGACCACACGATGACGGACGCTTCCGTCCTCAGGGCCCAACGCTATTTGCGATTCACGGCGTGACAAGCGGCGCACGGCCGACCCTCCGGGGAAATGAGTCTGAGACCGCCCATCGGGCAGGCCGAAAGATCTTCTATCGATCACGACCGCTTCCGGTCCAGCGCTCAGCGGCCTCGCCGGGTCCGAGATGCCGCGCTATCACCTGCTTTGCCGGTAAATGATCTTGGCAAAAGTTCCGCAAAGCGCGGTCGGCAGCTTGATCCCGACGTTCCCCGCAGCGCGCCTGCGTATAAGATCGCCACCGATCTAGGCACCTTCATGCATTACTGGTGCACCGTCACACCTTCTACGGAGCACCATCGATGGCCGCGATACGCCGGTTTTTCCACGCCTGCGGTGTTGCCGTATTCACTGCGGCTTCCCTGGCTTCCGGAGCGCCCGTCAGCAACGCCGAGGGCATCCGCTCCAGTGAATGGCCGCTTGACGCCGAGCACTTCAAGACCGACCGGATCTGGTCGATCAGCCGTGGGGCCGGAACGACGGTCGCCGTCGTCGACAGCGGGGTTTCGGCCTCGCATCCCGACCTGGCCGGGCAGGTCCTTCCCGGCAGTAGCCTGATCGGTGACGGTGACGACGGCCGGACGGACACGTCGGGCGAATCCCACGGAACCGCCATTGCCGGCATCATCGCAGGCAACGGAGGCCCGGCACCCGGTGAGGGCATGATGGGCCTCGCGCCAGACGCGAAGATCCTCCCGGTCCGCGTCAGCACCGGGAACCAAGTCTCCGCCCCCATGGTCGCGCGTGGCATCGTGTGGGCGGCCGACCACGGCGCCCGGGTCATCAACGTCTCCCTTGGCGCAGCCGATCCGGACCCCCTGCTCAAACAGGCCGTCACCTATGCCATGAACAAGGACGCCGTCGTCGTCGCCTCGGCGGGCAACGAGGGTGACCGGGGGAATCCACCGATGTATCCCGCCGCTTTCCCCGGCGTCGTCTCCGTCTCCGGCGTCGAAGAGAACGGCGGATTCTGGAAGGCCAGCGAATCCGGCCGCGGCATCGTCGTCTCGGCACCCGCCGCCGACATCTATTCGACCAACAACCAAGGCCGGTACGTCAAGGCCGACGGCACGAGCTACGCGGCAGCCTACGTCTCGGCCACCGCCGCACTCATCCGCTCGGCGCATCCTGGTTTGACGGCAGGTCAGGTCATTTACCGAATCATTAGCACGACCATCGAGAGGAACGGCCGACCTGACTCGAAACTCGGCTTCGGGAGAATCGATCCGCTCGCGGCTCTGGATTCCGCCGCCGACGGTGATCGCGAGAACCCCCTTCTCCACGAGTCGGCTGAACCCGGATCCGATTCGCATTCCAGCATGTTCGTCATCGCCGCATCGTCTGTCGCGTTCGTATTGGCCGCCTGCGCCGCAGCCATCCTCTGGCGCAGGGCCCGCAGTAGCGGGAACACCAAGGCAACCTCGCCGACCCGGCCTGCCGCCAATGCGGTCGGCAAGCAGTCCCAACGGAACCCTCGGTCACCCAAATCCCGTTCCAAGCGGAACGGCTGACCACCTTCCCGCCCAGGAGGGCACCGTCTCATGTCACTGCGCTCCGGCCTCGGCCGCCGGCCCCTTTTCGTCTCCGCCCTGGGAGCCGCCATTGCTGCCGCCGTATTCGGTTACGCACTGCTCATGGGTGACGGTGCCTCTCACCACACCGGCGCACCCAGGGCAAACGATGTGTCAGGGCGGGCGACTGCGTGCCTGGCAGCGGACAGCGCAAGCACGACAGGTGGCGACACCGTCACCAGAATCTGGTCCGCCATGCAGTCGGCCGGATCACAGCACGACGCCAATGTCCAGCAGGTGGTCGAACCAGCGGCCAACGCAGAACAGGCCTTCCCGCACCTCGCAGGACTGCTCGTCCAGCACTGCGACCTGATCGTCACCGTCGGCGCGCCCTTCGGCCAGGCGACTCCCGGCATCGCAGCAGCCGCACCGTCGGTACCGATCATCGCCGTCGACTCGACACTGGCTACCACGCCTCCAAATGTCACTCTCCTCACGGGACCCGACGCCGTGGCATGGATCACCGAGCGGGTCGGCGGTCTGCAACGACGCGCCTCAGGAACTTAACCCCAGGTATTCAATCGGGACGGCCGCCACCGCGCCGTCAGCCCACCCGTGGCTCCGGTGGCTCCCCAACGAGGTGCTGGCGCCCGAGCTGGAGCTGCGCAGGGCGGAAGAGGTGTTGAGGCGGCCGGACGTCCTGGCCCGGGTCGACCCCAAGGTCCGGGCCGAGCGGCCTGCCGGACCGGCTGTTTCGGATCAATCCGTAAATCCCGCCCCCGCTGCACCTCCGGCCGCGCCCGCTGTTTCGGTTCGGTCCGAAAAGGCGTCCGGCCTGGCCGGGGCGGCGGCGCCCGCTGATTCGGGCCGAACCGATTCGGGGCGCCTGCGCGGGTGCCTGCACTGGCCGCCCCGGTCGAGCGGAGGACTTCGAGGCGCTGCGCCGCGCTGCCTGCACCATCCCGACCGTGCGGTTCGGCGAGCCGGACCGCCTCGACGACCTGGACCTGACGGTCGGTGAGGGATGGATGGTGGCCTCCTGGGATGTTCCGGGGGCTGAGGACGTCCACCAGCTGTTCTACCGGGGCCGGCCGATCGGCTGGACCGCGCCGCTGCCGGAAGGCCCGTGGGGGCAGGCCGGGCACATCGCCGTCGTGCACCGGGACGCCCAGGCCGCCGTGGTCCTGACCGACCCGGCCAGCGGGGCCCGCACCCACCGCACGGTCGGCGAGGCCCTGGACGCCATCCAGCGTGCGCACGCCAGCCGGCTCCGCGCCGAGCGGGCGATGCCCGACGTGCCGCACCTGGCCCTCAAGCGCCCGACCGGCTGGAGCACACCCTCCGACCGCGGCCTCGGCACCCCGCACCGTGCCCCGCTCGACGACGGCCTGATCCACCTCACCTGGCCCGATCACCCGGGCGTCCAGGAACTCCAGCAAGGCGGCCGCCCGGTCGGCTGGATCGAGGAGTACGACGTCCAGCGCGGCACCTGGACCGCCCTGATCGACAGCAGCCTCGTCGCCAACGCCGCCAGCGGCGAACCCCTGCGCTGCCCCGACACCGACGCCGCCCTCGCCCTGCTGCGCCGGGCGCTGGGGGAGGACCTCACCCGCTGGTAGATCCGCACCCGCGGCGTGGCCGCTGGCGGTGCGCCCGCCCGTCTGCGGGCTGGCCGCCGTGTCCGTGCTCGCGTCAGCTCGTTGGTTGGCCGTGACCACACCACCGACGGGCTAACGGAAGCCGGACCGACATCCTGAACCCGGCGGACAGCATCGCTGCCCTCGTCGCCCTGACCGATGCGGTGCTGGAGCGCAACGGGGCGGTCGCCGCCGTCCGCGCGGCCGACAGCCGGCTGACCGAGGCGATCGGCCGCGCGGTGGCTGGCGGCCTGCCTCCCGAAGACCTCGCTGCCGCCCTCGCACCGCTCGTGCGCCTGGTGCCCGTGCGGGACTTGGATCAGGCTGCCTCACTGTCCGCGCCGGCCGGAGAGGTGCCTGGAGTCAGCCCCTGGTTCAAGCCGCCCCAGCCGGTGACCTGAACAACACCGCACCCCGTGCGGTCCGCACCACGCACCCGCACCGCACCGCGCGGGCTTCCGCAACGCACCCGCAAAGGCCGGTGCGGTAGTCGCGCCGCTACCGCACCGCACCATGCGGTCCGGCCCGCAACGCGCGCCGGACCGCGCGCGACGGACAGTCCCAGCAGCGCGCGGCGCGCCCATGGACAGTGCTGCAGAGTGCGTCGCGCGGTGGTCCGCCGCACTGGTGCGGCCACGCGTTTCCCCTGGACAACGGCGTATTTCCCCTGGACAAAGTGCCAACGCGCGGTGACGGAGGAAGCCCGGCGACCGCACCGCACCGCACCGTCCTCCGGCCGCGCACCGCACCGCACCGGCCGGTGCGGTGCGCCCCCGTCCCGCACCGCACCGCCGCCACGCGGACCTCGCCCCGCACCCGCACCGCGCGGTCCGCGCAGACCGCGCGCACCCGCGTCGCGCGCGTCGGCTCCTGGGCGCGCGGCCTGACGGTCTGTGGTGTCGGTCACGGACATACCGGGAGGACAAGGCCCAAGACCGGGGCGAATCGGGCGGGACAACGCGCTGGTCAAGGGGGGTGGACAAGGGGTGTGGTCAGGCCGCGGACAAGGGGTGGTGTGCAGTGTCGGCGGCACCCGGGCGCTGGTCCGGGTGCCGGGCCGGCCGCCGCGCCGACCCCGGCTTCCTGCTGACGGAAGGCCACCTTGATGTCCACCACCTCGCTCGCCGTGCCCGGTCCGGACGACGGCGACCAGGGCGCCGACCACCACCAGGCCGGCCAGGCGAAGGCCTCGCCCGGCTGTGGCAAGGGGCCCGGCGCCGCCTCCGCGGGCACCTCCGCCGGCACCTCCGTGCCCCCGGCGGCCGACAGGCCCGTTTCCGCAGGCCAGCAGTCCCGGACAAGGGGCGCACGGCGTGGCGACAACCCTTTTCCTGCCGCTGCTGAGGTGCGGTGGAAGGCGGACTCGACGGAATCGGTGCGGCGTGGGGTCTTGGTGTCGCTCGGCCTGTTCCAGCGCGCCACCGCGAGGGAGCTCTGGCATCTGGTCCTGCTGGGACAGCGGAACGACAAGGCCACCCGCGACGCCCTGGTCGACCTGGAGGCCGCCGGGAGGGTGCGGGAGGAGCTGCGCCTGCCGGACAACCGCAAGCTGTGGACCCTGACCGCCGCCGGCCGCCGCGAAGCCGCCCGACTGCTTCCGGCCGGGACGAAGCTGTCCAAGCTGCGCACCGAGCGCGACGGCCGGGCAACGGCGTACTCCGAGCACGCCCTGGACGTCGTCGCCACCGCCGGCCTCCTCGCCCGCGCCGGGTTCGGGTACCTGGAGGCGTTCACCACCGAGGTCGAGCACCCGATCCCGCACCGTCGCTCCCTGTTCACCGACCTCGTGCTGCGCGACCCCGGCTCGGACGTGCCGGTGCTCCTGGTCGAGGTCGACCGAGAGAACGAGGGCGTCGGCACCCTCGTGGAGAAGCTCACCTCCTACCGCACCTGGTGCGAGCTCCCGGCGAAGGGCACGACGAAGGCGGCCTTCGAGAAATCGCTGCGCGGCTGGCGCGCGCGTACCCACGCCCTGCGGCTGTGGCCCACCGTCTACCCGCCCACCGGCCGCGAGGGCCTGCCGCCGGTCGCCCTGGTCCTGGAGGCCGGCCGCAAGCGCGACCGACCCGACGCCAAGCGGCTCACCCCCCAGCAGAAAGCGGAGAAGGCCAAGCGCGACCACGAGCGCCTGCTGAACCGCATGACCGAGGTCGAGGCCGCCTCCGAGGACATCTGGCACGCCCCCGCGTACGGGGGCGACGCCGTCCACGCCCGCGACCACCACCGCGCCCTGCCGGTCGTCGCCACCACCCTGCCGCTGCTGCGCCGCCACGGGGCCGACGCCCCGGTGTGGCATCGGTTCGGTCGCCGCGGCTGGCACACCCTCACCGACGCGCTCGACAACCCGGACGGCGACCGGCTGCTGGCCGTCGAGCGGGCGGAGGCGGATCGGGCCCGCCGGGCGCGGGAGGCGGCGGAGCGGGAGCGGCGCCGTCCGGCCTGCCGCCGCTGCTCGGCGCCGTTCTCGGACGAGCGGTGGGAGGAGAAGGAGCGGGGCTGGAACGACGACGGGCTGTGCGCCGGCTGCCGCCAGGCCGACGCGGACCGGAAGGCGCGGGAGGCAGCCGAGCTGGAGCGGGCCGCCGCCGAAGCCGCGGCCGCCGAGGCGAAGCGCACCAGCTCCTGGTGGCGCCGGTCCTGACCCGGCTCTGTCCCCGGTGCAGGCCGCTGACCTGCACCGGGGAGTTCCTCGGTTATCTGGGGTTGAGTGCAAAACGTCGCAGATCAACGGCCATCTGATCGGGTGAGGCACATGAGGCAGCGGGCGCTCCATTCCCTGCTGTGCTTGGTCATACGGCTGACGCCAAGGGCGTCTCGGCCGCACTGGTCAGGGTCCTGCTCGGGCGCGGGAGCGCATGCAACTGGCCGGGCCCGGTCCGTGGTGGACCGGGCCCGGCCAGTTGCCACGGTGGAGCGGGTCAGATGCCGCTGCCCTGAATGGCAAGGAAGGGGGCGATGCGGCGGTTGCCGTTACCACCACGGTCGAGGTCCCGCCAGTCCCGATATTCGAAGCCGGCGATGGGCACCATGGTGCCGTTGTATCCCTGCGCGGTTCGGTGCGCCAGAGAGGAGAGGGTGTCCCAGTTGTTCTCCAGGTCGGTGCCGAACCGGCCGATGGTCCGCGGGTCCTCTCCCGGCGGGGCCGGTTCCGGGGTCGGGTCCGCGTCGGCGTAGATGACGGCGGCGATGCGGTGCTCGATCCAGCCGAAGCGGGCGGCCTCGGAGGTGGCGCCGATGAAGAAGGCCATGGCCCGGAGCACCTCGTTGGAGTTCCGGTTCGCCGGGGTGGCGTTGCTCAGGGCATCCAGGTGCCTGAGGAAGTTGGCCGCTGTGTACGGCTCGGCAGCGCGCCACGTCGGCGTCGCGGCAAGGGACGCGTAGCTCCCGTCAGAGTTGATGGGGTTCACCCAGGGAGCGGTCTGCGCCCTCTCATGGACCCGGATCGACTCCGCCAGGCCCCGGGTGTAGTTGGCGTTGAGCCGGTAGTGCTGACCGTGGGAGGAGAAGCCCATGAAGTACAGGTTGTCGACGGAGAAGTACAACGCGACGTCGGCCCGCTGCTGGCCGGTGGCGTTGGACCAGAGCAACACCCGGATGACGCGGTTGGTGGCGTTCGTCCGCCCGGCGACCGTCGTGTCCAAGTAATGCTCGTTGCCCTGTACGCCTGCCATCCCCTGGCCGGCGAGTTGCCGCATCCGGTCCACCACGCGCGCGTAGGCCCCCGACTGGTTGGAGGTCTGCTGATTGCCCACGGGCGGGTCCTGGGGCCGGCTCGGATGCGGGCGGGGGACGTCGAAGTCCTCCAGATGCCAGTCGATATCGGTCCACAGGTCGCTGGTGTTGGCGTGAGCCTGGGGTGCGGCGAGGCCGTTTACTGTGCCGCAGGCTGCGGCCAGGGCGAGCAGCAGGACCGCCAGCTGCCTTCCGGTTCGGCGCACGGTGGTTATCGGATGCAGGTGCATCGGGTGGTTCTCCTGGAGTTCTTGCGCGCGGGTGTGGGTCGCGCAGCGAAGACCCTCGCGAACGCCTGCCGCTGCGTCGGGGCAGGGGTGTTCTCGTGGGGGTACGGACAAGTGGTCCGGGAAGACGGTGCTCCCGCCCCCGGGCCGGGCGGTCATGTCCCGCTGGGACGGTGCGCTCGGACGGGGCGGTGACTGTCCCGAAATGACTTCGGGCGGTCCTCCCGCGCAGGTCTCAACCCAACCGGCTCGGGGCGGGGTGAACCAGGAAGTTTCACCGGAAAAAGTACGTACGGCATACTTCTTCCGGTTGGGGTTCGGCGTTCGGCGGGGCCACGTCGAACCAGGGGAAGATCATCAGCATGGCCTCGACCACACCGGCCGACTACTCCTTCGGCACGCTGCTGTGCGCGCTGCGCCGCGGGGCGGGACTCAGCCAGGAGGACCTGGCGCACGCCTCGGGGGTGAGCGTGCGTACTCTGTCCAACCTGGAGCAGGGCCGCTCCCGTGGGCCGCAGCGCCGCACCGTCCGGGCGCTGGCGAAGGCGCTCGGCCTTGATGCGGCCGGCGCCCGGGAGCTGGAGGAGGCCGCGAGCGCGGGCCGGCCCCGCACCACCGGCACAACGGTCGCCACCGCGCCGGACGTCCCCGCGCCCGCCCTGACATCGGAGCCCACCGTGACCGCGAGCGCACCGGACCTGCTGCCGCGCGCGCCGCGCGGCTTCCACGGCCGCACCGGCGAGCTGGCCGCCCTGACCCGGGCCACCGCAGGCGAGGCCCCGGTGTGCCTGGTGGTGGGGCCCGCCGGCGTCGGCAAGACCGCCCTCGTCCTGCACTGGGCCCGCCACGACCCCACCGGCCTGGCCGACGGACGCCTCTACGCCGACCTGCGCGGCTTCAGCAACACCGGCGAGCCGACCACCGTCGAGGTACTGCGCGAGTTCCTCGCCGCCCTGGGCGTGCCGGACGAGCGGATACCGCACGCGGAGAACGCCGCGGCCGCCATGTTCCGCTCCCTGGCCGCCGACCGCCAGCTCCTCGTCGTCCTCGACAACGCCCGCGACGCCGAACAGGTCCGCCCGCTCCTGCCGGGCGGCGACCGCTGCGTCACCGTCGTCACCAGCCGCCACCGCCTGGCCGCCCTGATCGTCACCGACACCGCCCACCCCCTGGCTCTCGACGTCCTCACCCCCCAGGACGCCACCGCGCTCCTGGCCCGCATCCTCGGCACCGACCGCATCGACGCCGAACCGGCCGCCGCCCTGCGCCTGGCAGCGCTGTGCGGCGGCCTGCCGCTGGCCCTGCGCGTGACGGCCGCCCGCCTCGCCGGACGGCCCAGCTGGACCCTGGCCGCGATGGCCGACGAACTCGCCGACGAGACACGCCGCCTCGCCCTGCTGGACCTGGAGGACACCGGAGTGCGCGCCGCACTCCACCTCACCCTGCGCCAGCTCCCCGAGCAGGTCCGCCACTTGTTCGCCGCCCTCGGCCGCCACCCCGGCAGCCACGTCGACCGCTACACGGCCGCCTCCCTGGCCGCCACCGACCCGACCACCGCCGAGACGGCCCTGGAACACCTCGCCACCGCGCACCTGGTGACCGAGACGGCGCCCGGCCGGTGGGCCATGCACGACCTCGTGCGGCTCTACGCCCGCGGCCTGGACGCCCACCCCGACACCCTCAAGCGCGTCCTCGACCACTACATCACCACCGCCACCGCCGCCGTCGCGGCCGCCGAGCCCGGCTCGGAGGACTGCTTCCCCCTCCCTGCCGACTTCCTGACACCCACTGCAGTGCGTCAGTTCGGCGACCGGGCCGCAGCCGTGGCCTGGTTCACCGCCGAGCGCGACAACCTCACCCAGGCCATCGCCGGCGCCGACACCGCCCGCCTGCACGAGCGGACCTGGCGCATCGTCATGACGATGTGGCCGCTCATCGTCTGGCGGGTGCGCGACGGCTGGGCCCCGCTCCTTCAGACCGCCCTCGCCGCCGCACGGGCCGACGCCGACGAGCACGGCGAGGCCTGCGTGCTCAACATGCTCGGCTGGGTCCTCACCGAGGAGGACCGCCCCCCCGAGGCACTCGTCCACCTGGAAGCCGCCCACGCGCTCGCCGCCCACGCCGGCGACGCCTTCGCCGAGGCCAACGCCCTGATCGTCCTCGCCATGGCCCAAGCCGCCCTCGGCGACCTCGACCAGGCCGCGACCAGCTGCGAACGCGCCGCCGACCTGGCCCGCCAGATCGGCGACCGCAGGATCGAACGCCTCGCCACCCAGCACCTCGCCCGCCACCAGGCCGACGCCGGCCAGTGGCACCAAGCCCTCACCACCGCGACCGACGCCCTCGAACTCGACGGCTGGCCGGAGGTGACCGACATCCCCCACATCCTGCTGCTCGTCATCACGGGCGAGGCGCTGGTCGGACTCGGCCGGTACGACGAGGGCACTGCCCAGCTCGACCTCGCTGCCCGGGAAGCGGAGCTCGCCGGCTACGATGACGGCGCCCTCCGAGCCCTCGCCGCGCTCCTGCGGGCAGCCCCCGAGGAAGGCGTCCAGGCCCGCTACGAAGCGGCACTCGCACGACTCACCACCCAGGTCTGACCACGGCCGCACCCACACCGGCGGCCCGGGCCGACGGAAAGGCCACACCTCGGCGCCGGAACCCGAGAGCACCCGGACCTCGTCGCCCACATCGTCCACGCCGCCGGGACCACCCGCCACCGACGTACCTCACGTGCCTGACGAACCCCCAGATATCCACCAGACACGTACCCGGCCGGAGGTCAATTCTCATGTGACTTCTCTGAACTAGCAGGCCTGGGTGAACTGCGCGGCCGCACCAGCCATGGACTCACGTGCGACTACAAAGCGTTGATCGGAAGCCGCCTCGCAGATCCGGCGGAACCGCTCAACTTGGAAGCCTTCCGGAACGGCCACCTCGGCGCCTCCACCACATTCGCTGGCAGAGCATGCACTATGAAATCATGCAAATGACAGAGGTCTATGCCTCCACCGCAGCAGTCACCATTCCAGTGCTCGCGCTGGCGAGCGCAGTTGAAATGCGGACCATCGGTCGGCGAATTGGCGATCTACCGCCACCCAAGAGGATCTCAACGCTCGCCGTAGTGGCGACGATTGTAATCGTCGCCTGGTGCGCGGCAATGGCCTTTGGGCTTATCGCGGAGCTTAAGTGTCTCGACTTTCTTGCTGCATCTGACGCTATGCGAGGAAAGCAATCTGCCGATTGGTGGTATAGTACAAGTTTCATCAATGGCGTCATCGCTGCACTATTTCTACCACTTCTTTTCATCCCGGTGAATGTGTTTCTACTTTATACTGCCGGGAAAATCCTTCACTATCTGGCTGATAAACTGTCACCACTCTCAGATGAGTCCGGCGCCAACCAGGGCAGTGGCCAAGATTAATGGGGCAGCTTGAGCATACGACCCGATATGGGACTCCCGCCCCTGGTTAACATGCCTCTCGGGATGCCGTCCAGACATTTACTGGTAGCGTCATTCTGACTCACGCGCCTCAGGGCTGCTGGGCGCCCAAGATAGTCGGCACCCCCGCTGACCTGCGCTGGGGAGTTTCGCCATAGGGCCGGTGAGTTTCGCCCCGGGCCGCCGGTGAGTTTCGGGCGTCATCGCAGGTCAGCGGCCGGTTAGAACGGACTGCCATACGCCGTCCGGGTGGCGGCGGGGTTCGGCGGGATGGCGAGGTGGGCAGAGCCTGCGACATGACGACACCCACCCGGCCCCGCCGCCGCCGTCCGGCCGCGCCCACCGCGTCCGCGCCCGTTGATACCGTCTCCCCGGTCCGTGCCGGATGGCCGCCGGCCCCGGCCCGGCCGGGCAGCGGCGGGTGCTGCCGGACCTGGTCCAGCGAGCACCTGACCCCGGGCGGGATGGCCGTGAGGACCACCTGGCACGAGCCCGCCTGCCCGGCCTGGGCCCGGCCGTGACCACCCCGGCCGGCCCGGGCGCCCGCTTCGAGTCCGGCGCCACGGTGGTGCGCCGCGACATCCACCTCGGCAAAGTCTGGTCGGCCCAGCCCCACCGGGCGATCTCCGACACCGGCACCCTGCTCGAGATCGGCTACTGGCCCGGCATCCGTGCCCTCGCCCCGACCACCTGGACGCAGGCGCTGCGCACCGGCGACGACACCACCCGCAAGAACGGCCTGGCCAACCTTGCGGCCGGCACCTGGGAACTGGAGCCGTGGGCCTGGCGGCACACCGTCCTGCGCTCCCGCTTCGACACCACGGGGCAGTGGTTCTCCCTGCACCACTTCCAGACCCCGGCCGGCGAGCCGCTGCGCCTGTACGTGAACTTCGAGCGCCCGGCGGTCCGGACCCGGATCGGGATCGACACCCTGGACCTGCTCGTCGACCTGCTGGTCGAACCCGACCTGTCCGCGGCGACGTGGAAGGACGAGGACGAGTACGCGCACGGCCGCCGCCTGGGCTTCATCACCGACGCGGATCACCAAACCTGGCAATCCGCAGCTCGACACAGCCGCGTCCGCCATGATCAGTGAGACCGGACATCGGGCGAGACGTGCCTGCGGTCGGGGTGCGGCACTTCTGTGCCGGCACCGGAGCCCGGCAGGCGCGGGCGCCGGTCGAAGTACTGCTCGACGGCGTGCAAGTCCAAGGCGGCCCGGGACAAGGCCAGGGCCGACGCTGCCCAAGCCGGCCGAGACGGCCTGGACGGCCTGGACGGCACCCGGGCGGACGTCGTGCGGCACGCGGAGGCGGCCGTGGAGGCCGCCCGGGCGTTCCTGGGTGCGGTGGACGCCGACCCGACAGGCGCCTACGACGCGTTCCAGCGGACACTCGCCTCACTCGGCGTCCGGGCGCAGGAGGCCGCCGAGGACGTCCGCGACGAGGTTCGCTGGCCGGGCGTGACCGGAACCGCACTGGAGCTGCGCCGGGCCGAGGAGACGTTGACACGCCCGGACGTCCTGGCCCGCGTCGACCCCCAGGTCCTGGCCCGGCGGCCTGCTCGGCCGGCAGATTCGGACCGGTCCGTAAATCCCGCCCCGGCCGGGCCGGCGGCCGCGCGGGCGGTTTCGGACCGGCCCGAAAAGGCCCCGGCCCCGGCAGGGAGCGCAGGAGCGGATGTTTCGGACCGGTCCGAAACCGGGGCGCCCGCGCGGACGTTGGCGGCCGTCGAAGCAGCCGTCGGCCCGGCCGCCCGGGCGGAGGACTTCGAGGCGCTGCGCCGCGCGGCGTGCACCGACCCGGTGGTCCGCTTCGGCGAGCCGGAGCGCCTCGACGACCTGGACCTGACGTTCGGCGAGGGCTGGAGCCGGACCTCCTGGGACGACCCGCGTGCCGAGGACGTCCACCAGCTGCTGCACCGGGGGCGGCCGGTCGGCTGGACCGCGCCGCTGCCGGACGGCCCGTGGGGACGGGCCGGGCACATCGCCGCCGGGTACCAGGGCGGGCGGGCCGCCGAGATCCTGACAGACAGGACCAGCGGGGCCCGCACCCACCGCACCGTCGGCGACGCCCTGGACCTGCTCCAGCGCGCCCACGCCGAGCAGCGGGCCCGGGCCAAGGGCACGACGGCGACCCCGCCGCAGCTGGCGCTCAAGCGCCCGACCGGCTGGAGCACGCCCTCCGCCCGCGCACCGGAGCGCCGAAGAAGAGGAGCAGGAGAGTCGGCGCACAGAGCAGGAGCGGAGACAAGATCCCGGCCACCTGATGCTGCGCGCCGACGGCGTGACGGGGTGTCCGCTGCGCGGTGGCCCGGCGGCCCCGCTGCGCGGCGCCACCGGCCGGGCGGGGGAGGGCGGCGGGGACGGCCAGCGGGCCACCCAGCGGCTCCGGCTGGCCGTCTATAGCTCCGTCCACCCGCACGCCCGTCCGTTGCTGTTGAGCGGGTGCCAGATGGGTGCGGACGGTCCGCGCTGGATGAGGTCCTCGATCCGGGCGGCGCCGGCCGGGACGGCGGCCAGCATTTCGGCGACGGCTGGGTTCTCCTCGGCGGCCAGGCGCAGGTCCGCCACCGCGCCGCGGATCCCGGTGGCCGTCGTGCCGACCAGGACCACCAGCAGCCGAGGGAACGCTCGCCAGCGGCGCTCCCATGGCCCGGGCCGGCCTGTTCCCGCAGGGCGGCGCAGGCTGCCAGCTGCGCCGTGGTGTGCTCGGCGCCGACGCCGGGGCGGTCGATGAACGCCTGCAGTCGGTGGCGCTCGTCGCCGGTGCCAGCGGTGTAGGCGAGCTCGGCGGCGGGCCGGTACACCCCGCCGTCGGCGGGCAGTTCCGGGGCGGGGATGAGGTCGAGCGGGCCGCAGTCCTCGCCGTGCTCCCGGGCGTCGGTGACGAAGGTGGCGTGGATCCGGCCGACGTCGAGCAGGTGCTCGCGCCCGTGCCGCACGGTGAGCTGCTCGGCCTCCGGCACGGCGGCCGTCTCGCGGTCCGCCGCCGTCCGCGTGTTCGTCGTCGCCCGGTGGGTCTGCCCGCCCGCCGTCCCGGCCGCTTGCTGCCGTCCTTGCCGCCGTGGGGGAGTCGCCGGTGGACTGGCTGGGGATCAACGCCCGCAGGACGCGGCTTCGGCCGCGGCGCAGCGTGACACCACTGCGCTCTCACGGCCAGGGCTCGGACAACGAGCGCGTCATGGTCGAGAGCGGCGGCCGGCGCGGCAGCCTCCAGGGGCTGTGTCGCAGATCACAGAATTCGGGTCGGGTTTCGTTGTCGGTCCGGGCCCGCGCCGGGACCGGGAGGGGAAGGATTTTCAGCGACACCCGAGGGGAAGCCATTGCCTGCCGAGGACCTGTCATCCGTCAACCGCGTTCACAAGGAGCCGGTTCCCATCGCCCGTACCGGGCCGGACCCCGCCGACGGGGCCGGCCGGGAGTCCGTACCGAGTACGGGTTCGCCTGCCGCCGCCCCGGTTCTCCTGGTCACGCGCGGCGACATGACGGCCGCCGGGACGGGCGCAGCCGCCATCGCTGACGCGAAGGCCAGGTTCGCCTCGCTGCGGCTGTCCGACCCGGATCATGACTACAGTCTGCGCTCCGATTCCAGCGGCATCTGGGCGATCCCGGCCGGCCGGATGACTCACTGGACGGTCGAGTCCAGGTTCCGGGAGATGCGGTTCTCCCACGTGCTTCGGGCGCTGAACGCTCGTGAGGCGGCGCTTGTCGGCGACTTGAGGACGGTCCGCTCCTTCGCGTCCGATGCGCTGGGCTTGTGGAGCGGGTGGGGCGAGCCGGTCTCCACCGCTCTGCTCGGCGGCTGGTCGGACCCGCTGGATGCCGAAGGTGAACTGACCCTCGCCGCGGTGGAACAGATCAAGGCGGAGGCCCTCGCCATCCACCGCCAGCTCACCCCGCTCTGGCGCCGCAAGGTCAGCCGGAAGCGGCTGCTGCTGCTCGACACCCCGCTCGGCGACGGACTGACCCTCCACGATCTCGTCGCCGGCCAGGCCGCCGACAGCGCCCCCGCCGAGGACTGCTTCGAAGACCACCGCCTGAGGGCGGTCCTGGCGGTCCTCTCTCCCGACGAGCGGGCCGTGGCGCTCGCGCTCGCGTATTCGGGGGTTGGCACCTGGGCCGAGGCCGCCGCGGCCGCTGGCGTCGCGCAGCCGGCGGATTTCGGCGAGCGGGTCCGGCGGAAGGTGAAGAGGCTGGCCGCCCGCAGCGCTGGCCGCTCCCTGCCGGGCACGACGACTGCGGGGGCCGGCCGGTGACCGCCGCCGACGCCGACCGGGCGCGTCCTGCCGGGCGCCGGGAGGTGGTGCTGCGTATCGTCCTGCCGAGCGTTCCGACGTGCACCGCGACGCTTGGCACCGGCGGTCTGGGGGCGGCCCTGCTTCGCGGCACGGTCCCGGCCACGTCCGCGCTCGTCTGGCCGCTCGTCGTCCTCGTCCTCGGCTCGATGGCGTACGACGTCGGGCTTCGTACCCTGCGCCGCCGCGGCGACTGACCGTGGCGTCTGCCGCCTGGTCATCGCCCGGGCGGCAGACGTGGGGCAGGACACCGGTCACCGGCATGCCCAGTGACGCCTCCGGTGGGGGCTGCCACGTCGGCCGTGGCGGGCCGGCACACCGCCCCGATCGTTGGGCGTCGGCCCGCCGTGCGTTGGCGAGGAGGACGGTGCCGGCCGTGACGGCGGCCCCGGCTGCGGCATCAGCACCGTTCGGAGACGGCCGGGCCTCTCACGCTGGCCGCCGCGAAGGCACCGCAGCGCCGGCACCGCGCTGCTGAACCTGCGTAAGGGCGTGCTCGCGCCCGGCCGCGAGCCGGATGAGCAGGGCCTCGGCGACGGGGAGCAAGGCGGTGCCGACACAGCACCTCGCGATCCCCGCCACCGCCAAGCTCGACGACTACGCGGTGGGTGCGTGGATGCGCCGCCAGCGCAAGGCCGCGGGCCTCACCGCGGACCAGGTGGCCAAGCTCGACGGCCTGGACGAGCTGTGGCGCCTGGAAACGGACTGGAACATGTCGTACCGCCGCCTGCTCGCCTACCTCGCCGCCGGCGGCACCCGCACCGGCCCCGCCAACCGCACCGGCCTCGGCGACGACCCGGCCTTCCGGCCCGGCACCTGGCTGCGACCACTGCGTCCGCGCCCGCCTCCCCGGTCCGCACCGGATGGCCGCCGGCCCCGGCCCGGCCGGGCAGCGCCGGGTGCTGCCGGGCCCGGTCCAGCGAGCACCTGACCCCGGGCGGGGTGGTCGTCCGCAGCACCTGGCACGAGCCCGCCTGCCTGGCCTGGGCCCGGCGGTGACTACCGGCACGGTGGCCGGGCAGGTCCGGGTGCGGGTGTGCGCGGTGCTGGTCCACGACGGCCGCGTCTGCCTGATCCGCCGCCACCGGGAAGTCGGCGACCAGCACTCGCTGCCTGGCGGCGTGGTTGAGGACGGCGCCCCCTGCAACCCCTTCCCTGGGCCGTCCGAACGCGGCCTTCCCTGTGGCCCAAGAGGGACCGGTGAAGCCGTGGCCGGTCGTTCCCGCGCGCGCGTCCTCACGGTCACAGCGCAGCTCGGTGCAGGTCTTCGTGACCCGCGCGCCTCCGCACCCGCCACGTCGCAGAAGGGTAGATGCCGCTCGGGGAACGACGCCACCTGGCGATCGGCCCCCGGACGGGACGCCGTCGCCGGCGCGACCACCGAACAGGGAGGCGGGCCCAAACCAGGCCGAAGGGCCGACTGCCCGCAGCAGCCTGCCCGGGCGAACAAGAATGCTCAGGTTGGTTCCTGACTGCATTGCGGCGACTTGGGTCAAGTTACTGATGCCTCCATTCGCACCGGCACGTCACAGTTGAGGCCCGGCTCCGGCACGGGGGCTCAGGAAGCCAGCGCACCCGCTGCCGCCGCCCCCTGATCACTGCGGACCGGGACCGCACCGGCTCGGCGGTGTCGGTTGGAAGACCGGTCCACACCGCCGACGAACCATCAACCGATCAAAGAACGGAGCGCCCGCATGTCCAGGTCCGACATCCGGTTCCACAGCGCCGGCATCGAGATCGCCGCGCATCTCTACACTCCCGACACCCCTGGACCGGTCCGCTACCCGGCCCTGGTCGTTGGACACCCGGGCACCGGGGTCAAGGAGCAGACCTCCGGCACGTACGCCAGCCGGATGGCCGAGCGCGGCTTCATCACGCTCGCCTTCGACGCGGCCCACCAAGGCGAGTCCGGCGGACACCCACGCGGCCTGGAGGACCCGGCGCAGCGGGTGGAGGACTTCAAGGCGGCGGTGTCCTACCTGCTCACCCGGGAGGACGTCGATGCCGGAAGGATCGGCCTGCTCGGCATCTGTGCCTCCGGCGGCTACTCGCTGGCCGCGGCCGGCGGTGACAGCCGGGTACGGGCGGTGGCCACCGTGAGCACCGCCGACCCCTCCCGCCAGTTCCGGCTGGGGGCCGACGGAGGACAGGACCCCGCCGTCTTCCGGACCCTTCTGGACGCGGCCGCCCGCGCCCGTACCGCAGCTGCCCGCGGCGAGGACCCCGGGGTGATGACGATGTTCCCCCAGACCGCAGAACAGGCACGCACCCTGGGCGGTCAGCACGGAGTCGAAGGCTTCGAGTACTACTGCACCTCGCGTGCAGAGCATGAGCGGTCCGCCAAGTTCCTGGCCTGGGAAAGTATCGACCGGCTCGCTGGCTACGACCCGTTCTTCGCGATCCCGCTGATCGGCCCCCGTCCCGTCCTCCAGGTCATCGGTGAGCGAGCCGTCACCGCTTGGATGGCCGTCGAGGCCCACCAGCGCGGCACCGGCCCCAAGGAAATCCACTGGATCAAGGGCGCCAGCCATGTCGACCTCTACGACAAGCCCGAGTACATCGACCCCGCCATAGAAAAGCTCACCACCTACTTCACCCACCACCTGGCCAGCGTCACCGGCTGAGCGACCCGGGCGCAGATCGCCAGGACGTGCCCATCGCACGCCGGTGATGCCGAAACGGCCGCGTGCCCCGTGCAGTCCCGACCTGCAAGCGGACTCGGAGACCAGGCGATGGCACCGACAAGGCTCAGTACGCCGCGCGGAGGCGTCCCACCAGCGCAAAGGCGTAACGGCTTCGTGCCCGCACCTGCTCACTCCGACAGCGGCACCACGGGCGATTTGCTCTTCCGTGGAAAATTCACTGCCGATTTCATGGAAGGCCGCTCTGTATCGGCGCGTTCGGAATGGCGCGCCGACAGGGCAATGCTCTTTCCTCTATTCTGCGGAATTGGGGGAAACTCAAGATCGTCACGCCATGGGCGATCTGCCGGGATGTCCAAGAAGCAATCGGAATGAATTTCCATATACTTAAGGAAAGAAAAGTGGACATGCATAACTCCCCGAAGCGGCGGTGGCTGTCGGCCGTGGCCCTGCTCACCGCAGCCTCGGTTGCGTTCCTCGGGGTCTCCTCGGCCCATGCCTCTCAGCCCGGAGAGGGGACCGATTGGGCGCCCGAGATCGTTGGGGGCCACCGAGTCAGCACACCCGGGGCGATGGTGGAGTCCCGTGACCCGAACAACGGCAACCTCCTCCAGGTGTGGCGGGCGAACAACAACACCATTCGCGTCTCCGTTGGTCACGGCCAGGACATCGAGCTGGCCGGGGCCACCACGTACGCGAACCCGGCGATGCACCTAGCGGTGTCGGACGGCCAGTCGTCGACTTTCCGGGTATTCCACACCGGGACCAACGGATTCGTTTTCTACACGGAGGTGACCGTCACTGCGGGCAGTCAGACGCCCCAGGTGCGGCCTGGGTGGTCCCAAATCCCCAACGGCGTCGCAACGCCCAACTTCTTTTCCGTGTCCGTGGTTGCGGCCCCGAATCGCAGCACCTTCTTGACCTATCGGGGAAGCAGCAGCAACGAGGAGTGGAGCATTTTCCTCAGCGGGACATCGAACTCCTGGAACAA
The DNA here is from genome assembly GCF_042873275.1 of Kitasatospora sp. NPDC004745. Lineage (NCBI taxonomy): Bacteria > Bacillati > Actinomycetota > Actinomycetes > Kitasatosporales > Streptomycetaceae > Kitasatospora > Kitasatospora sp. NPDC004745. Next base: position 18,655 of record NZ_JBIALK010000044.1, on the reverse strand, counting down.
TCCGACCTTGGTCCTCGGTGCGAGGAGTGACTACCCCATGAGCCTCGAAACGGACCTCAGCTCGTGGAACCCCGGTTGGCGAGGCACCATCATGGGCACCTGGCTCGGCACCGATGGCCAGGTCAACGTCATCCGCCAGACTTATGGCGAGGGCAGCTGGTGGGGGCACGAGATCCTCGCCGGCGTCCAGGGCGACGGCGCTCCCTCTGTGGCGATCACGGGCAACGGGCGGGGCCAGGTGGCAGTCCGCCGGGCCGGCGACAACCGGATCGCCCTCACCCGGGTCGACGCCAGCGGCGGCTGGCAGGGAGGATGGGACTTGGAACTGAATGGCTTCAGGGCCCGGGCCTTCTCCCTTTTCGCTTACCAGGCGGCGATCTACCTGCTGGCGACCGGTGGCACCGGCGAGGTGGACTGGAAGCAGACTTGGCAGAACTGACACCTGCCCGCATCCCCTGCCCGCAGGGTGGCCACTACCGCTGGGTCAACCTGGATGTGCCAAGCGACATCGGAGACCAACTAGCTGTAGGTGACCGCAGCAGTGCATCCGATAGCGGAGCCGGGATGGCTTAGCTCCAGCAGGACTTCTCCATTCCCTCTGGTCACGGCTTGGGAATGGGAAGTGTAGCGAGCGGGCGACAGGTCAGGGGCGGTCTTCATGGGGCCGCCCCTTGATCGTGTGCAGCCGTCGTTGGTAGTGACAGCGGCGGGGCACCTGCGTGCCGGTCTCGGCGTATGCGGGCGAGGCGCAGAGCCCGGGGCGAGGCTTGCCGGGCCACCGAATCTGCGGCCCCGCAGATCGTGGTGGCAGATAGCGCGCCTCTGTGACGCCTATCGCGCTTCGGCCCAGCTGTGCCGAAGTGCGGTACCGGTCACCAGGTGTACCGAGCGACATGGGTGAAGCCGCAGGATGAAGCACGACGGTTGTCACCGTTTGCTCGCGGTATCTGTCACCTGCGGTTGGAACGCGGACCTTCTGTCACCGGCTGATTGTCAGGGCTCAGATTCATGAGTGTCGGGCGCTTTTATGGCTTGAGAGGGTGCCTCCAGCCGATCGCCGCTGATCTTGACGTTTTCGCACGCAGGCGCCCTGCCAGAGGCGACCAGCCGAGAAGCGGCGTCCGCTGAGGACGGCTGGCGGTCCGTGTCGGTGGGGAGGGCTTGGGGGTCAGGGCATGTTTTTGATGGTGCAGTGGGTGATGGTGCCGGTGTTCCCTCTTTGGGTGGTGCACGTGTTGACGCCGCCTCCGCCGTCGATTCTGCCGGCGTTGCCGGGCACGGTGACGGTGTTGCCGTCGGTGTCGGTGTATGTCGTTGTGCCGGTGCCGCGGGCGGCGATGACGTCGTCGTCGCCGTTGCCGCCCTGGAAGGTTCCCTCGGAGTCGTTTCCGGGGCCGGCCGTGCCGCTTGGCGCTCCTTGTTCGCCGGTTTCGCCTTGGTTGCTGGTTCCGCCTGGTCCGCCGGTGATTTTGGTCAGGGTGGCGGTGCCGGTGGTGAGTGCCTTACCGCTGTTGCCGCTCCCGCCTGGTCCTGCGCGGAATACTGGGCTGTCGCCGTTCGGGTCGCCGAACCCGAGTGCGCCTCCTCCGCCGGATAGGGTCAGGGCGGTTGTGGCGGTGACCGTTCCGGCGTTTCCGGTACCTCCCGGGCCACCGGAGCTGGCTGATCCGCCTCTTCCGCCGGTGGAGGCGACCTTGGGTGCCGTGACCGTGCCGATGTTGCCCCCTCCGCCGTTTCCGCCCGGTGCGCCCAATCCGTTGGCATAGATAGAGCTGCCTCCGCCCTCGCCCCCGGTGAGAGTGGTGGCGGTCGAGGCGGTGATGGTCCCGGTGGCGGCGTTGCCCGAGCCGCCCTCGCCACCGTAAGTGGCGGCTGCGCCGTTGCCGCCGCGGGCGTCGACCTCGGGTGCCTCCATGTTTCCGGTATTGCCCGGCCCGCCGTGGCCGCCCACCTCTTCACTCGTCGCACGCGTGTTGTTGGAGTTGCCTCCGCTGGCCGATGCCTTGACGGTGGCGTTGAGCTTGCCGGTGTTCCCGGTTCCGCCGTTCCCGGAGGTACCGCCTGAGCCGCCTGAGCCGCCTGATCCGCCGGTGGCGGTGGCGGTTTCGGCGGACACGGTGCCCGCGTTGCCCACACCGCCCGCGCCGCGCGTACTGCCGCCGGTGCCGCGGCCACCCAGCTCACCATCACCGCCTGTCTGGCCGGGCTGGCCATCGGGCAGCTGATCGCCGGGCCGCTGAGCGACACCTACGGCCGGCGGCGTCCGTTGCTGGCGGGCCTCGCCCTCTACACGATCGCCAGCGCGCTCTGCGCGGTGGCACCCGACGTCCGGACCTTCGTCGGCCTGCGCCTGGTCCAGGGCATCGGCGGGGGGTTCGGCATCGTCATCGCCAACGCCATGGTCCGCGACCGCACCTCCGGAACCCGCACCGCACGTCTCTTCTCCGCACTGACCTTGATCACCGGCCTGGCGCCCGTGTTCGCGCCGGTCCTCGGCGGCCAGCTACTGCGCGTCACGGCCTGGCCCGGAATCTTCGTGGCCCTGGCCGTACTCGGCGCCGTGATGCTGGCGGCCTCCGCCGCAGGACTGCCGCAGACCCGCCCCTCCGCGTCACGCCAGCCGCTGCCGGCTGTCGTCGGGCAACTGCTCAGCGACCGGGTCTTCACCGGGTACGTCCTGGCCAACGGCCTGGTCTTCGCGGCGATGTTCGCCTACATCTCCGGCTCGCCGTTCGTCCTGCAGGAAATCCACGGCCTGTCACCGCAGCAGTACAGCGCCGTGTTCGCCGTCAACGCCGCCGGACTCATCGCGGCCGCCCAGATCAGCGGCCGGCTGGTGGCCCGGGCCGGCGCCCGCGTGCTGCTGCTCGCCGGTCTGCTGGGCGCGACAGCCGGTGGCACCACGGTCCTGGGCGCGGTGCTGACACGGGCACCCCTGCCCGTGCTCCTGATCGGCCTGTTCGTCCTGGTCTCCAGCGTGGGCCTGGTCATGCCGAACGCCGCGGCCCAGGCCCTGGCCGACCACGGCGGACACGCCGGGTCGGCAGCCGCTCTGCTCGGCTTCAGCCAGTTCATGTTCGGCGGGGCACTCGCTCCGCTGGCCGGCGCGGGTGGCGCCACCGACGCCTTGCCGATGGGAATCATCGTCGCCGTGCTGCCGGCGCTCGCTCTGCTCACACTCGGCGTCCTCACCCGGTCGATGCCCGGTGAGCGCACTCGCAGCCCGGCTCGCCAAGGACCTGCCGGGCACCGGCGACCGCGCCGGCACATCGATCGCGGACGAGCCGGCATCCAGTGAATCGGGCCAGCGTCCGGCGAACAGGGTGATTCCGCGATCAGCGTGACAGACATACGACGGGTTCTCCAGCTGTGGGGCGATCAGCTCGGCGGCCACGGCGAGGACCGGAACGGGGACGGTCGCGGTGCGCAGGTGCAGCAGCTGGGCGGCCGCCAGCTCGCCGGGCGTCGCCCGAGTGCGGGTGGTGGGGATGAGGAAGCCTATGCCGCACGGCTGCTGAGTGCTGGTCAACCCGGACCGTTCTCCCGCGCACCGGCCGGTGTGATCACCGGCCGGTGAGGGCGGGTCACCCCGAGTACGTGCTGTTCGCGCCTGCGGTGGCGGTGCGGTCGGCGGTGGTGGCGGCGTCCAGTCCGTCGGCGAGCAGGGTGACCTCGCGCGGCAGGTCGCCGAGCACGCAGGACGGCATGGCGGCCGCGAGCGCGCACACCGCGACCAGTGGCAGCCGCTCGCCCGGCGCGAGGTCGGGCAGGGCGCCGGTGTGGGTGGCGCCGAGCAGCACGTCCGCGCCGAGCGCGTAGCGCAGCTCCTCGGCCAGCTGGCCGTCGCCGCCCGGGATCACCTCCTGGTGGCCGGCCCGCTCGATCCCAGCGGCCGCGTGCTCCAAGGCCAGGGCGTGGCGCTCGTCCTCCTGGCGGCCGGCCAGCTCCCGCACCCACGCGGCCGCGGCCTCACCGGCGTCGCGGCCCCGGCCAGCTGGACGGGGTCGAGCGCCTGGTCGTCGGGCCCGGAGCCGGGCTGGCCCTCGGCCCTGTCGGGGGAGGAGGGCAGCGGCAGCCAGGACAGCGGGGAAGTCGTCATGCCGGTGCAACCCTGGCAGCGCCCACCCGGGCATGCTGCTGCTCCCCGTGCAGCAAGGCGACCCCTTGCTGCCGGAGGTGCAGCAGCAGCGCGTGCTGCACCGCCGGGTGCTGCGACTGCGACAGCCCGCGCAACCGCCGGCTGCGCAACTGCCGGAGCCGGTGCGACGGTGGGGTCTGTCCAGTGAACGGTGTAACTCGGTTGGGTTGAGTTAACGGCGGCCGGCGGAGAGTCGGCCGTCGAAGGCGATCTCGAAGGCGTTCAGCGCGGTCTTCCAGCGGGTCATCCAGCGCTTTCGGCCGTCACCGATCGGGTCGAGGGACATGATCGCCATGTAGACGCACTTCAACGCGGCCTGCTCGTTCGGGAAATGCCCGCGCGAGCGGACGGCCTTGCGGATCCTGGCGTTGACGGACTCGATCACGTTCGTGGTGCAGATGACCCGGCGGACCCGACGTCGAAGCTCAAGAACGGCACGAACTCCGCCCAGGCGTTCTCCCAGAGCCGCACGATCGCGGGATACTTCTTCCCCCAGGCCTCGGTGAACTCCACGAACCGCTCCAGGGCGGCGTCCTCGGTCGGAGCCGTGTAGACAGGCTTGAGCGCCTTGGAGATCTTGTCCCAGTCCTGCCGGGCCGCGTAGCGGAACGAGGCCCGGATCAGGTGGACGATGCAGGTCTGGGTGACGGCCTGCGGCCAGACCGCGGCGATGGCGTCCGGCAGGCCCTTGAGACCGTCGCAGACGACCATGCACACGTCCGCGACGCCGCGGTTCTTGATCTCGGTCAGAACGTGCAGCCAGTACTTGGCGCCCTCGCCGCCGTCGCCGGCCCACGACCCGAGGATCTCGCGGGTGCCCTCGACCGTGACCGCCAGCGCCACGTAGATGGGCCGGTTGGCGACCTGGCCGTCGCGGAGCTTCACGTGCACGCAGTCGATGAAGACCACTGGATAGACCGGATCGAGCGGCCGGTTCTGCCACTCGGCCATGCCCTCGATCACCTGGTCCGTGATCGTGGAGATGGTCTGCTTGGATACTTCCGCGCCGTAGACCTCGGCCAGGTGCGCGGAGATCTCCCCGTGCGTCAGACCGCGGGCGGACAGCGAGAGCACCATCTCGTCAACTCCGGACAGCCGCCGCTGGCGCTTGCGGACCAGCTGCGGCTCGAACGAGCCTTCCCGGTCGCGGGGGACGTCGATCTCGACCGGGCCGACCTCGGTCAGCACGGTCTTCGACCGGATGCCGTTGCGCGAGTTCCCACTGCCGGCCCCTGCCGGGTCGTGCTTCTCGTAGCCGAGGTGGTCCGTCATCTCGCCCTCGAGGGCGGACTCCAGGATCTTCTTCGTGAGTAGCTGGAGCAGGCCTCCAGCACTGGTGAGCTGCAGCCCGCTCACTCGGGCCCGGTCGACCAGCTGCCCGATCAACTGGTCGTCCAAGGCGTCCGGCTGCAACTCCACCGGCTTCGCTGCCTCGACAGCCGCGGCCGAGACGGTCACTTCCTTCATCAGGTGCTACTTCCTTGATCGGGAGTTACACCGTTCTTTGTACAGACCCTCCCGCGTCGCATGAGGCGTAGGGACCGGCTCCGGAAGCCTCCTCCGGATGTGTACTTGGCGGTCGGGTGGTCGATGATGTTGTCGGGGGAAGTCCTGCCGGGTCCGGCAGGGGCGGTTTCCGGGGAGAGTGGAGTTGTCGGTGGGGGGCAGGGGAGAACCGTGGGACAAGGGTTTGTCGGCGAAGGACCGTTTTGAGTACTGGCGGGACGTGCTGGCGAAGTCGCGGGAGTGTGAGACGACCAGTGCTCAGGCGGACAGCTTCGAGGCGGACTTGCGGTACGCGGAGCTGGGGCCAGTGGTGCTGATGGGGTCGTCGTTCCCGTCGGCGCAGTTCCGGCGCACCGGGCAGATGATCCGGCGTTCGGACCAGGAGTTGTACTACCTGACCCTGCTCGTCTCCGGGAGCCACGGGCTCAGGCGCGGACGTGACCAGGTGGAGACGTTCCACGTCGGGGACCTCGCCCTCATCGACAGCTCTACCCCGCACGACGTGCGGATGCTCGGGGACCGGACCCCTGACGGGGCAGGCCTGAAAGTCACCGCCATCGGTATCGACATTCCTCGGTCTCTGTTGCCGGTGCCCGGTCGTCTGGTGCGTGATCTGCTGGGCCGGAGGTTCTCTGCGAGTGAGGGTTCTGGCGCGCTGCTCACGCAGTTCATATTGGGGCTGGAGCGTCAGGCCCTGACGTTGGGGCCTCCGGAGGCAGCGCGACTCGGGGAGGCCGTAGTCGACCTGACGGCGGCCTGGGTCGCCCGGGAACTCGACGCCCTCCCCGTCCTGCCGCAGGAAACCCGGCGGCGGGCCCTGATGGAGGGCGTCCGCGCGTTCATCCGGCACAACCTCCACGACCCCGGCCTGACCCCGGCCGTGATCGCCGCCACCCACCACATCTCCGTCAGCCACCTGCACCGCGTCTTCACCCACGAGTCGCACGGTGAGACCCTCGCCGCGGCGATCCGCACCCAACGACTGAGGAAAGCCCACCGCGAACTGGCCGACCCCGCGCTGCGCACCGTACCGGTGCACGCCGTTGCCACCCGCTGCGGCATCCCGCGGGCTGCCGAGTTCAGCCGGGCCTTCAGGAGCGCCTACGGGCTCTCGCCGCGTGAGCACCGTCGCCGGGCCCGGGCCGGGCCCGGCGACGCGTAGCCGCAGATCGTACGGACCCGTCGAGCGCGGCGTCCTGCCGCGCTCGACAGACTGCAGGCCGTCTGCGGTGATTCAGGCAGAAGTTTTTTGCCGTATCACCGTTGTCGCTGGTCCGGGTGGATCAGATGTCCCAGTACTGGTCCTGGAAGTAGCCGCAGGTGGTCTGCTTGGCGGGGTTTGCTTCTTCCGTTCCCTGGACCAGGAGGCACTTCTTGCTGTGGTAGTTGACCCACCACGTGGAGTTGGCGCTGAGCCTGTGGGCGTACCACTTCTGGTCGTCCAGCCCCGTGCAGGTGTACTGGTAGACGGGGGCGCCGTCGTCGTACCCCTGGGCGGTGAGGCACTGGCCGCTGTAGTCGTTCCTGATCTCGGTGAGGGCACCCGAGTCATTGAGGTGCCAGCTCTGGTCTTGGAGTTCCCCCAGGTGGTCTGGGTTGCCCGCGAGCCGTAGGCGCCGCTCGCCAGGACGGCCAGGCACTTGTTGCTGTTCTGGTTGCACAGCCCTTAGTGGCCGGGCGGGTTGACGACGTCTCGAATGGAAACGCCCGTGGCCGACGCGCCGGTCACGGGAAGAAATGCGGCAGATGCGGCGAGAGCCGCCATGACAAAACCGATCCGCTTGACTGTCATGAGTTCCTCTTTCGTTGGTTTTCGGAAATTCCGCAGGGTGCATTCCTTCGGCGAAATGCCGCAGGGGGCCATGTGGTGCGCCACTGATTTCAGGCCGTGGCCTTCCGGGGGGTCAGAGCCAGCCGCGGTGGGCGGCTTTGATGCCGGCTTCGAAGCGGCTGCCGGCGTTGAGGCGCTCCATGATCGAGGACATGTGGCGGCTGACGGTGCGGGTGGAGATGCCGAGGCGCTGACCGGCGGTGTCGTCGGTGAGGCCGGAGCCGAGCAGGCGCAGCAGTTCGCGTTCGGTGGGGGTGAGCCCGGTGCGGGGGTCGTCGGGGTGGGTGGCGCCGAGCGGGACGGCGGTGTGCCAGGTCTGCTCGAAGAGGTCGAGCAGCGCGGCGAGGATGCCGGGCTCGGTCACGTGCAGGGCGCCCTTGCGGTTGTCCGCGGGGTCGACCGGGATGAGCGCCTGGCTGCGGTCGATGATGACCATGCGCGGTGGGATGGTGGCGGCGGTGCGGACCTCGCCGCCCTGGCTGAGCAGCCAGTGGGCGTAGGTGGCCACGTGCGGCTGGTTGCGGGTGGACTCCTGGTAGAGGGTGCGGATCGCGATGCCGCGCGCGAGGGCCTCGGAGTCGGTGACGCGGCTGGCGGCGAGGTCGTGGGGCAGCTGGTCGCCGGGCTGGCTGCCGAGTGCCTCGGTGGTGGCGCTGCGGCCCATCCGTTCGAGTCTGGCGTGGATGGCGTCCATGCCCAGCAGGCGTTCGCCGTGGGCGGTGCGGTGTTCGGCGCGGTCGGCGACCATGCGGGTGACGGCCGCCCTGGAGGCCGCCAACGCGGCCTGCCGGGAGGCGAGTTCGGCTTCCTGGGTGGCGAGGATGTCGGCCAGGCCGATGTCGGGGCTGACCGCGCGCAGCTCGCCGGGGCGCTGCGCGGAGGCCCGTACGAGGGTGAGGCGGCTGAGCTCCTGGAGGTGCTCGTGCACCTCGACGGGGCTCAGGCCGCAGCCGGCGGCGATCTCGTCCACGCCGTGGGCGGGGTGGTCGAGCATCGCCCGGTACACGGTGGTGGCTCCGGCGGTCAGGCCCAGTACTTCCAGCATGTCGCGCCCCCCGGCACTCGTCGGCCGCCTCCCGGGCGGGCGGCCAGGCGCATCCAAACAGAGGCGCGACGGCCCGTTCAAGGCTCGAATCGAGGCGTTCGGTGGGATTTGCGGGTTCTTGAGAAGGCTCCTTGATGCTGCGTGCTCATATCTGAGCATGCAAAGCCAAGAAAACTTGGCATGACCTCGTCATGATGTCGGGAGTCCGCCAGGCGACTGGGCGCCAGCGGGAAGCCCTTCCGGCGCCACGGGCGAGCGAGGAGAGTAGTGATCGCCGCCAGGAAGGCCCGACAGGGAACGATCCGGGGCGGCAGCCGGACAGGGCGTCAACCGCGGGACGCCCCAACGGATCGGCACACCTCTCCCGTCCATCCCAGAAGGGCCCCGTCATGATCCGTACCCGTATCGCCCAGGCCGCCGCGGTCGCCGCCGTCTCGCTCACCGCCCTCCTGGCCGCCCCGGCCGCCTTCGCCGCCGCCGACCCGGCCACCACCGTCACGACCACGACCACGGCCACCGGCTCCGACAGCATCGGCTGGGGCGGCACCCCCACCGCCGCGCCCGCCTCCACCGACAGCATCGGCTGGGGCGGCTGAACCCGCCGGATGGACATCGTCTACGCCAGCCTGAAACGCCGACAGCCCGCTGCGGTGGCCGGGGCGACCGGAGCAGCCGAGGCAGCCGAAGCCGTCGACGCCCTCTGGGCGCACGCCGAGCCCGCCGACGGACTCCAACACGCCAGCGCACAGCCCGCCGACGACCGCATCGACCTCCTGCTCTACCTACTCAGCCGCGGCCCTTCCGACCCGCCCAGCCAGCTCGACCCCGCCGCCGTCCGCGCGTACGGCCTGATCGCCCGCAGCCACCGCACCTCACCGACGCTCCTACAGCGCTACCTGCCCCCGGAGCTCCCGCGAGCCACGGACCACACCGCTCGGTGACGACCGCGCCGACGGCATCCGCCACACCCACGGGCTGCAGACCTCCTGCCCCGCACTGACCGCACCACGCCCCCGGCCGTCACGTCACGGCCCGCACCGGCCAAGTGCACTGCCTGACCTCCCGGAGCCGCAGGTGAGCGCCGCTCACCCGTCCAAGGCCCCTGCTCCGCTGCCGCCGCCGCGCCGTACGGCCCGCGACGACGCTCACCGAACTTCCTGGCTCCGTCGGCCATGGCACCGCCGTGCCCGCCGGAGCACCACCGACCGTTCAACCCGCCATCTCTCACCCAGGAGTACCCGCCATGTCTACGCCCATCTCCCGTCGCGCTGCCGCTCTCGCCCTCGCCACCGCGATCGTGCCGGTCAGCCTGGCCTTCGGCGCCTCGTCCGCCCACGCCAGCGTCGGCTCGAACATCGTGAGCATCGCCCAGGCCAACAACTACAAGATGGCCTGCTCGACCAACAGCGCCGGCACCACCGGCTTCAACTCCAGCTGCACCGGCGGCCCCGAGAACTGGTGCGCGGACTTCGCCAAGTGGGTCTGGGCACAGGCAGGGGCCAACGTCTCGGGCCTTGACCCGAGGGCCGGCAGCTTCGGACAGTACAACGGCGGCCTCCACAGCACCCCGCACGTCGGCGACGCGGTCGTGTTCAACTACGACGGCGCCGGCTACGCCGACCACGTCGCTATCGTCACGGAGGTCGGCAACGGCACCATCAAGTCCATCGGCGGCAACGAGGGCGGTCAGCGCGGCAACTGGGCCGCGACCTCGCACGTCCGGGTTGACGGACCGTACAGCTCGGCACTCGGCTACAGCTCTTACATGGGCCAGTCGATCAGCGGCTACGTCTCCCCCATCGGCGGGACCGACAACGCCCCGGCGCCCGCCCCCGCCCCGGCCCCCGCAGCCAAGGACGTCACCAACCTCTTCGCGATCGGCGCGGGCGGCACCGTCTTCAACGCCAACGCCGACTTCGCGGCCGGTGCCTGGAGCGCCTTCCAGCAGGTGCCCGGCAACTCCGCTATCAAGCAGGTCTCCGCCGTGGCCGTCGGCAACATCGTGCACCTGTTCGTCATCGCCGCCGACAACACCGTCTACACCGCTGACGGCAACTACGCCACCGGTACCTGGAGCGCCTTCCAGCCGGTGCCCGGCAACTCCGGTATCAAGCAGATCACCGCCACGGCGGTCGGCAGCACCGTGCACCTGTACGCCATCGGCTCCGACAACACCGTCTACACCGCTGACGGCAACTACGCCACCGGTACCTGGAGCGCCTTCCAGCCGGTGCCCGGCAACTCCGGTATCAAGCAGATCA
>NZ_JBIALK010000044.1:0-7777 GCF_042873275.1 Kitasatospora sp. NPDC004745 | reverse complement strand
TCACCGCCGTCACCACCGGCACCACGGTGCGCCTGTTCGCCATCGCCGCCGACAACACCGTCTACAACGCGAACGCCGACTACGCCGCCGGCACGTGGAGCTCCTTCCAGCCCCTGCCCGCCAACAGCGGCATCCAGCAGATCACCGCCAACGCCGTGGGCAACACCGTCCACCTGTACGCGGTCGGCTCCGACAGCCGGGTCTACAACGCGAACGCCGACTACAACACCGGGTCGTGGAGCGCCTTCCAGCAGGTGCCCGGCAACAGCGGCATCCAGCAGATCGCCGCCACCTCGGGCGCGTGATCCCGCGGGAGCATCCGCCCCCGGAACGGCTCCCGAAGATCCGGAGCCGGCAGGCCACCGGCCCGGCCCAGGGATTCATTCCCCGGGTCGGGCCTTGCGCGTCCTGACCACAGCGGAACCAACGGGCGCCAGCCCGTCCGGGTGGGAGGCCTGCTATGCCCACTCCACCCCGTGCTCGGCGAGCTGCGCGAGCTGACCCGCGGCCAGTTTCGCCCGGCGGGCCTTCTGGTTATTGAGCCAGGTGCCCAGCGCGAAGTGCGACACCACCACCTGCTCCTCGCCACCGGGGCCGGCCTCCACGGCCTCCACCGGCTCCTTGTGCGGGCGGGTCACCCGGGGACGACGCTCCCGTTACGAACTGGGCGAGCGCGGCCAGACCCTGGGCGAACCGGTCGCCGCGGGACACCTTCGGCTTCGCTTCGGCGGCGCCCTTCGCGGCCACCAGCTCCTGGTCCTCCTCGATGCCGATCGCCGCCAGCAGGTCCCGCAGGGCCAGCCTGCGCCGAAGCCCTCCGGCCCGGCGTTCCCTTGGACCCTGCCCTTCCCCGCGCCGCTTCCCCTGCCGCTGCCGCAAGTCCCCGCGGTCTCCACGCCGGTCAACCCGAACGTGCAGATCCGCACCCCGGTTGCACCGCCGAACCCGCCGATGCCGGGCGACCCCCCGCTGACGCCCACCGGGCTGGCCGCGTGGGAGGCCGGCGCGACGCTGCACGCCGCCCTCGCCCAGCACCCCGTCCGCACCCCCTGCACCCAGGACGAGGACGACGACGAGGAGGACGGGCTGCTCGGCGGCGTCCGCAGCCGGGTCCGCCGCCGGGCGGCCGGGATGACCCTGGAGAACCTCCAGCAGGCCCTGGAACAGGCCCGGGTCGAGGAGCGCCACGCGGATCGGTACGCCGACGCCGGCCACGAGACCACCCACGCCACCGCGGCCACCGTCTGCGCCGAGTGGCAGCGCGTACGCGACCACACCGCCGAGACCCGGGCCGAACGCTACGACCCCGACCACGACACCGCCCTCCAGCCGCCGCCTCGGCGGCACCGCCGCCCAGCCCCTCTACACCGCCCTCGACCGCGCTGGCCTCCACGCGCTCACCGACGACGACCACCAGGCCGTCCGCAACCTCACCCGCCACCTCGACCCCGCAACGCTGCGCCAGGTCACGAGCTGGCTGGAGCGCACCCGTACCGCTGCCCTCGCACTACGCGGTACCGAGCAGGCCGCGGCTGCCCGACCTGCCGTTCGCCGCAGCCGGTTCTGACGGATTGTGCCCGCTCAAAGGTGTTTACCTTGCTGTTCGGCGGGCGTTGGATAGGCGCTCCGGGCCGGGCCCCACACCCGGCCCGCAGCACAGGAAGGAACTGATGCCCTGTGACCGACTCCCATGCCGAGCAGCCGAGCAGCCGCCGCCTTGTCGACTGCCAGGACTGCCAGGCCCGGCCGGGCGGCGGTGACGTCCGCACCCTCTCCGTCGGCCGGGACATGGCCGTCACGGAGATCTGGCACACCGACGAGTGCCCCACCTACACGATCGAGCGGATCCTGCTGGAAGCCGGCGCCGCGAAGGTCAAGGAACAGGACGCAAGGGCCAAGGACGCCTTTCCCGCCGCCCACCAGCGACTCCACGAAGCCGCGGCCGCTGTCCCGGCCGACAACGCCGCAGCACCGTTCGTTGCGGCCCTCCTGGAACTCGTCCAGGCCCAGGCCGACGACATCGGCCGCTTCGTCACCCTGCCGGCCTGGACCGAGATCCTCGACCGGAACTTCCCGCCGCAGGACCCAACCTGAGCGGTACCGCCAGACCCGGCTGACGACGACATGCCGAAGGCGGCGACCCACAGTGGTCGGCGCCTTCGGCATGTCGTACGGGGGTCAGAGCAGCTTGAAGGCGGCCTCGGTGGTGGCAGCCAGGACGAACGCGTCGACGTCCCCCTCGATGGGCAGGGAGCCCGCCGCGCCGCCGCCCCACTTGATGGCGGAGATTAACCAGCCGGCGGTGAAGGGCACGGGGATTTCGTACCGGTGAGGGGCCTGGTGGGCGGTCAGGCCGTGGGTACGGGTGGCGCGCTGCTCGTCGCGGATCAACAGCCACCGCAGTGCCTGCGCCGTCTGCGGTGGTGGTCACGTCCCAACCGAGCTTGTCGAGTGCGACCGTGACCAGGGTTTCGCGGAGGAGGTCCTCGACCTCACACCCGGCGACCGGGCCGGTGTAGTAGTCCTTGGCCCGAAGGATCTGGTTGTTCTTGAGCAGTCGACGAGTTCGTCCTGGGTGGCGGCCTTCTCGCCGGCCGCGTCCGAGTCCAGGAGCGCGGTGACCTTCAGCTTCTGGGTGTGCAGGATCGTGCAGTAGTAGATGACCTTGCTGGCGCTCCCGGATGGAACGATGGCAATGTCGTCGCGCATCACGCCGTTGACCCCGGCCTCGCGCATCGCGCCGGCGATGCCTTCGAGGAACCACATGTCGGTGAGCCCCTCGACAACGAGATTCCGCTTCTGGGTGAACATGCTCTGCGCGAGGTCGTAGCCGAGCGCCGCCTGGAGCGGGAACACCGAGCGCGGGTCGTCGGAGACCAGCTGGCCGTGGATCCGCGTGCCGACCGTCCGGTCCGGCATCTCCGCCAGCCGCACCCGGTGAAGTTCCTCGGAGCCGACCATGAACGGCGAGTGCGTGGTGTAGATGATCTGGTTGTCCTCGGCGAGCATCGCCACGGTCCTGCGGAATTCGCGCTGCTTGAGCGCGTGCAGGTGCAACCCCGGCTCGTCGAGCAGCAGGATGGCGTTGTCCAGCTTGTCCTTCGCCTGGGCCCGAAAGACGACGAAGAAGCTGACCAGCCAGCGGAAACCCTCGCTCCGCTGGTCGAGCTCGACCTCGACGCCGATGTCGTCGACCACCACCACCTTCAGATACTGCCCGTCCACGACCAGGCGTAGCTGCAGGTGTTCGTCGCCCCACACATCACTGATCAGGCGGGTGAGCATGACGCTCGCCGCGTTGAGCTTGTACTGCCGAGCATCGCGCTGGTCCTGCCACTGCTTCTCGGCGTTCCGGTAGGCGGCCATTGCGTTCTCGTCCTGCGGGTTCGGGGGCAGGGAGGGCGCCGGCTGGCTGTCCATCTGCGACAGCTCGGCCGCAGTGAAGCCGAGCAGCTTCAGCAGGCACAGGTTCCCGAAGTCGAACTCCTCGTCCATCTCGTTGGTTGCCTGGCGCTGCGCCAGGTTCGCGAGGTGGATCCGCGGCCGGACCGTGAAGAACTGCGAGTAGTACACGAATACCGGTGTACGGGGGATGAGGATCCCTCCGGCCTGGGAGAAGATCGCGTGGCGACGCGCGGCGGCACGGATCCGGTCGAACTGCGCGTCGGCCGCGGAGTTCCCCTCCTCAATGGCCGGCAACGCCCGCTCCAGCCACGCGTCGAGATCCGTCGCGAACTGTCCCACTACGGGCTTGGCGGCCGGTACGTTCGCCAGCAGGTCGTCGAGCTCCTTGGCCAGCTGCTCCCCTTCCTCACCGCGCTTCTGGATGTGCGCCTTCAGCCGGGTTGTGTCCTTGCTGATCGCGTCGAAGGTGACCGAGCGCTTGACGCCGGGAAGGGCCCACGTGCGGTTGTTGCCCATGTAGCGGGTCAGCTCGAATGTCTTCGCCTCGGCGAAGACATCAGCGTCGATCTCTTGTAGGGCGGCGATGTCGTCCGCTTCAAGGGTGAATGTCGCGCGTGCGACCGCGACGTCCTTGACGTCCTGGCCGGAGCTGTCCAGCTCGGCATACCGGGAGCGAGGGTAGTCCTTCAGGGCGTCCAGGCCGTTGGCTTCGCCTTCGGGCGGATTCACCGACTGCAGCGCGCGGAGCACAGCGGTCTTGCCGGCCTCGTTGGCGCCGACCAGGATCGTCTTGTCCTGCTCTACTTCGAACTCGGTGGTGTCGAACACCGACCGATAGTTCATCACCTGCGCTGCGCTGAGCCGCATCAACTAACTCCTTACCTCGGGCTTCACCGTACGCCCGTAACTGAACGGGCTTCCCTCATTTCGGCAGCTCACACCAGATGTGGAGCAAGGCCGCCAAGGCCCACTGTGAGGACCAGGAATGCCTCCAGGCCGCCGCCCGAGTGGCCGCTGCTGGCCCTGCCACCAGGACGGCGAGGAGCGCCTGGAGCGGGAGGCCGAAGAACAGCTGGAGGCCGCCCGCGCCGCGAACGTCGCGCTGCGCCCGTGCTGGTCGTGCCGGGGCTCGATCGGGGGGAAGGAGGGCTCGAAGCTGGAGCTGCGGGAGAAGGTCCGGCCGGATCGGCTGGAGTGCCCCGACTGCGTACAGGCCCGCGCCGTCAAGGACTTGGGCCTGCTGGTGCTGCCGGTCCCGACGAAGCGGGAGTTGGTGGCCGCGCTGGTATCCACTCCAGACGATCCGTGGTGGGAGGACTGGGTGTTGCACGCCAAGCTCTACCCGGCGAAGGGCCGCGGTGTGTGACCTGTTGGTGGGTGTGGGTGTGGAATGGCCTATCGCGCGGGGTTGTCTGGACCTTTGGTTGGACCTGTTGGGGTGGTGGGTCGGGTGATCGTCGGCCGTGTCGTTGGTGACTGTCTGTGACTGATTGGGTGGTGGTTGGGTTGTTTCGGCCTCCAGTTCGGTGGCGGGGTTGTTTTCGCCTGTTTTTCGGGGGTGAATTTCGCTGGGTATTCCGCCTGGTTGTTTGGCGGATTGGTTGCCAGTGGTGGTGTGAATTCGGGTCGGATTTGAGGGGTGGGGTGGTGGCTGGGGGGTTGGTGTTCGGTTTGGTGAGGGGTTGGGCCCCGTGTCGTCCGGGTCTGCTGCGCCCTGCTCCGGTCGCCGTTGTCCGGGCCGGGCCCGCCGTCCAGGCCGCGCCCCTGGTCCGGGTGCCTGCTGCCGCCGTCCGGGGCCGTGTGCGGGCCGTACTGCGCTGCCGTCGCCGTCCCGCCGTGCTGGCCGCTGTTCGGGCCGTGCCCGCCGCCGCGCTGCCGGGGCCGTGTGCGCCGCCGGGGCGGTGCGCGGCCCCCGCGCTGTCCGGGTCTGCTGTGCCCCTGCTCGGCTGTCGCCGTCCCGGGTCCGCCGTCCAGGCCGCGCCCTGGCCGGGTTCCTCGCTGCACCGCCGTCGCCGTCCGGCCTCGCTGTGCGGCCGTCCAGGGTGGTGCGCGGGCCGGGAGCGGCCGGTTCGGGCGGTGCCCGCCGCTGTGTCCCTCGCCGGGTGGCTGGGTGGTCGTCAGGCTGTCCTGGTGGTCCGCTTCCGGGTGTGGGCGCTCGTGGGGCAGAGCATGATCAGGGGGTTGGGCGGGCGTTCGTTCGCGTGGGGATCAAGAGAGGATGAGGATCATGAGTGAGTCTGAGCTCTCGCAGGCCGAGCAGGTGCCGGCGGCCGAGTCGGTGGCTTTGACGCTGCCTCAGGTGGCGTCGTGGATCGGCCCGGGTGCTAACGAGCCGGTGACCGCTGCTGAGATCGCCGGCGCGCTCGGGGAGGAAGGCCTGGGACGGATCGCGGGTGCGCTCGGCAAGGATCCTGCTGAGGCCGCGGCGTATCTGGCTGAGCGGCTGCCGCAGGCGACCGACGCGGCGACGCCAGATGGGTCGGTGAACCCCAGTGCCCGCCGCGGCCACCTGGCGCCTGACACGCTGCTTGTCCTGTGGGACGAGGTTCCCGACCAGATCACCATCCGGGAGCCCGCGGAGGGGATTCACTTCGGGCTCCGCTGAGCTCCTGAGGTCCCAAGCGCCGTGGAGGCTCTGGTGGTCTGGAAGGCCGTCCCGGCGCTGTCCTGGTGGTGGGTGGGTGCTGTCGCGTCCTCCTGTCGTGTGGGGTTCTGTCGCGTGGGATGACGTGGGCGGATGCTCCTGTTCCCTTGTGTGTGGTGGGAGCGCGACAGGTGGGTGTGACAGGGGGCCGGGGCGGGGCCGCGGCTGTTGCTCGGGTGGTGGTCGCCTCCGGTGCCGGCGACCGCCAGGTGCTGGCGGTCCTGGCCGCCGCCCGGGGCCGCTGACGTCGCCCCGGGACCGCCGCCGGGCACGGGCGGGATGGTGGCTGCTGTCGGGGCCGGCCTGGTCCTGGTGGTGGTGTTCGGCGGCCGGGTGGCCGACTGCAACGCGGGGTGCGACACGGGGCTGTGTTGCGGGTTTGACCTGGTGTTATGTGGCTGTGGGCGGGGGCGGGTGGGTGTGTTGCACTTCGTGTTGCACCGGGCTGCGTCGGTTGGCCGGCTTCGGCGGCTCCCCGCCGCCCGCGCAGTCCGGTGCCGGGCCCCGCTGGTCCGGTGCCGCGCCCTGGCCGCCGTCCTGGTCGGCCGCCAGGCAGACCCGCCTGGGTCGGCTGGGCGTTCGCCGTCTCGGTCGGTAGGGTGTCGGCCGTCGCCGTCGGCGGGTAGCTCAGTTGGTAGAGCAGCTGCTGCTTGTGGTGGGTCGAGGGGTTCGATGCCCTCCTCGCCGACGGCGGCACTGTTCAGGATCCGCTTCTGGTCTCTCCACTGCGCGGCCTTCCGAGGCCGCTACGTGGCTGGCCGTCAGGCCGCCTCCGCCGCTGGGCCTCGGCGGCTCCCCACCGCCCCGCGCCGCCCGGTGCCGCACCCAGCTGCGCCCCGTCCTGGTGGCGGCCGGGGCGACATCCTTGGTTCGGTGTTCGGTTTGGTGTCGCCACCCAGGGAATTTCTGGGTTGACGCTGGGCGGGATTTTTCTGGTTGGTCACTGGGTCGGCGTGGAGGGCCGTAGGCCCCTTCTTTGGCGTGCCTGAATTTGATTCCTCGCTGCTGCGCCCTGGAAGGGGTTAGGATTGCCACTTGAAAGGGAGCAGAAGGGAATTTGCATTTCCGCCGCCAGTGTCGCTGGATAGAGCTGTGATGGGCGGTTGCCGTGAGGTCACCTGCTTGCATCTCGCACCCGCCTGGCGGTCGGCAGGATGGAGCTGCACGGCACTCCAAGAAACACCGCCGGAAACCCATCGAAAACTCTCCGGATTCCGATCCGGAGTCTGCGATTGAGGGCCCGTCAGTCATTGTTGCGCGGGGCGTCCGTGAGGGCCCGCCACCGGGGTCGGGGGAGGCTGAGCCGGACCGGCAGCCCGGGGGTTGCTCCCGAGGGCCGCAGGCCCCGCCCCAGGGGCGCGGGATGGGCCGTCAGCCCAGCAATCAGGCGGCGGACCGGCCATCGGCCGGGGTCGATGGAGGGCTCCCGGGGGTGGGGTTGTGACTGATACCGGAAGTCCGCGACACATCGTCAACGACGAGGGGCCGCAGGCCCCGGCCGGCACCCCGCCCGTCCGGAGGGATGGGCTACTACCCGAATTCCGCGTCACATCGTCAACGCTCACCCCCGGGCGCAGCCCGGGAAACCCTGCCAGTCAATCGGCCCGTAGGGCCATGAAAACACCAGCTTAATAAGACCGGAAAGCCGCCCGATAGGCGGAGCGCAGCGACGCCCAAGCCCCGCCACCAACCACCCGAGCAAGCCCGCGAATTCGCCACCGGCGAATT
>NZ_JBIALK010000043.1:0-51433 GCF_042873275.1 Kitasatospora sp. NPDC004745 | reverse complement strand
GTGATGCGTTGGGCGAAGACGGGTTCGGTGTCGAGGAGTTCGGCGGCCATGCCGGCCCATTGGGAGCCCTGGCCGGGGAAGACGAACACCGTCCGTCCGGCGGTGCCGGTGGTGGTGGCCTGGATGAGGGCGGGGTGGGGTTCGCCGGTGGTGAGGGCGTGCAGGGCGGCGGTGCGGGTGTCGTGGTCGCCGACGACCACCGCACGGTGCTCGAAGGCGGCCCGGCGGGTCGCCAGGGTGGCGGCCGCGTCCGCCGGATCGGCTTCCACCGCGGCGAGTTGACGGGCGGCGTCGCGCAGGGCCTCCGGTGAGCGTGCCGACAGCACCCACGGCAGCACGCCGTCGCCGGGCTCGCCGGAGTCACCCTCGACGGGGGCTTCCTCCAGGACGACGTGGGCGTTGGTGCCGCTGACGCCGAAGGAGGAGACGCCCGCCCGTCGCGGCCGTCCGTCGGTGTCCCAGCTCCGGGCCTCGGTGAGCAGTTCGACCGCGCCCGCCGACCAGTCCACCTGGGGCGTCGGGCCGTCCACGTGCAGGGTCTTCGGCAGGACGCCGTGCCGCATCGCCTGCACCATCTTGATCACCCCGCCGACGCCGGCCGCCGCTGAGGTGTGGCCGAGGTTGGACTTGAGCGAGCCGAGCCACAGCGGCCGGCCCTCCGGTCGGTCCTGCCCGTAGGCGGCGAGGACGGCCTGCGCCTCGATCGGGTCGCCGAGCCGGGTGCCGGTGCCGTGGCCCTCGACCACGTCGACCTCGGCGGCGGTGAGTCCGGCGTCGGCCAGCGCGGCCCGGATCACGCGCTGCTGCGAGGGGCCGTTGGGGGCGGTGAGCCCGTTGCTGGCGCCGTCCTGGTTGATCGCGGTGCCGCGCAGCACCGCGAGCACCGGGTGCCCGTTGCGCCGGGCGTCGGAGAGCCGCTCCAGGAGCAGGATGCCCGCGCCCTCGCCGAAGCCCGTCCCGTCGGCCGCCGCGGCGTACGGCTTGCAGCGGCCGTCGGGTGCCAGTCCGCCCTGTCGGCTGAACTCCACGAACAGTTCGGGGCTGGACATCACGGTGACGCCGCCGGCGAGGGCGAGGTCGCACTCGCCGTGCCGCAGTGCCCGGGCGGCCAGGTGGAGGGCGACGAGGGAGGAGGAGCAGGCGGTGTCGACGGTGACGGCCGGGCCCTCCAGCCCGAACACGTAGGCCAGCCGGCCGGAGACGATGCTGCCGGAGTTGCCGGTGCCGAGGAAGCCCTCGACCTCCTCGGGGATGTGCGGCAGCAGCCGGGCGGCGTAGTCCTGCTGCATCAGCCCGACGAACACACCGGCTGCCGTGCCGTGCAGTCCGGTCGGGTCGATCCCGGCCCGCTCGAACGCCTCCCAGGCGATCTCCAGCAGCAGCCGCTGCTGCGGGTCCATGGCGATCGCCTCGCGCGGCGAGATGCCGAAGAACTCGGCGTCGAAGTCGCCCGCGGCGTCGAGGAATCCGCCTTCCCTGGCGTAGGAGGTGCCGCGGTGGTCGGGGTCGGGGTGGTAGAGCTCGTCCAGGTCCCAGCCGCGGTCCGTGGGGAACGGGGAGATGCCGTCGGCGCCGTCGGCGACCAGGCGCCACAGGTCCTGCGGGGAGCGGACGCCGCCGGGGTAGCGGCAGCCCATCGCGACGACGGCCACCGGGTCCTCTCCGGCGGCCCGGGCCACCGGTCGGGCTGCTGCGGCGGCTGCGGCGCGGTCGCCGGTCAGCTCGGTGCGCAGGAAGGTGGCGAGCACGGCCGGGGAGGGGTGGTCGAAGACCAGGGTGGCGGGCAGCCGCAGCCCGGTCGCGGTGCTCAGCCGGTTGCGCAGGTCCACCGCGGCGAGGGAGTCGAAGCCGAGGTCGCGGAACGCCCGCCCGGTCTCGACGGCCTCCGGGGAGGTGTGGCCGAGGACCGCGGCGACGTGGGTGCGGATCAGGGCGAGCAGCCGGGCCGACTGTTCGGCGGCCGGGAGGGCGGCCAGCAGGCCGGCGAGCGAGCCGTCGGCGGCGGTGGCCCGCGCGGCGACCCGGCGGGCCGGTCCGCCGGCCAGTCCGCGCAGCAGGGCGGGGACGGGACCGGTCGCGGCCCGGGCGCGCAGGGCGGCGCTGTCGATCCGGATCGGGACGAGCGCCGGCAGGTCGCTGGTGAGCGCGGCGTCCAGCAGGGCCAGGCCCTGCGCTGTGGTCAGGGCGGGCAGGCCGGAGCGGGCCAGCCGCCGTTCGTCGGCGGCGTCCACCCCGCTGGTGAGGGCGCTGCGCTGCTCCCACAGCGTCCATGCCAGCGACTGCCCGGCGAGGCCGTGGGCGCGCCGGTGCTGGGCGAGGGCGTCCAGCTGGGCGTTGGCGGCCGCGTAGTTGGCCTGGCCGGGGCCGCCGAAGACGCCGGCCGCCGAGGAGAACAGGACGAACGCGGCGAGCGGCAGCTCCCGGGTCAGTTCGTGCAGGTGCTGGGCGGCTTCGGCCTTGGGGGCGAGCACGGCGTTCACCCGTTCGGGGGTGAGCGCGGTGACGACGCCGTCGTCGAGCGCGCCGGCGGCGTGCACGACGGCGGTGAGCGGACGCTCCGCGGGGACGCCGGCGAGCAGTGCGGCCACCGCGGCCCGGTCGGTGAGGTCGCAGGCCGTGACGGTCACCGTGGCGCCGAGCGCGGCGAGTTCGTGGGCGAGGTCGGCGGCGCCGGGTGCCTCCGGTCCGCGGCGGCCGGTCAGCAGCAGGTGCCGGACGCCGTGGCGGGTGACGAGGTGCCGGGCCACCAGCGCGCCGAGGGTGCCGGTGCCGCCGGTGACCAGGACGGTGCCGTCCGGGTCGAAGGCGGTCGGGTGCCCCTCGGCGGCCGTGGCGCGTACCAGCCGGGGGGCGAGCAGGGTGCCGCCGCGGACGGCCAGCTGGTCCTCGTCGGCGAGGGCGGCGGCCGCGGCGGGGAGCAGGTCGGCCTGGTCCGCGGGCAGGTCCAGCAGCCCGAACCGGCCGGGGTGTTCGGCCAGGGCCGAGCGGACCAGGCCCCAGACGCCGCTGTGGGCGAGGTCCGGCACGTCCTCCGCGGGGCCGGTGGCGACCGCGCCGTCCGTCACGAACACCAGCCGGGAGCCGGTGTACCGGTCGTCGGCGAGCCAGCGCTGCACGAGGGTGAGCGCCCGGTGCACGGCCTCGCGGGCGGTCGGCGCGCCGGCCGCCGGGACCAGGACCACCGGGGGCACCGCCTCGCCGAGCTCGGCCGGATCGGCGACGAGGAGGTGTCCGGCGGCCTCGCGGGCCGGTGGGACGGGGCTCCACTCCACCCGGTGGAGCGTGGGGTCGAAGGCGGGCGGCGCGGCGGCGTCGGGGGCCGGGCGCAGCGCCAGGGACGCCACGGTGGCCACCGGGGCTCCGGCCGGGTCGGCGAGTGCGAGGGCGAGCGTGTCGGGCCCGGTCGGGGTGATCCGCAGCCGCACGGCGGTGGCCCCGGAGGCGTGCAGGGTGACCCCGGACCAGCTGAACGGCATCCGGGCGGTGGCGTCCGGGCCGAGCCCGGTGGCGTGGAGCGCGGCGTCCAGCAGCGCCGGATGTAGCCCGAACCCGGCCGCCTGCGCGTGCTGGTCCGGCGGCAGCACGGCCTCGGCGCAGATCTCCCCGCCGGCCTGCCAGGCCGCGGTCAGGCCCTGGAAGGCGGGCCCGTAGGCGAAGCCGGCCTCGGCGAAGCGCCCGTACAGGCCGTCCAGGTCGAAGGGGACGGCGCCGGGCGGCGGCCAGGTGCCGTCCGTGGCGGCCGGTTCGGGCGCGGTGGCGGCGGTGAGCAGTCCTTCGGCGTGCCGCACCCAGGTGCCGTCCGGCTCGCCGTCGGTGCGCGAGTGCAGGCTGATCGGCCGGTCGCCGTGCCCGTCCGGGGCGCCGACGGCCAGGCGCAGCAGCACCCCGCCCTGCTCGGGCAGCACCAGCGGCGCCCCGAGGGTGAACTCCCGGACGCCGGGGAGGCCGACCTGGTCGCCGGCCCGGACGGCCAGTTCCAGGAAGGCCGTTCCCGGCAGCAGGATCCGCCCGCGCACGGCGTGGTCGGCCAGCCAGGGGTGGGTGCGGGCCGAGAGCCGGCCGGTGAACACGACCCCGTCCTGGTCGGCGAGGGTGACCATGGCGGCGAGCAGCGGGTGGTCGGCGGCCTCCAGCCCGGCGGCGGTGAGGTCGCCGGGGGCGGCCGAGGTGTCGTCCAGCCAGTAGTCCTCGCGCTGGAAGGCGTAGGTGGGCAGGTCGGTGCGGGCCGGGCGGCCGCCGAAGACGGCGTCCCAGTCGATCGCGGCGCCGCGCAGGTGCAGTTCGCCGAGCGAGGCGAGCAGCCGGGCCGGGCCGCCCTCGCCGCGGCGCAGGGTGCCGACGGCCAGGGCGTCCGCGCCGGCGGTGTCGGCGGTCTCCTGGACGGCGGGGACGAGCACGGGGTGCGGGCTGGCCTCGACGAACACCTGGTGGCCGTCGGCGAGCAGGGCCCGGGTGGCCTGTTCGAACTCCACCGTGTGCCGCAGGTTGCGGTACCAGTACCCGGCGTCCAGCTCCTCGCCGCCCAGCAGGCCGCCGGTGACGGCGGAGTAGAACGGCAGCGCGCAGGGGCGCGGGGCGATCCCGGCGAGCTCGTGGAGCAGTTCCGCCTCGATCGCGGCGACCTGCGGGCCGTGCGAGGCGTAGTCGACCGGCACCATCCGGGCCCGGCCGCCCTCGGCGGTGACCCGTTCCAGCAGGTCCGCGAGGGCCGCGGGCTCTCCGGAGACCACCACCGAGGAGGGGCCGTTCACGGCGGCGAGCGCCAGCCGCTCCCCGTACGGGGCGATCCGGGCCCGGACCAGGTCGGCGGGCAGCGAGACGGACAGCATTCCGCCGTGCCCGGCGAGCGCGCGCAGGGCCCGGCTGCGCAGGGCGACGACACGGGCGCCGTCCTCGAGGGTGAGGGCGCCGGCGACGACGGCGGCGGCGATCTCCCCCTGGCTGTGCCCGGCGACGGCGGCCGGCACCACGCCGTAGGAGGCCCAGAGCGCGGCCAGTGACACCATGACGGCGAACAGCAGCGGCTGCACCTCGTCGACCCGCTCGGTGTCCTCGCCGGAGCGCAGCACCTCCAGCGGGGAGCGGTCCAGCCAGGGGGCGAGCGCTGCGGCGCACTCGCGCATCCGCTCGGCGAACACCGGTGCGGTGTCGAGCAGTTCGAGGGCCATGCCGGTCCACTGGGAGCCCTGGCCGGGGAAGACCAGGGCGACGGCGCCGCCGGAGCCGGCCCGGCCGCGCAGCACGCCGGGTGCCTCGCGGCCGTCGGCGAGCGCGGCGAGGGCGTCGAGGAGGGCGTCCCGGCCGGCGCCGACCAGGACGGCGCGGTGCTCCAGCGCGGCCCGGCCGGTGGCCAGCGCGTGCCCGACCTCGGCCGGGGTCGCGTCCGGACGCTCGGTCAGGTGGGCGTGCAGCCGCGCGGCCTGGGCGCGCAGGGCGTCGGCGGTGTGGCCGGACAGCACCCACGGCAGGGTGGCCGGCGGGTCGGCCGGCCCGGTGGCCCGGGTGAACTCGCCGCCCCCGGCGGGAGCGGCCTCGGCGGGTCCGTCCCCGGCGGGTGCGGCCTGTTCGAGCACCACGTGCCCGTTGGTGCCGCTGACCCCGAAGGAGGACACCGCCGCCCGCCGGGGGCGGCCGGTCTCCGGCCACGGGGTGGGCGAGGTCACCAGCCGGACGGCCCCGTCCGTCCAGTCCACCTGGGGGGTCGGCCGTTCGGCGTGCAGGGTGGGCGGGACGACGCCGTGCCGCATGGCCTGCACCATCTTGATCACCCCGCCGACGCCGGCGGCGGCCTGGGTGTGGCCGAGGTTGGACTTGAGCGAGCCGAGCAGCAGCGGCCGGTCCTCGGGCCGGTCCTGCCCGTAGGTGGCGAGCAGGGCCTGCGCCTCGATCGGGTCGCCGAGCGGGGTGCCGGTGCCGTGCGCCTCGACCACGTCGACGTCGGCGGTGGTCAGCCGGGCGGCGGCCAGCGCCTGCCGGATGACCCGCTGCTGGGCGGGCCCGTTGGGAGCGGTCAGCCGGCTGCTGGCGCCGTCCTGGTTGACGGCGGTGCCGCGGACCAGCGCCAGGACGGGGTGCCCGTGGCGGCGGGCGTCGGAGAGCCGCTCCAGCAGCAGCAGGCCGACGCCCTCGCCCCAGCCCGTCCCGTCGGCCTCGGCCGAGAAGGACTTGCAGCGGCCGTCGGCGGCCAGCCCGCCCTGACGGCTCATCTCCACGAACGGCACCGGCGTGGACATCACCATCGCGCCGCCGGCCAGCGCCAGCGTGCACTCCTGCTGGCGCAGTGCCTGGCAGGCCAGGTGGATCGCCACCAGCGAGGAGGAGCAGGCGGTGTCGACGCTGAGCGCGGGCCCCTCCAGCCCGAAGGTGTAGGCGACCCGGCCGGAGGCGACGCTGTCGGAGCTGCCGCTGCCGAGGTAGCCGGCCACGTCGTCCGGAACCTGCCGGAGCCGTACGGCGTAGTCCTGGTACATCACGCCGGCGAAGACGCCGGTGCGGCTGCCGCGCAGGGTGGCCGGGTCGATCCCGGCCCGCTCGAATGCCTCCCAGCCGGTCTCCAGCAGCAGCCGCTGCTGCGGGTCCATCGCCAGCGCCTCGCGCGGGGAGATCCCGAAGAAGCCCGGATCGAAGGCGCCGACGCCCTCCAGGAAGCCGCCCTCGCCCGCGTAGCTGGTCCCGGGCCGCTCCCGGCTCTCGTCGACCAGCGCGGCGAGGTCCCAGCCGCGGTCGGCGGGGAAGGGCGCCACGGCGTCGGTGCCGGCGGCGACCAGCTCCCACAGCTCCTCGGGGGAGGTGACCCCGCCGGGGTAGCGGCAGCTCATCGAGACGATCGCGATCGGCTCGTGGCCGCCCGCCTCGACCTCGGCCAGCCGTCGGCGGGTGTGGTGCAGGTCGGCCGCCACCCGCTTGAGGTAGTCGCGCAGCTTGTCGTCATTCACCGGTGCAGGTCACCTTCGTCGTCGTCGGCAGGGGCCGGGGGAGCGGTGCATGCGTCACGGCATGCCGAGTTCGTTGTCGATGAAGTCGAAGAGGTCGTCGTCGGTGGCGCCCATCCGGTCCGTCAGCTCCTCGTCCGGGCCGCCCGCGGGGGCGCCGGGGCGCAGCCGGGCCAGCAGGGACTGCAGCCGGGCGGCCAGCTCGGGGTGCGGCTCGCCCTCGGCGAGGGCCTGTTCGAGCCGGTCGAGCTCGGTGAGCCCGGCGGGCGCGGGCACGGCCGGCCCGGGGTCGAGGTGCTCGGCGAGGTGTGCGGCGATCGCCGCGGCGGTCGGGTGGTCGAACAGCAGGGTGGCGGGCAGCCGCAGGCCGGTGGCGGCCCGCAGCCGGTTGCGCAGTTCGACGGCGGTCAGCGAGTCGAACCCGAGCTCCAGCAGGCCGCGGTCGGCCGGCACGGTGTCCTGGGCGGCGAAGCCGAGGACCAGACCGGCGTGCGAGCGGACGAGGTCCAGCAGGACGCGGGCGCGCTGCGGCCCGGCCAGGGCGGCCAGCCGGCGCTTCAGCGCCTCGGGCTCCTCGGGCCCGGCCTGCCCCGCGCCGGCGGCGCGCCGGGCGGGCGGCGCGACCAGGTCGCGCAGCAGGGCGGGGACGCCGCCGGTGCCGGCCTGGGCGGCGATCGCCCGGGTGTCCAGCCGCACCGGCAGCACCGTCGCCTCGTCCAGCGCGTGCGCGGCGTCGAACAGGGCCAGGCCCTCGGCCGGGGCGAAGGCCACGATGCCGCCGCGGGCGATCCGCCGCAGGTCGGCCTCGTCCAGGCCGCCGGACATGCCGCCGCCGTTCGCCCACAGGCCCCAGGCCAGCGAGCTGCCGACCAGGCCGCGGGCCCGGCGCCGGTGCGCGAGGGCGTCCAGGAAGGCGTTGCCCGCCGCGTAGTTGCCCTGCCCCATGCCGCCGAAGACCCCGGCGAGGGAGGAGAACAGGATGAACGCGGAGAGTTTGCCGCCCTCGGTGAGCTCGTGCAGGTTCACCGCGGCGTCCACCTTCGGCCGCAGCGCGGTGGCCAGCTGGTCCGGCGTCATCGACGCGACCAGCCCGTCCGCCAGCACGCCGGCCGCGTGCACCACGGCCGTCAGCGGGTGCGCCGCCGGCAGGCCGTCCAGCAGCTCGGCCAGGGCGGTGCGGTCGGCCGCGTCGCAGGCCGCCAGCTCGACCTCGGCGCCGAACGCGGCGAGCTCGGCGCGCAGTTCGGCCGCGCCCTCGGCGGCGGGCCCGCTGCGGCTGGTCAGCACCAGGTGGCGGACGCCGTGCTCGGCGACCAGGTGCCGGGCCACCAGCGCGCCGATCGCGCCGGTGCCGCCGGTGATCAGGACGGTGCCCTCCGGGTCCCAGTGCGGGGCGTCCGTCTCGGCCGCCCGCGGCACCCGGGCCAGGCGGGGCACGTAGGCGCGGCCGTCGCGCAGGGCGACCTGCGGCTCGCCGGAGGCCAGCGCCGCGCCCAGCGCGGCCCGGGAGGAGGCCAGGTCGTCCACGTCCACCAGCACGAACCGGCCCGGGTTCTCGGTCTGCGCGGAGCGCAGCAGGCCCCAGACGGCGGCCTGGGCGAGGTCCGGCACGTCGTCGCCGGGGTGGACGGGCACCGCGCCGGAGGTCAGCAGCGCCAGGGTCGAGCCGGCCAGCCGCTCCTCGGCCAGCCAGTCGCGGACCAGCGCCAGGGCCTGCCCGGTCGCCTCCCGGACGGAGTCCGCGCAGTCCGCGGGCCGCTCCTGGGCGCAGCCGGCCAGCACCAGGGCGGGCACCGGCGTGCCCTCGGCCGGCAGGTCGGCGGGCCGGGCGCCCGGGGGCAGCTCCGTCCAGCTCGCGCCCGCGGCGCCCGCCGCGGGCTGCGGCAGCGCCGTCCACTCGGTGCGGAAGAGTTCCTCGTGGTGCCCGGTCCGGGCGGAGCGCACCTGGTCGGCGGAGACCGGGCGCAGCACCAGCGAGCGGGCCGAGGCGACGGGGCGCCCGGCGGGGTCGGAGACCAGCACCGCGACGGAGTCCCGCCCGGTCGGGGTCAGCCGGAGCCGGACTCCGCCCGCGCCCTGGGCGTGCAGCTCGACGCCGTTCCAGGAGAACGGCAGCCAGCCCTGGCTGTCCCCCTCCGGCCCGGTGCCGGGCAGCACGTCGAAGACCAGTGCGTGCAGGGCGCTGTCCAGCAGGGCCGGGTGCAGTCCGTAGCGGGCGGCGTCGGCCCTCGGGCCCTCGGGCAGCCGGGCCTCGGCGAACACCTCGTCACCGAGCCGCCAGGCGGCGGTCAGGCCCTGGAACGCCGGGCCGTAGCCGAACCCGCCGGCGGCGAAGCGCTCGTAGAGGCCGTCCACCGGCAGCGGTTCGGCGCCGGCCGGCGGCCAGGGCTCCGGGTCGTCCGCGGTGGGCCGGGCCCCGGGCGCGACCGGGGCCAGCAGGCCGGTGGCGTGCCTGGTCCAGGGCTGGCCGCCGTCCTCCGGCCGGGCGTGGAAGGCGACCGGCCGGGCCCCGGAGGGATCCGGCGCGCCCACCACCAGCTGCAGGACGGTGTCGCCGGACGGCGGCAGCACCAGCGGCGCCTCCAGGGTCAGTTCCTCGACCTGCCCGCAGCCGACCTGGTCGGCGGCCCGGACGGCCAGCTCCAGGAAGCCCGTCGCCGGGAACAGCACCCCGTCGAACACCCGGTGGTCGGCCAGCCAGGGCTGGGCCCGCAGGGAGAGCCGACTGGTGAACAGGTACCCCTCGGCGTCGGCGAGTTCGACGGCCGCGCCGAGCAGGGGGTGGTCGACGGCGAGCAGTCCGGCCGACGGCAGGTCGGCCTCGGCCGGGGTGGCCTCCAGCCAGTAGCGGCGGCGCTGGAAGGCGTAGGTCGGCAGGGCGGCGGCCTCGGCGGGCACGGCGGCGCCGAAGCGGCGGCTCCAGTCCACCGGTCGGCCGTGGACGTGCAGGGCGGCGAGGGCCGCGGTGAGCGCGGCGGGTTCGGGGCGGTCCCGGCGCAGCAGCGGCACCAGCAGGGCGTCGTCGGAGTCGTCGCCCAGGCAGTCCCGGCCGAGGCCGGCGAGGGTGCCGTCGGGGCCGAGTTCGACGTAGCCGGTGACGCCGGCCCGCTCCAGCTGGGCGATGCCCTCGTGGAAGCGGACGGTGCCGCGCAGCTGGTCCACCCAGTGCCGGGGGGAGGCGAGTTGCTCGGCGGTGGCGACGGCGCCGGTCACGTTGGAGACCACCGGGATCCGCGGCGGGTGGAACGCCACCTGCTCGGCGACCCGGCGGAAGTCCTCCAGCATCCCGTCCAGGTGCGGGGAGTGGAAGGCGTGGCCGACCCGCAGCCGTCGGGTGCGCCGGCCGAGCGCCGACCAGTGGGCGGCGATCTCCAGCACCGCGTCGGCGTCGCCGGAGACGACGGTGGCGGCGGGGCCGTTGACCGCGGCGAGGGCGACCTCGCCGGAGCGCCCGGCGAGCAGCGGGGCCAGCTCCTCGGGGGTGACGGCCAGGGCGGCCATCGCACCGCCGGCGGGCATCGCCTGCATCAGCCGGCCCCGCGCGGCGACCAGCGCCGCCGCGTCCGGCAGGGTGAGCACCCCGGCGACGTGGGCGGCGGTCAGCTCACCGATCGAGTGGCCGAGCAGGTAGTCGGGGCGCACCCCCCAGTGCTCGGCGAGGTGGAACAGCGCGGTACCGAGCGCGAACAGGGCGGGCTGGGTGTACTCGGTGCGGTCGAGCAGCGCGGCGTCGGCGATCGCCTCCTGCAGCGGCCGCTCCAGCAGCGGGTCGAGTTCGGCGCAGACCCGGTCGAAGGCGTCCGCGAACACGGCGTGCGCGGCGTACAGCTGGGCGCCCATCCCGGCGCGCTGGCTGCCCTGCCCGGAGAACAGGAAGGCGGTGCGTCCGCCCCGGCCCGCCGGGCCGAGCAGCAGGCCGGGGTGGCCGGCGCCGTCCGCCAGGGCCCGCAGGGCGCCGGTGCGGTCCTCGCCGACCAGGGCGGCCCGGTGCTCGAAGGAGGCGCGGGAGCCGGCCAGGGCCGGGCCCGGGTCGGTGTCCGGGTGCGCGGCCAGGTGCTCCAGCAGCCGGGCGCCCTGGGCGCGCAGCGCCTCGGGGGTGCGGGCCGACAGCAGCCACGGGCCGGGCTCGCCGCCCCGGCCCGCCGCGCCCGGGCCGCCGGCCGTGTCGGTGCCCGGCTCGGCGGCCGGGGCGGGGGCCGGGACGTGCTCCAGCACGGTGTGCGCGTTGGTGCCGCTGACCCCGAAGGAGGAGACGGCGGCGCGCCGCGGGTGCCCGGTGCTCGGCCAGGGGGTGTTCTCGGTGAGCAGTTCGACCGCGCCGGCCGTCCAGTCGATCTCCGGGGACGGCCGGTCGACGTGCAGGGTGCGGGGCAGCACGCCGTGCTGCATGGCCAGCACCATCTTCATGATCCCGGCGACGCCGGCGGCGGCCTGGGTGTGGCCGATGTTCGACTTGAGGGAGCCGAGCAGCAGCGGCCGGTCGGCGGGGCGGTCCTGGCCGTAGGTGGCGAGCAGGGCCTGCGCCTCGATCGGGTCGCCGAGGCGGGTGCCGGTGCCGTGCGCCTCGACGGCGTCCACCTCGGCGGGCGTCAGGCCCGCGCTCTCCAGCGCCTGGCGGATGACCCGCTGCTGGGAGGGGCCGTTGGGCGCGGTCAGCCCGTTGCTGGCGCCGTCCTGGTTGACGGCCGAGCCGCGGATCAGCGCCAGCACGGGGTGCCCGTGGCGGCGGGCGTCGGAGAGCCGTTCCAGCAGCAGCAGACCGGCGCCCTCCGCCCAGGCGGTGCCGTCGGCGGCGGCCGCGAACGGCTTGCACCGGCCGTCGGCGGCCAGGCCGCGCTGCCGGCTGAACTCCACGAACGCGCCCGGCCCGGCCATCACCGTCACCCCGCCGGCCAGCGCCAGCGTGCACTCGCCGGCCCGCAGCGCCCGGGTGGCCAGGTGCACCGCGACCAGCGCCGAGGAGCAGGCGGTGTCCACGGTCACCGCCGGGCCCTCCAGGCCGAAGGTGTAGGCGATCCGCCCGGAGGCCACGCTGCCGGCACTGCCGATGCCGAGGTAGCCCTCGAACTCCTCGGACGGCCGGGTCACCCGCGAGCCGTAGTCGCGGTAGCTGGAGCCGACGAACACGCCACCGCGGTCGCCCTTGAGGGTGTGCGGGTCGATCCCGGCGCGCTCGAACGCCTCCCAGGCGACCTCCAGCAGCAGCCGCTGCTGCGGGTCGACGGAGACCGCCTCGCGCGGCGAGATCCCGAAGAACGCCGGGTCGAAGTCGCCCACGTCGTAGAGGAAGCCGCCCTCGCGGGCGTAGGTGGTGCCGACCTGCTCCGGATCCGGGTCGTACAGGCCCTCCAGGTCCCAGCCGCGGTCGGTGGGGAAGCCGCCGATCGCGTCGGTGCCCTCCACCGCCAGCCGCCACAGGTCCTCCGGGGTGCGCACCCCGCCGGGGAAGCGGCAGCCCATCGCGACGATCGCGATCGGGTCGTCCTCGGCGGCGGCCGGTCCGGCGGCGGGCGGCGCCGCCGCGGGCGCCTCGTCCGCGCCCGGCAGCTGGGGCAGCAGGTGCCCGGCCAGCGCGGCCGTCGTCGGGTAGTCGAACACCAGGGTGACGGACAGCCGCAGTCCGGTGGCCGCGGAGAGCCGGTTGCGCAGTTCGACGGCGGTCAGCGAGTCGAAGCCGATGTCCTTGAACACCCGCTCCGGTTCGATCGCCGACGGGTCCGGGTGGCCGAGCACCGCGGCCACCTCGGTGCGCACCAGCTCCGCCACCGCGGTCAGCCGCGCGGCCCGGTCCAGCCCGGCCAGCCGGGCCGCGAAGGAGTCCCCGCCCGCGTCCTGCGGCGTCACCCGGGCCGCCTCGGGCAGGTCGCGCAGCAGGGCGCTCGGCCGCAGGGCGGTGTACGCCCGGACGAACCGCTCCCAGGCGAAGTCGGCGACGACCACCCGGGTGTCGTCGTGGTCCAGGGCCTGCTGCAGTGCGGCGAGCGCCGCCTGCGGCGCCATCGCGGGCAGGCCGTCGCGCACCAGCCGCTCGCCGACCGCGCCGCCGGCCAGCGACTCCCCGCCCCACAGGCCCCACGCCACCGAGGTGGCGGCGCGGCCGGCGGCCCGGCGCTGCTGCGCCAGGGCGTCCAGGAAGGCGTTGGCCGCCGCGTAGCCGCCCTGCCCGGTGCCGCCGAGGGTCCCGGCCAGCGAGGAGAACAGCACGAAGGCCTGCAGGTCCAGATCCCGGGTCAGCTCGTCCAGGTGCAGCGCCGCGTCCACCTTGGGCCGCAGCACCCCCGCGGCCCGCTCCGGGGTCAGCGAGTCCAGCACGCCGTCGTCCAGGACGCCGGCGGCGTGCACCACGGCCCGCAGCGGCCGGTCGGCCGGGACGGCGGCCAGCAGCCGTGCCAGTGCCGGGCGGTCCGCGACGTCGCAGGCCGCCACCGTGGCGCTCGCCCCCAGCCCCGCCAGTTCGGCGACCAGCTCGGCGGCGCCGGGCGCCGCCGGACCCTGACGGCCGGTCAGCAGCAGGTGCCGGGCACCGGAGCGGGCCAGCCAGCGGGCGACGTGCGCCCCGAGCGCCCCCGCCCCGCCGGTGATCAGCACCGTGCCGTCCGGGTCCGGTACCCAGGCCGCCCCGCCGCCCCCGGCCGCCGCGCGCTCCAGCCGGCGGCCGTACAGACCGGACGGGCGCAGCGCCACCTGGTCCTCGCCGTCGGCGTCGGCCAGCAGGCCGGCCAGCCGGGCGCGGGCCCGGGCGTCCAGCAGCTCCGGCAGGTCGACCAGCCCGCCCCAGCGCTGCGGGTACTCCACCGCGGCCACCCCGCCGAGGCCCCAGGCCAGCGCCTGCAGCGGAGCGGCGAGCCGGTCGGAGCGGCCCACCGCGACCGCACCCCGGGTCGCGCACCACAGCGGTGCCGCCGATCCGCAGTCCCCGAGCGCCTGGAGCAGGGTCACCGTGGCGGCCAGCCCGGCCGGCAGCGCCGACCCGGCGGCCTGCGGGCGCTCGTCCAGGGCGAGCAGGGAGAGCACGCCGTCCGGGCGCAGCTCCGCGAGCCGGGCGGCCAGTTCGGCCCGGCCGGTGTCCGGGGCCTCCCAGACGGTGGCCCCGGCGCCGTGCTCGGTGAGCGCCCGCAGGCAGTCGGCCGTGACCGGGTCGCCGGCGGCGCCCGCCGGGACGGCCACCAGCCAGTGGCCCCGGGGGCGGCCCGTCCCGGCGGTCGGCAGGGGCCGCCACGCGACGCGGTAGCGCCAGCCGTCGACGGTGGCCAGGCCCCGGCTGTGCCGCAGCCAGGAGGCCAGCGGCGGGAGCACGGCGGCCAGCGAGCCGCGGGTGGCCTCGTCCTCGATCCGCAGCGCGTCGGCCAGCGCGGCGGAGTCCCCGCGCCCGACGGCGTCCCAGAACCGTTCGTCCGCGGGCGCCGCCGCCCCCGCTCCGCCGCTCTGCGGCTCCGCCGGGACCAGCCAGTAGTGCTGTCGCTGGAACGGGTACGTCGGCAGGCCGACCGGGCGGCCGCCGTCGGGGAACACGGTGGCCCAGTCCACCGGCACGCCCAGTACGTGCAGTTCGGACAGCGCGGTCAGGAAGCGCTCGCGGCCGCCCTCGTCGCGGCGCAGCGTGCCGACCACCGCGCCGTCGCCCCCGGCCGCCTCGACGGCCTCCTGCAGCCAGACGGTGAGCGCCGGGTGGGTGCTGGTCTCCACGAACACGTCGTAGCCGTCGGCCAGCAGGGCCCGGGCGGCCCGCCCGAACTCCACCGGGCGGCGCAGGTTGCGGTACCAGTACCCGGCGTCCAGCCGGGCGGTGTCCAGGGCGCCGCCGGTGACGGTGGAGTAGAAGGCCGTCCCGGTGCTGCGCGGCCGGACGTCGGCGAGCAGGGTGCGCAGCTCGGCCTCGATCTCCTCGACCTGCGCGGAGTGCCCGGCGAAGTCCACGCCGGGGATGGGCCAGTTCAGCACGCCGTCCGCGGACAGCTCCTCGGCCAGCTCGGCGAGGGCCTGCGGGTCGCCGGACAGCGCCACCGAGGTCGGGCCGTTGACGGCGGCGACGCCGATCCGGTCGCCCCAGGCGGCCAGCCGGCCGGTGACGGCCTCCACCGCGAGCGGCACGAACAGCATGGCGCCGCGGCCGGTCAGCGCGCGCAGCGCCCTGCTGCGCAGCGCGACCACCTTGGCCGCGTCCTCCAGGGTCAGCGCCCCGGCGACGCAGGCCGCCGCGATCTCGCCCTGGCTGTGGCCGACCACGGCGGCCGGTTCGATCCCGTACGAGCGCCAGAGTTCGGCCAGCGACACCATCACCGCGAACAGCACCGGCTGCACCAGGTCGACCCGCTCCAACGGGTCGCCGGAGCGCAGCAGTTCGGTCAGCGACCAGTCCACGTGCGGGGCGAGGGCCCGCTCGCAGGCGGCGATCCGCTCGGCGAAGACGGGTTCGGTGTCCAGCAGGCCGAGCGCCATCCCGGGCCACTGGGAGCCCTGGCCGGGGAAGACGAACACCGTGCGCCCCGGACGGCCGGCGAGGCCCCGGGCCACGGTGGCCGCGGTGCGCCCGGCGATCAGCTCGTCCAGGCCGCGCCGGAAGTCGTCCGGCCCGGTGCCGATCACGGCGGCCCGGTGCTCGAACGCCGTCCGGGTGCGGGCCAGCGCCCGGCCGACGTCGCGCGGGTCGTGGCCCTGGTCGGCGAGGGCGCGCAGCTGCTCGGCCCGGGCCCGCAGGGCGTCGGCGCTGCGGGCCGACAGCAGCCAGGGCACGGCACGCGGCGCCGGGTCGATCCCGTCGGCTGCGTCCGTCGCGTCCGGTGCGGCGGCCTCCCCGCCGGGCGGCTGCTCGACGATGACGTGGGCGTTGGTGCCGCTCAGCCCGAAGGAGGAGACACCGGCCCGGCGCGGGTGCCCGGCGGTCTCCCACGGCCTTGCTTCGGTGAGCAGTTCGACGGCGCCGGCCGTCCAGTCGACGTCCGGGGTGGGCTCGTCCAGGTGCAGGGTGCGGGGCAGCACGCCGTGCTGCATGGCCAGCACCATCTTCATGATCCCGGCGACGCCGGCGGCGGCCTGGGTGTGGCCGATGTTCGACTTGAGGGAGCCGAGCAGCAGCGGCCGGTCGGCGGGGCGGTCCTGGCCGTAGGTGGCGAGCAGGGCCTGCGCCTCGATCGGGTCGCCGAGGCGGGTGCCGGTGCCGTGCGCCTCGACGGCGTCCACCTCGGCGGGCGTCAGGCCCGCGCTCTCCAGCGCCTGGCGGATGACCCGCTGCTGGGAGGGGCCGTTGGGCGCGGTCAGCCCGTTGCTGGCGCCGTCCTGGTTGACGGCGGAGCCGCGCAGGACGGCGAGCACCGGGTGCCCGTGGCGGCGGGCGTCGGAGAGCCGCTCCAGCACCAGCAGGCCCACGCCCTCCGCCAGGCCGAAGCCGTCGGCCGCGGCGGAGAAGGACTTGCAGCGGCCGTCGGCGGCCAGGCCGCGCTGGCGGCTGAAGCCGGTCAGCGACAGCGGGGTGCCGACCACGGTGGCGCCCCCGGCGAGGGCGAGCGAGCACTCGCCGGCCCGCAGCGCCCGGGCCGCCAGGTGGACGGCGACCAGCGAGGAGGAGCAGGCGGTGTCGACGGTCACGGCGGGGCCGCGCAGCCCCAGCGTGTAGGCGATCCGGCCGGTCAGCACGCTGGTGGAGACGCCCGCGATGAACAGGCCCTCCAGTTCGTCCGGGACCCGGTCCATCGAGCCGCCGTACCCCTGGTAGGCGGCGCCGGCGAACACCCCGACCGGTTGCCCGTGCAGGGCGGCCGGGTCGATCCCGGCGCGTTCCAGCGCCTCCCAGGCCGTCTCCAGCAGCAGCCGCTGCTGCGGGTCCATGGCGAGCGCCTCGCGCGGGCTGATCCCGAAGAACGCCGGGTCGAACCAGCCGGCCCGGTGGACGAACCCGCCGGCGGCGGCGTAGCTGGTGCCGGGCCGGTCGGGGTCGGCGTCGTAGAGCCCGGCGAGGTCCCAGCCCCGGTCGGCGGGCAGTTCGGAGACGGCGTCCAGGCCGTCGGTGAGCGCCTGCCAGAGCTCCTCGGGGGAGTCGATCCCGCCGGGGTAGCGGCACCCCATGGAGACGATCACCACCGGGTCCTCCTCCGGCGCGACCGGCGCGGCCACCACCGCGGCCGACGGGCCGGCCACGGCGCCGAACAGCTCGGCGGCCAGGTGGCGGCCGAGCGCGGTGGCCGAGGAGTGGTCGAAGACGACGGTGACCGGCAGCCGCAGCCCGGTCGCCTCGTTCAGCCGGTTGCGCATCTCGACGGCCGTCAGGGAGTCGAAGCCCAGGTCGCGGAAGGCCCGGCCGGGCTCCACCGCGGCCGGGGAGTCGTGCCCCAGCACGGCCGCCGCCCGGCCCCGGACCAGCTCGGTCAGCGCCCGCTCCCGTTCGGCGGCGGGCAGCGGGCGGAGCCGCCCGCGCAGTTCGGCCGAGGCGCCGTCGGGCCGCTCGTCGGCGGGTTCGCCGGCCAGCGCGGCCCGGACCTCCGGCAGTTCCGAGATCAGCGGGCTCGGCCGGGCCGAGGTGAACACCGGCGCGAACCGCGCCCAGTCCACGTCGGCGACCACCGGCACCGGCTCGTCCAGGTCGAGCACCTGCTGCAGGGCCGTCACCGCGAGCGACGGCGGCATGAAGACGATGCCCTGGGCCCGCAGCTGCGCCTCGACCAGGTGCGCGGCCATGCCCGCGCCGCCCTCCGGGTCCCAGATGCCCCAGACCACCGAGGTCGCGGCCAGGCCGCGGGCCCGGCGCCGCTCGGCCAGTGCGTCCAGGTAGGCGTTGGAGGCGGCGTACGCGCCGTGGTCGGCGCTGCCCCACACCGAGGAGATCGAGGAGAACAGCACGAAGGCGTCCAACGCGGTGTCCCGGAACAGCTCGTCCAGGTTGGCGGCGCCGCCGACCTTCGCGTACAGCGTGTCGGCGAACTCGGCCAGGTCGGTGTCCGGCAGCGGCACCAGCAGGCCGGCGCCGGCCGCGTGCAGCACCGAGCGGACCGCGTCGCCGTCCGCGGCCAGCCCCTCCACCAGGGCGCCCAGCGCGGCCCGGTCGGCGACGTCGCAGGCGGCCAGGGTGACCCGGCAGCCCAGCGCGGTCAGCTCCTCGGCCAGCACGGCCGCCCCCGGCGCCCGCGGCCCGGAGCGGCCCGCCAGCACCAGGTGCTCCGCGCCCGCCTCGGCCAGCCAGCGGGCGATCCGGCTGCCGACCCCGCCGGTGCCGCCGGTGATCAGCACCGTGCCGCGCGGCCGCCAGGGCCGCCCGGCGCCCGCCCGGGCGGCGGGCGAGCGGACCAGCCGGCGGCCGTACCCGGCGCCCTCGCGCAGGGCGATCTGGTCCTCGCCGCCGCGCCCGGCCAGGGCCGCGGCCAGCCGGTCGGCACCGCGTTCGTCGAGGGCCTCCGGCAGGTCCAGCAGGCCGCCCCAGCCGCGCGGGTACTCCAGCGCGGCGACCCGGCCCAGGCCCCAGCTCAGCTGCTGGGCGGGCGCCGGCGGCCGGTCCTGCGGGCCGACGGCGACGGCGCCACTGCTCGCCCACCACAGGGGAGCCCGGGAGCCGAGGTCGCCGAGGGCCTGCGCCAGCGCCAGGTTGAGCGCCACCCCGACCGGCACCACCGGGTGGTCGGGGTGCGGCCGCTCGTCCAGCGCCAGCAGGGACAGCACGCCGTCCGGCGCCCCGCCCGGTGCTCCGTCCAGCCGGCCGGCCAGGACCGTCCGGTCGGCGTCGGCCGCGGCCAGTTCGAGGACCGTCAGCTCGGTGCCGGCCAGCGCGCCCGCGCAGGCCGCCGCCAGCGGATGCCCGGCCAGCCCCTCCGGGACCAGCAGCAGCCAGCGCCCGGACGGCGCGGCCCGCTCCGGTCCGGCCCGCTCGGGGTCGGGGAGCCGGCGCCACTCGACCCGGTAGCGCCAGGCGTCGACGGTGCCGCGCTCGCCCCGGCGCCGGTCCCAGTCGGCCAGCGCGGGCAGCACCGCGCTCAGCGGGTCCTCGGCGCCGACGCCGAGGGTGGCGGTGAGCTCCGGCAGGTCGCCGTCGCGCACGGCCGCCCAGAACCGCTCGGCGGCCGGGTCGGCCGGCTCCTCGACCGCCCGGCCCGCCTCCAGCCAGTACCGGCGGCGCTGGAACGCGTAGGTCGGCAGGTCGACGGCCGGCCCGGGCCGCGCGCCGAACACCTGCCGCCAGTCGGGCGAGCGGCCGGCGCAGTGCGCCTCGCCGAGCGCCAGCAGGAACCGCTCCCGGCCGCCCTCCTCCCGGCGCAGCGTGCACAGCGCGGCCGCCTCGAAGTCCCCGGCCTCCGCGGTCTGCTGCACCCCGAAGGTCAGCACCGGGTGCGGGCTGGCCTCCACGAAGTAGCGGTGACCCTGCTCCAGCAGGGCCCGGACGGCCGGCTCGAAGCGGACGGTCTGGCGCAGGTTGCGGTACCAGTACTCGGCGTCCAGCTCCTCGCCGGTCAGCCGGCAGCCGTCCACGGTGGAGAAGAACGGCACCCGGGCGGCCACCGGGCGCAGCCCGGCCAGCTGTTCGGCCAGCTCCTCGCGGACCTGCTCGACCTGCGCGGAGTGCGAGGCGTAGTCGACCGGGATCCGCCGGGCGTCCGGCTGCTCGGCGAGCACCAGCTCGACGGCCTCCGGGTCGCCGGACAGCACGGTCGCGGACGGCCCGTTGAGCGCCGCGACGGACAGCCGGCCCGCGCAGCGCTCCAGCAGACCGGCCAGCCGCTCGGCGGGCAGCGGCACCGAGACCATGCCGCCCTGTCCTTCGATGCGGCGCAGGGCCTTGCTGCGCAGGGCGACGACGCGGGCGCCGTCCTCCAGGGTGAGGGCGCCCGCGACGACGGCGGCGGCGATCTCGCCCTGGGAGTGGCCGAGGACGGCGTCGGGGGTGACGCCGTGGTGCTGCCAGAGGGCGGCGAGGGAGACCATCACGGCGAACAGGGCGGGCTGGACGACGTCCACGCGCTCCAGGAGCTCGCCGGAGCGCAGCACCCCGGTGAGGGACCAGTCGACGTGCGGGGCGAGGGCGTGTTCGCAGTCGGCCATGGAGGCGGCGAACACCTCGTCGGAGTCCAGGAGTTCGACGGCCATCCCGGCCCACTGGGAGCCCTGCCCGGGGAAGACGAAGGTGGTCCTGCCGGCCGGGCCCGCGGTGCCGAGCACCAGGCCGGGCGCCGTCTCGCCGCGGGACAGCGCGTCCAGGCCGGCGGCGAAGCCCGCGCGGTCGGCGGCGACCAGGGCGGCGCGGTGCTCGAAGGCGGACCGGGCGGTGGCCAGCGCCCGGCCGACGGCGGCCGGGGCGACGGCGGGGCCGCCGGCGGGTTCCGAGGTGAGGAAGCCGGCCAGGCCGGCGGCCTGGGCGCGCAGCGCCTGCGGGTCGCGGGCCGACAGCACCCACGGCAGCGGGCCGTCCGGGCCGTCCCCGGCACCGTCCGGGCGCTCCTGCCGGTCCGCCCCGGTCTGCCGGTCCGCCTCGGCCTGCGGGTCCTCCTCGGCCTGCTGCTCCGCCTCGGCCTGTTCGACGATCACGTGCGCGTTGGTGCCGCTCACGCCGAAGCCGGAGACCCCGGCCCGGCGCGGTCGGCCGTCGGTCTCCCACGGCCGGGCCTCGGTGAGCAGTTCGACCGCGCCCGCCGACCAGTCCACGAACGGGGACGGCTCGTCCACGTGCAGGGTGCGCGGCAGCACGCCGTGCCGCATCGCCTGCACCATCTTGATGATCCCGCCGACACCGGCGGCCGCCGAGGTGTGCCCGAGGTTGGACTTCAGCGAGCCCAGCCACAGCGGCCGGCCCGCGGGGCGGCCGCGGCCGTAGGCGGCCAGCAGGGCCTGCGCCTCGATCGGGTCGCCGAGCCGGGTGCCGGTGCCGTGCGCGTCGACGGCGTCCACCTCGGCGGGGGAGAGCCGGGCGTCGGCCAGCGCCTCGGCGATCACCCGCTGCTGGGAGGGCCCGTTGGGGGCGGTCAGCCCGTTGCTGGCGCCGTCCTGGTTCACCGCGGTGCCGCGGATCACGGCCAGTACCCGGTGCCCGTTGGCCCGGGCGTCCGAGAGCCGCTCCAGCAGGAGCACGCCGACGCCCTCGGCCCAGCCGGTGCCGTCGGCGGCCGCGGCGAAGGCCTTGCAGCGGCCGTCCGCGGACAGCGCCCGCTGCCGGCTGAACGCGACGAAGGCGTCCGGGGTCGCCATCACCGACACCCCGCCGGCCAGCGCCAGCGCGCACTCCCCGGACCGCAGCGAGCGCACCGCCAGGTGCAGCGCCACCAGCGAGGAGGAGCAGGCCGTGTCCACGGTGACGGCCGGGCCCTCCAGCCCGAGGGTGTACGAGACCCGGCCGGAGACCACGCTGCCGGCCGTGCCGGTGTCCAGCAGTCCCTCCACCTCGGCGGGCTGCCGCGGACCGGAGCCGTAGCCGTTGCCGATCGCCCCGGCGAACACCCCGGTCCGGCTGCCGCGCAGCGTCGTCGGGTCGATCCCGGCCCGTTCCACCGTCTCCCAGCAGGTCTCCAGCAGCAGCCGCTGCTGCGGGTCCATGGCGAGCGCCTCGCGCGGACTGATCCCGAAGAAGCCCGCGTCGAACTCGCCCGCCGCGTACAGGAACCCGCCGCTGCGGGTGTACGAGGTACCGGTGCGCTCCGGGTCCGGGTGGTAGAGCCGGCCGACGTCCCAGCCGCGGTCGTCCGGCCAGTCGCCGATCGCGTCGCCGCCGCGCTCGACCAGCTCCCAGAGCAGCTCCGGGGTGTCGGCCCCGCCCGGGTAGCGGCAGCCCATCGCGACGATCGCCACCGGCTCGTGCCGGGCGTTCTCGGCGGCCCGCAACTCCTGCCGGGCCGTGCCGAGTTCGGCCGTGGCGCGCCTGAGGTACTCGAGGAGCTTCTCGTTGTCCTGCATCGGTCCCAGTTCTCCCTCAGGCCATTCCGAAGTCGTTGTCGAGCAGGTCGAACAGTTCGTCGGCGGTCGCGGTGCCGAGCTCCGCCGCGGCGCCGAGCCCGGCCCCCCGGTCCGGACCGGCACCGGCCCGCTCGCCCCAGGCGCGCAGCAGCTCCCGCAGCCGGCCGTCGACCGCCGAGGCGCCCGGATCGCCCGGGTCCAGGGCGGCCAACGCCGCGGCCAGCCGGTCGAGTTCGGCCTCGGCGGGCCCCCGGGGCTCCGGGCACAGCTCCCCGTGGAGGAAGGCGGCCAGCGCGGCCGGGCTCGGATGGTCGAAGACGGCCGTGGGCGGCAGCGCGAGACCGGTGGCCGTGCACAGCCGGTTGCGGAACCGCACCGCGAGCATCGAGTCGAAGCCCAGCTCGGCGAAGGCCCGCTCCGGGGGCACGTCCGCCGCCCGGCCGTACCCGAGCGCGGCGGCCGCGTGCGCGCACACCAGCTCCAGCAGCACCCGCCGCCGGTCGCCCTCGTCCAGCGGCGCCAGCCGGGCCGCCAGCTCCGCCCCCGGATCGGTCGGCGGGCCGTCCTGCGGCGCCGGGTCCGGCACGCCGGCGGGCCCCCGGTCGGGGCCGGTCGCCCAGCCGCCGCGGCCCGGCGTCGCCAGCCAGTAGCGG
Organism: Kitasatospora sp. NPDC004745; assembly: GCF_042873275.1. Lineage (NCBI taxonomy): Bacteria > Bacillati > Actinomycetota > Actinomycetes > Kitasatosporales > Streptomycetaceae > Kitasatospora > Kitasatospora sp. NPDC004745. Next base: position 28,986 of record NZ_JBIALK010000043.1, on the reverse strand, counting down.
TCCCGCTCGAACGGGTAGGTCGGCAGCAGGTCCGGCCGGGCCGCCCGGCCGGCGGGCCAGTCGACGCCCGCCCCGCAGACCCAGGCCTCGGCCAGCGCGCGCAGCAGCCGCTCCGGCCCGCCGTCGTCCCGCCGCAGGGTGCCGACGGCCGCCGCCGGTCGCCCGGCGGCCTGCGCCGAGCTGTCCACCGCCGCGACCAGCACCGGGTGCGGGCTCACCTCGACGAACAGGCCGTGCCCGGCCTCCAGCAGCGCCCGCGTCGCGGCCGCGAAGGCCACCGGCTCGCGCAGGTTGCGGTACCAGTAGTCGGCGTCCAGCTCCGCGCCGTCCAGCGCCCCGCCCGTCACGGTCGAGTACAGCGGCACCCTCGCGGCCCGCGGCCGCACCGGCGCCAGGTCGGCCAGCAGCCGCTCCCGCACCTCCGCCACCCGCGGCGAGTGCGCCGCGTACCCGACCGGGATCAGCCGCGCCCGCACCCCGGCCCGCTCGCAGTCCGCCAGCAGCGCCGCCAGCGGCTCCGGCGCCCCGGCCACCACCACCGCCTCCGGGCTGTTCACCGCGGCCACGCACAGCGCGTCCCCGTAGCCGCGCAGCAGCTCGGCGGTCCGCTCCGGCCCCGCCGACACCGAGACCATGCCGCCCTGTCCTTCGATGCGGCGCAGGGCTTTGCTGCGCAGGGCGACGACGCGGGCGCCGTCTTCGAGGGTGAGGGCGCCGGCGACGACGGCGGCGGCGATCTCGCCTTGGGAGTGGCCGAGGACGGCGTCGGGGGTGATGCCCCAGGATCCCCAGAGGGTGGCGAGGGAGACCATGACGGCGAAGAGGGCGGGTTGGACGACGTCGACGCGGTCGAGGGGGTCGTGGGTGCGTAGGACGTCGGTGAGGGACCAGTCGACGTGCGGGGCGAGGGCGGCCTCGCAGTCGGCCATCGAGGCGGCGAACACCTCGCTGGAGTCCAGGAGTTCGACGGCCATGCCGGCCCACTGCGCCCCCTGCCCGGGGAACACCAGCACCGTCCCGCCGCGGGCCCGGCCCTCCGCCACCCCCGCCGACGGCAGCCCGTCGGCCAGCGCGGCCAGCTCCTCCCGCAGCTGCTCCCGGCCGCCGCCGAGCAGCGCCGCCCGGTGGGGGAACACCGCCCGGCCGCCGGCCAGCGTGCGGGCCACCTCGCCGGCGTCGAGCCCCGGGTCGGCGTCGAGCCGGGCCAGCAGCCGCCCGGCCTGGCTGCGCAGCGCCGCCGGGCTGCGGGCCGACAGCAGCCACGGCAGCGCCCGGTCCGCGGGCGACGCCTCCCCGGCCGCCTCCGGCGTGCCCCCGGTGGCTTCCGGAACGCCCCCGGTGAGCGCCGGTGCCTCCTCCACGATCGCGTGCGCGTTGGTGCCGCTCATCCCGAAGGAGGACACCCCGACCCGCCGCGGCCGCCCGGTGCGCGGCCACTCCTGCGCCTGCGTCAGCAGGCGGACCGCCCCGGCGGACCAGTCGACCTTCCGGGTGGGCTCCTCGGCGTGCAGGGTGCGCGGCAGCACGCCGTGCTGCAGCGCCAGCACCGACTTGATCACCCCGGCGACGCCCGCGGCGGCCTGGGTGTGGCCGATGTTCGACTTGAGGGAGCCCAGCCAGAGCGGCCGGTCGGCGGCGCGGTCCCGGCCGTAGGTGGCGAGCAGCGCCTCGGCCTCGATCGGGTCGCCCAGGGTGGTGCCGGTGCCGTGCGCCTCGACCGCGTCCACCTCCGCCGCCGTCAGGCCCGCGTTGGCCAGCGCCCGGCGGATCACCCGCTGCTGCGCCTGCCCGTTCGGCGCCGTCAGCCCGTTGCTGGCGCCGTCCTGGTTGACGGCGCTGCCGCGGACCACGGCGAGCACCGGGTGCCCGAGCCGCCGCGCCTCGGCCAGCGTCTCCACCAGCAGGACGCCGGCGCCCTCCCCCCAGCCGGTGCCGTCGGCGCCGTCCCCGAACGACCGGCAGCGGCCGTCTGCGGAGAGCCCGCCCTGCCGGCTGAACTCCACGAACACGTCCGGGCTCGCCATCACCGCGGCGCCGCCGACCAGGGCGAAGGAGCACTCCCCGGCCCGCAGCGACTGGCCCGCCAGGTGCAGCGCCACCAGCGAGGACGAGCAGGCCGTCTCCACCGTCACCGCCGGGCCCTGCAGGCCCAGCGTGTACGCGATCCGGCCGGACGCCACGCTGGTGACGTTCCCGGCGAGCAGGTGCCCCTCGACGTCCGCCGCAGGGTCCTGCGGGCCGGTGCCGTAGCCCTGCGAGGCCAGGCCCAGGAACACCCCGCCCGTGCTGCCGCGCAGCGACGCCGGGTCGATGCCCGCCCGCTCCACCGCCTCCCAGGCCGTCTCCAGCAGCAGCCGCTGCTGCGGGTCCATCGCCAGCGCCTCGCGCGGCGAGATCCCGAAGAACCCGGCGTCGAAGGCGCCCGGATCCGTCAGGAACCCGCCCGCCCGGGCGTAGAACGTGCCGGGCGCGTCCCGGTCCTCGCTGACCAGCGACTCCAGCGGCCAACCGCGGTCGGTGGGCAGGGCGCCGACCGCGTCCCGGCCCTCGGAGACCAGCCGCCACAGCTCCTCGGGGGAGTCCACCCCGCCCGGGAAGCGGCAGGCCATCGAGACCACCGCGAGCGGCTCCCCGGCCGGCGGCGCGTCGGCCGTCGGGTCCGTACCGGCCGACCCGGCGACGTGAAGCCCGGCGACGTGACGCCCGGCGGCGGCCGACCCGGCCGTGGCCGGCTCGGCGCCGTCCGGCGTGGCGCCGTACAGCTCGGCGTGCAGGTGCCCGGCCAGCGCGGCCGCGGTCGGGTGGTCGAAGACCACCGTCACCCCCAGCTCCCGGCCGCAGGCGGCCACCAGCCGGTTCCGCAGCTCCACGGCCGTCAGCGAGTCGAAGCCGGCCTCCCGGAAGGGCCGTTCGGCCTCCAGCTGCTGCGCGCCGGCGTGGCCGAGGACGTCCGCAGCCTCCGCCCGGACCAGCTCCACCAGCATCCGCAGCCGGGCCGGCCCGGTCAGCGGGTCCAGCCGGCGGCTCAGCCGCACGCCCGCGGACTCCTCGCCGGCCTCGGCGCCGGCGTCGTTCTCCGGCGCCGGCGGAGCGGCGGGGACCAGTCCGGCGAGCAGCGGGCTGCGCCGGGCCGACTCGAAGGCCCGCCCGAACCGCGGCCAGTCCACGGCCGCCACCACGACGTGCGTCTCGTCCAGGTCCAGGGCCAGCCGCAGCGCGTCCAGCGCCGCCTCCGGGTCCATCGGCATCAGCCCGTGCGCCCGCAGCCGTTCGCCGACCGCGCCGGCCGCCATGCCGTCACCCGCCCACGGCCCCCAGGCCACCGAGGTCGCCACCAGCCCGCGGGCGCGGCGGTCCGCGGCCAGCGCGTCCAGGTGGGCGTTGGCCGCCGCGTAGGCGCCCTGTCCGCCGCTGCCCCAGGCCGCCGACACCGAGGAGAACAGCACGAAGGCATCGAGCTGCTGCCCGTCCGGCCCGTCGAACAGCGCGTCCAGGTGGTCCGCCCCCGCCACCTTCGCCGCCGACTCGGCGGCCAGGGCGTCCGGTGTGCAGTCCGCGAGCCGGGTCCCCGAGGTCAGGCCCGCGGCGTGCACCACCGCGTTCACCCGCTCCCCGCCGAGCCCGTCCAGCACCGCCCGGAGCGAGTCCCGGTCCGTGACGTCGCAGGCCGCCAGGGTGACCCGGACGCCGTGGGCGGTCAGCTCCGCCGCGAGCTCGGCCGCCCCGGGTGCCTGCGGCCCGCGCCGGCCGGCCAGCACCAGGTGCCCGACGCCGGAGCCGGCCAGCCGCCGGGCCAGCTGCGCGCCCAGGCCTCCGGTGCCCCCGGTGATCAGCCAGGTCCCGGACGGCCGGCCGGTGGTGGCCCGCTCCGCCGGGGCGGGGGCCGGGGCCCGGTGCAGCCGCCGGCCGAACAGGCCGCCCGCGCGCACCGCCACCTGGTCCTCGCCGTCGGCGGCCGCCAGCACCGCGCAGAGCCCGCGCCAGGCGGCGGTGTCCGGCTCGCCGGGCCCGGCCGGCAGGTCGACCAGCCCGCCCCACCGCTCCGGGTGCTCCAGCGCGGCGACCCGCCCCAGGCCCCAGAGCCGGGCCTGCTCCGGCCGGGCGCCCTCGTCCTGCCCCACGGTGACCGCACCCCGGGTCACGCACCACAACGGCGCCCGCAGCCCTGCGTCACCGAGTGCCTGCATCAGCTCCAGCAGCCGGCCGGTGCCGCCGAGCAGCGACACCACCCCGCCCGCCGGCAGCCCCTCGCTCCCGGCCTCGTCGGCGGGCCCGGCCAGCAGCCCGCCCAGCTCGGCCCGCCCCGCCCCGGCGGGCACCCGCACCGTCCGCACCCCGGCCCCGGCCGCCGCGAGCACCCGCGCGCAGCCGTCCCCGGCGTCGCCGTCCTCCGGGACCAGCAGCAGCCACTCGCCCGTCAGCCGGGCCGCCGCCGGGTCGGCCAGCGGCTGCCACCCGACCTGGTACCGCTCCGGGGCCGCCGGGTCCGCCGCCGCGGCCGGGCGCTCCGGCCAGAACCGGCGGCGCCGGAACGGGTACGTCGGCAGCTCGACCCGCTCCGCGCCCGGTCCGCCGTGCCGCCAGTCCACCGGCACGCCCCGCACGTACAGCCGGGCCAGCGCGCCGGTCAGCGCCTCCGGCTCGGGCCGGTCCTCGCGCAGCAGCGGCAGCACGGCGCCCCCGGGCGCGTCCGGGAGGCACTCCTGGACGAGCGCCGAGAGCAGTCCGCCGGTGCCCAGTTCCAGGAAGGTGCCGGCCCCCTCGGCGCGCAGCCCGCGCACCCCGTCCAGGAAGCGCACCGTGTCGCGCACGTGCCGCACCCAGTACCCGGGCGAGCACAGCAGCTCCGCCCCGGCCGGCCCGCCGGTCACGTTCGAGACCACCGACAGGACGGGAGGACGGTACGTCAGACCCTCCGCCACCGCCCGGAACTCCGCCAGCATCGGGTCCAGCAGCGCGGAGTGGAAGGCGTGGCTGACGGCCAGCCGCTTCACCCGCCGGCCGGCGGCCCGGAACCCCTCGGAGGCCCGCAGCACGGCCTCCCGCTCGCCGGACAGCACGCAGGAGCGCGGCCCGTTCACCGCCGCCAGCGAGACCGCGGGGTCGGCCAGGGCCGCCGCCAGCTCGGCCTCCTCGGCCTCCACGGCCACCATCGCGCCGTCGCCCGGGAGCGCGTCCATCAGCCGGCCGCGCGCGGCGACCAGTGCACAGGCGTCCGCGAGGTCCAGCACCCCGGCGGCGTGCGCCGCGGAGAGCTCGCCGACGGAGTGCCCGAGCAGCAGGTCGGGCTCCACCCCGTGGTGGCGCAGCAGTGCCAGCAGCGCGGTCTGGAGGGCGAACAGGGCCGGCTGGGTGTAGCGGGTGCGCTCCAGCAGCGCCGCCCGCGCGCTGCCCGGCTCCGCGAACATCACCCCGGCCAGCGGCAGGTCCAGGTGCGGTGCGAGCGCGGCCAGCACCTCGTCCAGCGCGTCCGCGAACACCGGCTCGTCGCGGTAGAGCCCGGCCCCGGCACCGGCCCGCTGGCTGCCCTGACCGGGGAACAGGAAGGCCGTCCGGCCCGCCGCGGTGACGGCGCCGGTGACGACCCGGGCCGACCGGGTGCCCGAGGCCAGCGCCCGCAGGCCCTCGCCGAGCTCCTCCCGGCCGGTGCCGAGCACCGCCGCGCGCCGCTCCAGCCCGGCCCGCCCGGCGGCCAGGGCCCGGCCCAGCTCCGCAGGGTCCAGCTCCGGACGCTCCGCCAGCAGGCCCGCCAGCCGCTCCGCCTGGATCCGCAGGGCGGCGTCACCGCGGGCCGACAGCAGCAGCGGCAGGCCCGCCCGCCCGGCGGGCGCCGGCTCCGCGGTCGGAGCCGGGGCCGGTTCCGGCTCGGGGGCCTGCTCGACGATCACGTGCGCGTTGGTGCCGCTGATCCCGAAGGAGGAGACGCCGGCCCGCCGCGGCCGCCCGCCGGTCTCCCACGGCCGGGCCTCGGTGAGCAGCTCGACCCCGCCCGCCGACCAGTCCACGTGCGGGTTCGGCGCGTCCACGTGCAGGGTGCGCGGCAGCACGCCGTGCCGCAGCGCCAGCACCGTCTTCATCACCCCGGCCACGCCGGCGGCGGCCTGGGTGTGCCCCAGGTTGGACTTGACCGACCCGAGCAGCAGCGGGCGGCCGTCCGGACGGCCCCGCCCGTACACCGCCTGCAGGGCCTGGGCCTCGATCGGGTCGCCGAGGCGGGTGCCGGTGCCGTGCGCCTCGACGGCGTCGACGTCGGCGGCGGTGAGTCCGGCGTCGGCGAGGGCGGCCCGGATGACGCGCTGCTGGGACGGCCCGTTGGGGGCGGTGAGCCCGTTGCTGGCGCCGTCCTGGTTGACGGCCGAGCCGCGGATCACGGCGAGCACCCGGTGCCCGGCGCGGCGGGCGTCCGCCAGCCGTTCCAGCACCAGCACCCCGACGCCCTCGCCCCAGCCGGTGCCGTCGGCGGCCGCCGAGAACGCCTTGCAGCGCCCGTCCGGCGCCAGCCCGCGCTGCCGGCTGAACTCCACGAAGAGCTTCGGCGTGCTCATCACCGTCACCCCGGCCGCCAGCGCCCGGTCGCACTCGCCGCGGCGCAGCGCCTGGGCCGCCAGGTGGATCGCCACCAGGGAGGAGGAACAGGCGGTGTCCACGGTCAGCGCGGGCCCCTCCAGGCCGAGCGCGTAGGAGATCCGGCCGGACAGCACGCTGGCGGTGTTCCCGGTCAGGAAGTGACCCTCGGACGCTCCCGGCGCGCCCTCCAGGACGGACAGGTAGTCCTGCCCGTTGGTGCCGACGAAGACGCCCGTCCGGCTGCCCCGCAGCCCGGCCGGGTCCAGCCCCGAGTCCTCCAGCGCCTCCCAGGCGGACTCCAGCAGCAGGCGCTGCTGCGGGTCCATCGCGAGCGCCTCGCGCGGCGAGATCCCGAAGAACTCGGCGTCGAACCCGGCGGCGTCGTGCAGGAACCCGCCCTGACGGCTGTACGTGGTGCCCGGCCGGTCCGGATCCGGGTCGTACAGGCCCGCCAGGTCCCAGCCCCGGTCCGACGGCCAGTCACCCACCGCGTCCCGGCCCTCCGCCAGCAGCTGCCAGAACGCGGCCGGGTCGGCCACCCCGCCGGGGAAGCGGCAGGCCATGCCGACCACCGCGAGCGGCTCGCGGGCGGTGCCTGCGGCATCCGGCCCGGTCGCGCCCCGGTCGTCCGCACTACCGCGGGCGCTGCCGCTCGAACTGTCGGGTGTCCCGAGATCGCCCAGCTCCGCCAGCAGCCGGCCGGCCAGCGCCAGCGGCGTCGGATGGTCGAACAGCGCCGTCGCGGGCAGCCGCAACCCGCTGGCCGCGCCGATCCGGTTGCGCAGCTCCACCGCGGTCAGCGAATCGAAACCGAGCTCGGCGAACGCCCGGCCCGGGGCCAGCGCCGCGGTGTCGCCGTGGCGCAGCACCGCCGCCGCGTGGGACCGCACCAGGTCGGTCAGCACGTGCAGCCGCTCACCGGCCGGCAGCTGCGCCAGCCGACCCGCCAGGCCCCCGGCCCGCTCCGGGCCGTCCGCAGGCCGTCCGGCCGTCGCGCCCCGAGCCCCGGGCGTCGCGTCCGGACGGCCGGCCGGGGCGGGCAGCGACTCCAGCAGGGCCGGCCGCAGCCCGCCCGCCGCGGCGAACCGGCGCCAGTCCACCTCGGCCACCACCACCAGCTCGTCACCCTCGCGCAGCGCCCGCCCCACCGCGGTGACCGCCGCGTCGGGCGCCATCGCCGGCAGCCCGCGCTCCCGCAGCCGCCCGGCGACCTCGGCGCTCAACATGCCGGCGCCGGCCCCGTCGTCCCCGGCACCGCCCCAGGCACCCCAGGCGATCGAGGTGCCCGGCAGGCCGGCCGCCCGGCGCCGCGCCACCAGCGCGTCCAGCGCCGCGTTGGCCGCCGCGTAGTTCCCCTGCCCCGCGTTGCCGACCACACCCATCAGCGAGGTGAACACCACGAACGCCGACAGCTCCAGCCCCGCCGTCGCCTCCTCCAGGTGCCGGGCGCCGGTCAGCTTCGCCCGCAGCGAGGCCGCCATCCGCTCCGGCGTCAGCGCGTCCAGCATCCCGTCGTCCAGCACCCCGGCCGCGTGCACCACCGCCCGCGGCCGGTGCTCCGCGACCACGGCCGCCAGCGCCTCCCGGTCCGCCAGATCACAACCCGCCACCACCACCGCAGGGCCCAGCTCGGCCCGCAGCTGCGCCGCACCCGGCGCCTGCGCACCGCGGCGGCTCACCAGCACCACCCGCTCGGCGCCCTGCGCGACCAGCCACCGCGCCACCCGGGCGCCCACCGCGCCCGTCCCGCCGGTCACCAGTACCGGGCCGTCCGGCCGCCAGCTCGCCGCGCCTGCGCCCGTCGCCACCGGGGCGGGCAGCAGCCGCCGCCCGTGCACACCGGTCGAGCGCACGGCCACCTGGTCCTCGTCGCCGCCCGCCGCCAGCACCGCGAACAGCCGCCCGGCCGCCCGCCCGTCCAGCACCTCCGGAACGTCGACCAGACCGCCCCAGCGCTCCGGGTGCTCCGACGCCACGGTCCTGGCCAGCCCCGCCACCGCGCCCTGGACGGGATCGCCCGGCCGCTCGCCCCCACCCAGCACCGCCGTCCCGGTCACCAGGCACCACAGCGGGGCACCGATCCCGGCCTCGCCCAGCGCCTGGACGAGGGCCAGGGTCAGCGCCACCGCCCCCGGCAGCTCGGCGAACCCCGGATGCGCCCGGCCCTCCCGGGCCAGCAGCGACAGCACCCCGGCCACCGGAGCGCCGTCCACCGCCTCCAGCAGCCGGGCCGTCAGCGACTTCCGCCCCTCCCCGGGCCCACCGGCCGCCCGTACCACCACCACGTCCAGCCCGGCGGCGGCCAGCGCGTTGACCAGCTCGGCGCCCTCGCCCGCCTCCGGCAGCACCGCCAGCCACCGGCCGGCCGGCGCCGCCACCGGCCGCAGCGCCAGTGACCGCCAGCCGATCCGGTAGCGCCAGCCGTCCGCCCGGGCCTCGACGGCCCGCCCGCCGCGCCACCGCGACAGCGCGGGAAGCACCTCGTCGAGGCTGTCGGCGCTGACCCGCAGCGCGGCCGACAGCTCCGTCACGTCCTGCTGCGCCAGCTCCGCCCAGAGCCCGTCATCGGTCGGGGCGGTGGCCTCGGCCGGCTCCGGCTCCAGCCAGTACCTCGCGCGTTGGAAGGGGTAGGTGGGGAGGTCGGTGTGGTGTCCGGTGAGGTGCCAGTGGACGGGGAGTCCGTGGGTCCAGGCGTGGGCGAGGGAGGTGAGGTATCGGGTGTGGTGGCCTTCGTGGCGGCGGAGGGTGGGGATGGCGGTGGCGGTGTCGAGGGTTTCCTCGATGGTGATGGTGAGGACGGGGTGGGGGGTGGTTTCGATGTAGGTGGTGTGGCCGGCTTGGTGGAGTTTCTCCAGGGCTGGTGCGAGGAGGACGGGTTGGCGGAGGTTGGTGTACCAGTAGGCGGTGTCGGGTGGGGTGGTGAGCCAGGTGCCGGTGACGGTGGAGAGCATGGGGATGCGGGGGGTGGTGGCGTCGACGGTGAGGAGTTGGTTCAACTGCTGCTGGAGTTGGTCGACTTGGGGGGAGTGGGAGGCGTAGTCGACGTCGATGGGGCGGTGGCGGATGTCGTGGGTGGTGCAGTGGGTGTGGAGGGCGGCGAGGGCTTGCACGGTGCCGGAGACCACGGTGGTGTGGGGGGAGTTGAGGGCGGCGATGGTGAGGTCGGGTGCCCAGGGGGCGATGAGTTGTTCGGTGTCGGTCTGGGGGAGGTTGATGCTGGTCATGCCGCCCTGGCCTTCGAGGCTGCGCAGGGCTTGGCTGCGCAGGGCGGCGATGCGGGCGCCGTCTTCGAGGGTGAGGGCGCCGGCGACGACGGCGGCGGCGATTTCGCCTTGGGAGTGGCCGATGACGGCGTCGGGGTGGATGCCGTGGTGTTGCCAGAGTGCGGCGAGGGAGACCATGACGGCGAAGAGGGCGGGTTGGATGACGTCGACCCGGTCCAGCGCGGCCTGGGTGCGGAGGAGTTCGGTGAGGGACCAGTCGACGTGGGGGGTGAGGGCGGTCTCGCAGTCGGTGATGCGTTGGGCGAAGACGGGTTCGGTGTCGAGGAGTTCGGCGGCCATGCCGGCCCATTGGGAGCCTTGGCCGGGGAAGACGAACACCGTCCGTGCGGCGGTGCCGGTGGTGGTGGCCTGGATGAGGGCGGGGTGGGGTTCGCCGGTGGCGAGGGCGTGCAGGGCGGCGGTGCGGGTGTCGTGGTCGCCGACGACCACCGCACGGTGCTCGAACGCCCTGCGGCCGCGGGCGAGGGTGTGGGCCACGTCGCTCGGGTCACGCTCCACGTCGGCCAGCTGAGCCGCCTGCTCACGCAGGGCCTCCGGTGTGCGCGCGGAGAGCACCCACGGCAGCACGCCGGCGCCGGTTTCGCCCGCGTCGGAGCCCCGTTCCACGGGGGCTTCCTCCAGGACGACGTGGGCGTTGGTGCCGCTGACGCCGAAGGAGGAGACGCCCGCCCGTCGCGGCCGTCCGTCGGTGTCCCAGCTCCGGGCCTCGGTGAGCAGTTCGACCGCGCCCGCCGACCAGTCGATGTGCGGGGACGGCTCGTCCACGTGCAGGGTCTGCGGCAGGACCCCGTTGCGCATGGCCTGCACCATCTTGATCACCCCGCCGACCCCGGCCGCCGCCTGCGCGTGGCCGAGGTTGGACTTGAGCGAGCCGAGCCACAGCGGCCGGCCCTCCGGCCGGTCCTGCCCGTAGGCGGCGAGGATCGCCTGCGCCTCGATCGGGTCGCCCAGCGTCGTCCCGGTGCCGTGCGCCTCGACGGCGTCGACCTCGGCGGCGGTGAGCCCGGCGTTCGCGAGCGCGGCCCGGATCACGCGCTGCTGCGAGGGCCCGTTGGGCGCGGTGAGCCCGTTGCTGGCGCCGTCCTGGTTGACGGCGGAGCCGCGCAGCACCGCCAGCACCGGGTGCCCGTTGCGCCGGGCGTCGGACAGCCGCTCCAGCACCAGCATGCCCGCGCCCTCGGCGAGTCCGAAGCCGTCCGCGGACGCCGCGAAGGCCTTGCACCGGCCGTCCGGAGCCAGCCCGCCCTGGCGGCTGAACTCCATGAACATCCCGAGCGTGGACATCACGGTGACGCCGCCGGCGAGGGCGAGGTCGCACTCGCCGTCCCGCAGCGCCCGGGCCGCCAGGTGGAGGGCGACGAGGGAGGAGGAGCAGGCGGTGTCGACGGTGACGGCCGGGCCCTCCAGCCCGAACACGTAGGCCAGCCGGCCCGAGGCCACGCTGCCGGTGGTCCCGGTCAGCAGGTGGCCGGAGAGGTCGGACGCGGCGGTCAGGCCCGGGCCGTAGTCCATGGTCATCGCGCCGACGAAGACCCCGGACCGACTTCCGCGCAGGGTGGTCGAGTCGATCCCGGCCCGCTCGAACGCCTCCCAGGCGATCTCCAGCAACAGCCGCTGCTGCGGGTCCATGGCGAGCGCCTCGCGCGGCGAGATGTCGAAGAACGCCGGGTCGAACCGGTCGGCCCCGTGCAGGAAGCCCGCCGCCCGCTGGTAGTAGCGGCCCGGTCGGCGTCCGGCCGGCCCGTCCTCCGCGGGGAGGCCCCACCCGCGGTCCGTCGGGAAGGGGGTGACGGCGTCGGCGCCCTCGGCGACGAGCTGCCAGAGCCGTTCCGGGGTGTCGGCGCCGCCCGGGTAGCGGCACCCCATCGAGACGATCACCACCGGGTCCTCGCCGGCGGACCGGACCGCGGGTGCGGCCGCGCTGGCGGACCCGTCACCGGGCGGTCCGCCGAGCAGCTCGGCGCGCAGGTGGGCCGCCAGCGCCCGCGGGGTGGGGTGGTCGAAGACGGCGGTGGCGGGCAGCCGCAGCGAGGCGGCGGCGCCCAGCCGGTTGCGGATCTCCAGCGCGGTGACGGAGTCCAGGCCGAGGTCCAGGAAGGCGCGGTCGGCGGGGACGGGCCCGGTGCGGGCCAGCGCGTCGTTCACGGTCCGCTGGACGAGGTCGAGGAGCAGGGCGTGCTGCTCCCGCTCGGACCGGCCGGTGAGCTGCTCCACCAGCCCCTCCGTCGCCGGGGGTTCGCCCGCCCCGGGGGTGGCGGCCTGGTCCTCCGCAGGGTCCGGCAGGGCCACGTCGCGCCCGCCGGCCTCGGCGGCGAGCGCGGTGAGGTCGGGCCGGTGGCCGTCCACGAACAGCTCGCCGAGGGTGGTCAGGGCCCGGTCCGGGCCGCCCTGTTCGCGCCGGAGGGAGCCCCGGACGCGGGCGTCGGCGCCGCACTCGCGGGCCGTCTCCTGCAGCGCGGAGGTGAGTACCGGGTGCGGGCTGACCTCCAGCAGCAGCCGGTGGCCGTCGGTCAGCAGGGCCTCGGCCGCCCGGGCGAAGAGGACGGTGCCCCGCAGGTTGCGGCACCAGTGGTCGGCGTCCAGCACCGGGTCGGCCAGCAGGCCGCCGGTCAGGCCGGAGTAGAACGGCAGCCGGGCGGGCCGCGGGCGCAGCGGGGCCAGGGCGTCGCGCAGCTCGGGCAGGATCGCGTCGATGTGCGGGGAGTGGGCGGCCAGGCCGACGGCGACGGTCCGGGCGTGCAGACCGAGCCGGTCGAAGTGCCCGACCAGCTCGGCGGCGGCGTCCGCGTCCCCCGACACGACCGTCGAGCCGGGGCCGTTCACGGCGGCGACGGTGAGCCGCCCGCCCCAGCGGGCCAGGAGCGGGCGCACCCGCTCGGCGGAGGCCATCACGGAGACCATCTCGCCCCGGCCGGCGAGGGTCGCCTGCAGCCGGCTCCAGTGCGCGGCGACCCGGGCGGCGTCGTCCAGGTCGAGCGCCCCGGCGACGACCGCGGAGCTGATCTCGCCCATGCTGTGCCCGAGCACCGCCGCCGGCCGGACGCCGTACGACTCCCAGAGCGCCACCAGGGCCAGCGTCACCGCGAACAGCACCGGCTGCACGACGTCGGCGCGTTCCAGCGCGGGCGCGCCGGGAGCGGCGCGCAGCACGTCCGGGACCGACCAGCCGGTGAACGGCTCCAGGGCCTGCGTGCAGTCGTCCAGGCGGCTGCGGAAGGCGGGGGAGGCGGCGAGCAGCTCGACGGCCATGCCCGGCCACTGGGAGCCCTGGCCGGGGAAGACGAAGGCGGCGGTGCCGTCCGCGGCGGTGCCGGTCACCAGGCCCGGCGCGGGCCGGCCCGCGGCGAGCGCGGCCAGCCGCTCCAGCAGCCCCGCCCGGTCGGTGCCGACGAGGGCCGCGCGGTGCGGGCCGGCGGCGCGGGCGCCGAGTGCGTGCGCCACGTCCTCGGGGGTGGTCCCGGGGTGGGCCGTCAGGTGGCGGTGCAGGTGCGCCGCGTCCGCCGCGAGCGCGGCCGGGGTGCCGCCGGAGAGGGCCCACAGCAACGGCGTGGCAGGGCGTGATCCGTGAGCCATGGTGTGCGTCCCCACTCCTTCTTCGCGACGCGCCGGACCGGCGGGCGTGGCGCCCGGCGGCGTGGTGCTCGGCCGGTGTCCGGCGCCCGACCGTGGTCGGCCTGTTCCCCCGGGCCCTGTTCTTCCGCGGGCCCCGTTCCGTCGGGCCCGGTCTCCCGTGCCCTGTTCGCGGGGAGCCGATTTCCCCCGGGCCCGGTTTTCCGTGAGCCCGGTTTTCCGCGAGCCCGACGTCCGGCCCCGATATCCGGCACCGATTTCCCCCGGGCCTGATATCCGGACGGCCCGGCGAAAGGCCGTGCGACCGTAATCCGGCGGCACCGGGCATTCCGGTGCCGCCGCGCGGATCCGCCGCCGACCGCCTTCCACCCGCCGCCGGCACCCGCACCGCGCCGGAATTCACGCGGGCCGGGCCGGGCGGAATCGACCAGACAGATCTTGTCAGCCGCCGATATCGTCTCGATAGCGCGAACCGCGACAGCGCACGGTCCCGGCCTTTTCGGCCGTTCCGGCATTTCCGCGCACGGGCCCTGCTACGGTGGCGGCGCGGCGCTCCGGATGCCACGCGCACCGGCGCCGACGGCGGCCGAAAGCCCGGCGCGCGCGCCGCCCGTTCCCTTTCCGTGGAATTCCCGAAGGAGGAGCACCATGGCACTCGGTTACCTTTTCGGCGGCGGTGTCGGCACCGAGCCGCACGGCCTGGAGCTGTACCAGGCCTATCCGGCGATGCGGGAGCTGTACGCCGAGATAGCGGGCTGGACCGGCCTCACTCCCGGGCAGCTGCTCGACGAGGAGCTGCCGAAGGGCCGGGAGGAGCGGCAGAGCGCGGGCACCGTCCGGGAGACCGCCCTGGCCGTCGCGGTGCACGACATCCTGGCCGGGCACGGCCTGCGGCCCGCGGTGCTCGGCGGGCTCAGCCTCGGCGCGATGACGGCGGGCAGCCTCGCCGGCGCGGTGGACCGGCGGGCCCTGTTCGAGATGCTCGCGCACACCCGGCACGCCCCCGAGCCGTCCGCCGGCGACCCGGAGGAGGGCATGGCGCTGGCCTTCGTTCCGGCCGGGCTGGACACCGCCCCGTACGGCGGCGACGGCCGCCCGGGCGTGCACCGGGCCGGGGACTTCGGCCCCACCGCCGACGGCGCGGCCCGGATCCTGATGCTGTCCGGCGAGCGGTCCGCCCTCGACGCGCTGGCCGCCGAGGTGCCGCAGGGCACGCTGGTGCCGCTGCCCGACCGGACGATCGCCGTGCACTCGCCGCTGCGCGCCCCGTTCCGCGCCTTCCTGGCCCCGTACCTGGACGCCATGGAGTTCGCCGACCCCCGGCTCCCGCTGGTCTCCTGCCTCGACCGCCGGACGCTGACCACCGGGGCCGGGGTCCGCGACCTCTTCCACCGCAACGCCACCGACCCGATCAGCCTGGTGGACGTCTACACCGGGATGGCGGAGCAGGGCGTCCGGCTCGGGCTGGTCATCGGCGGCTCGATCCCGGACGGCATCCTGCGCTTCCCGTTCCCGGTGGTCCACGTGGACCGGCCCGAGCACGTCGAGCAGGTCCTCACCAGCGTCTACGAGCTGGGCATCGACGTCCCCGCGGCCGACCCGCGGGCCGAGCGGTGACCGGCGGCGGCCCGGTCCCGGGGGAGGTCACCCGGGACCGGGCGCGCCGGGCCGCCGAGTGGGACGCGCTGACCGAGGGCTGGCTCGCCACCGACCTCGACGGCTGGACCAGGCGCGTCGTCCGCCGGCACTTCGACCCGGTGACCGGGAGCCCGTACTGGCTCCGCCGGGCCAAGGAGCTGGACTTCGACCCCCGCGACCTCACCCGCTACGGGCAGCTGACCGCGCTCGGCCCGTTCCCGCTCGACGACCTGCGCACCGGCGACCCGGCCGACCTGGTCCCGCTGGCCGTGCCGCGCCCGCTCAGCGGCCGGATCTGGGACACCGGCGGCACCACCGGCGCGCCCTGCCGGGTCTTCTACACCCCCGCCATGCTGCTGCACCGCGGCGTGTGGCGGCGCTGGTCCTTCGTCCAGGAGGGCTTCCGGCCCGAACGGGCCTGGCTCCAGGCCACCCCCACCGGGCCGCACCTGATCGGCAACGGCGTCTGGGAGGCGTCCGAGCTGCACGCCGGGCAGGTGTACGCGGTCGACATGGACCCGCGCTGGGTGAAGCGGCTGATCCGGGCCGGCCGGCTCGCCGACGCCCGCGAGTACACCGACCACCTGCTGGAGCAGATCGCCGACGTGCTCTCCCGCGGCACCGTCGACTACCTGAACACGACGCCCGCCCTCCTCCAGGCGCTGTGCCGCAGCCACCCCGGCCTGGTCGCGGCCCTCGACGGCGTGCGCCTCAGCGGCACCCAGATCAGCCCCGGCACGCACCGGGAGTTCCTGGCGGCCCTGGACGGCGGCCTCTGCGGGCTCAGCTACGGCAACACCTTCGGCAACGCCGCCGGCCTCGTCGCCCGTCAGGACGCCGACCTGTTGCCGTACGTGCCCAACCACCCGCAGGTGACGATGGCGGTGGTGCGCCGGGACGACTGGACGACCCCGGTCGAGTACGGGGCCACCGGCCAGGTCCGGCTCACCGTGCTGCACGAGGACCTGCTGCTGCCCAACGTCCTGGAGCGCGACCAGGCCATCCGGTACGACTGCACCGGGCTCTGGCCGAGCGACGGGGTGGCCAACGTGCGGCCCCTGCAGGTGACCGCGACCGCCCCGGAAGGGCTCTACTGACGCGCCGCAACGGCGTCACCGACCCGCGCGACGGCGTCACCGACCCGCGCAACGGCGTCACCGACCCGTGCGGCGGCGTCACCGACGCCCCGGAGGGCTTCCACCGACCCGCGCACGCGCCGGGGCCCGGCCGGGAACGGCCGGGCCCCGGGCCGGTCTACCGCGCGGCGGCCCCGCCCGGCACGAGCGGCAGGCCCAGCTCGTCCCAGATCCGCGCCAGTGCCGCGACGAACTCCCGCACCTCGTCGGTGCCGTGCAC
Organism: Kitasatospora sp. NPDC004745; assembly: GCF_042873275.1. Classification (NCBI taxonomy): domain Bacteria; kingdom Bacillati; phylum Actinomycetota; class Actinomycetes; order Kitasatosporales; family Streptomycetaceae; genus Kitasatospora; species Kitasatospora sp. NPDC004745. Next base: position 12,571 of record NZ_JBIALK010000043.1, on the reverse strand, counting down.
CGCCCCCGGCGCCACCCGCAGGATCTCCTCGCCGACCCGGACGCTGGGCGCGTTGATCGCCTGCACGTAGCAGCCGTCGCGCTCCAGCAGGAGGTCGGAGATCCGCTTGCACACCGTCTCGTCGCCGACCAGCACGGACACGATGTGCGACCGGTCCGACAGGAAGGGGATCCCGCGCTCCCGCAGCAGCCCGTGCATCAGCTGCGCGTTCTCCCGCAGCCGGTTGCGCTCCAGGTCCGAGCCCCGGAGGTGCCGGACGGCGGCGAGGCCGCCCGCGGCGACCGCCGGCGGCAGCGCGGTGGTGAAGATGAAGGGCCGGGAGAGCCTGCGCACCACGTCGATCACCGCGGTCGGGCCCGCGATGTACCCGCCGATCGTCCCGAACCCCTTCGCCAGCGTGCCCATGATCACGGTGAACTCGTCCGCCAGGCCGAGGCTCGCGGCGATGCCCGCACCCTGCGGCCCGTACATCCCGACCGCGTGCACCTCGTCGAGGAAGGTCATCGCCCCGTACCGCTTGGCGATGTCGGCGATCTCCGCCAGCGGCGCGAGGTCACCCGCCATCGAGTACACGGACTCCATCACGATCAGCTTGGGCCGTGCCGCCGGGGCGGCCGCGATCAGCTCCTCCAGGTGCGTGGTGTCGTTGTGCCGGAAGATGCGCTTCTCCGCGCCGCTGTGGCGCAGCCCGTCGATGATCGAGGCGTGGTTCAGCCGGTCCGAGAAGACCACGCAGTCCGTCAGGTGGGCCGGCAGCACGGACAGCGCGCCGTCGTTCGCCGTGTAGCCGGAGGTGAAGAGCAGCGCGTCCTCCTTGCCGTGCAGGTCGGCCAGCTCCTGCTCCAGCAGCACGTGGTAGTGGTTGGTCCCGGCGATGTTCCGCGACCCGCCCGCCCCGGCCCCGAAGTCGTCCAGGGCCTCACGCATCGCGGCCAGCACCAGCGGGTGCTGGCCCATGCCGAGGTAGTCGTTGCTGCACCAGACCCGGATGTCGCTGACGACGCCGTTCCGCGAGTTCCGGGCCGCCGGGAAACTCCCGGCCCGCCGCCCGATCTCGAGGAATTCCCGATGTCCCGCCGTGTTCGCGGATTCCCGGTCCCGGGGCGGGAAGAATGTGCGGTAATGGCTCATGGCGTCCACTCGCTCTCAGGAGACCGTCACGGTACGGGGCCTCGGCCCCACGGGCCGGCGGCGCACCCGGACTTTCCCGGCGGTCCGCGAGGTGCCGGCCGGCATCCGTCCGGTCACCCGGATATCCGTCGGTCATCCGGATATCCATCGGGAACACGGATGTCCGTGGCGTACGGCCGGCCCGTTCCGGGCCGTCGACGAGCCCGGATATTCGACGTGACGACATCGTCTCAGGGCGCCGTATCATTTCGATAGCGCCATCCGCGACAACACCGGACGCGGCAATGTTCGCGAAATCCCCGCCGAATTCCGGCGGAGCGCTGCTATGCTCGCCGAAATCCAGCAGTCAGCCGATGGGAATCGCCATGCCAGCGAACGACACCTATGTCGGCCGGATCCTCCGGGTGCTCGCCGCCGACCCGGACCGCACCGTCCTCACCTGGCAGGACGGGGCCCTCACCGCCGGCGCCTTCACCACCGCCGTGCGCACCGCCGCGCAGACCCTGCTCCGGCACGGCGGCGAGGCCGCAGACGGGGGCACCGGCGCCGTGGTGGCCATCCTCACCACCACCAACTCCCCGGCGACGCTGATCCTGCGTTACGCCGCCAACCTGATCGGCGCCACCGCCGTCCACCTGCACACCACCAACGCCGTCGACCCGGGCGACCGGCTCACCCGGGACGCCGAACTCGCCATCCTCACCGAGACCGGGGCCACCGTCCTCGCCGTCGACGCCGAGCACCTCCCGCTCGCCCGCGACCTGGCCGCCCGCCTGCCGAAGGCACCCGCCCTGGCCGCCCTCGCCGACCTCGGCCCCGACGTCCTCGACCTGAGCACCGGCGCCGACACCGACCCGCCCGAGACCCCGATCCCGCTCGACCGGGCCGCCGTGATCACCTACACCAGCGGCACCACCGGCCGGCCCAAGGGGATCGCCGTCGACTTCCGCACCCGCAACGGCTTCATCACCGCCGGACTCCAGATGGCCTGGCGCGCCGTCTACCTGGCCACCCTGCCGATGAGCCACTCCAGCGGCGCCACCGCCGACGACTCGCTCGCCTCCGGCGGCTCGGTGATCCTGCACCAGGGCTTCGACGCCGGCCGGGTGCTGCGCACCGTCGCCGAACACCGGGTCACCCGGCTGCTGATCACTCCGCCGCAGCTGTACCGGCTGATGGACCACCCGGAGTCCGCCGCCACCGACCTCTCCAGCCTCGTGATGCTCTGCTACACCGGTTCCCCCGCCTCGCCCGCCCGCCTCGCCGAGGCCGTCGAGCGCTTCGGGGACGTCCTCATCCAGATCTACGGCACCAGCGAAGCCGGCGCGATCGGCATGCTCACCCCGGCCGAGCACCGCGAGCCCGACCTGCGCGGCACCGTCGGGCGGGTCCTCGCCGGCGAGGTCCGGGTCCGCGACCCGCACGACCACCGCGACCTGCCGACCGGCGAGCTCGGCGAGATCTGCGTCCGCTCCCCGTTCGCGATGCGCGAGTACCTCGGCGACCCGGAGCTCACCGCCCGCACCGTCCGGGACGGCTGGGTCCACACCGGCGACCTCGGCCGCCTCGACGAACGCGGCTACATCCACCTCAGCGGCCGCCTGGCCGACGTGGTCAAGACCAACGGCATCAAGATCCACCCGACCACCGTCGAGAACGCCCTGACCGCCCACCCCGGCGTGCTCCAGGCCGCCGCCTTCGGCGTCCCCGACGGCGACCTCGTCGAGCACCTGCACGCCGCCGTGGTCCTGCGCGACGGCGCCGCCACCACCGAGGCGGACCTGCGCGAGCACCTCGCCACCGCGCTCTCCCCGCAGCACGTCCCGGCCGTGCTCGCCGTCCGCCCCGACCTGCCGCTCACCCCCACCGGCAAGCCGGACCGGGCCCGGCTGGTCGCGGACACCCGGAGGTAGCCGCCGATGACGCTCTCCCTGGCCGCGGTGCTCGCCGAGTCCGCGCTGCGCCGGCCCGACCACCCCGCCCTCGTCCTCGGCACCGAACGCACCACCTACCGCGAGCTGTGGGACGGCGCACGGCGCTACGCGGCGGTGCTGCGCGACCAGGGCATCGGCCCCGGCGACCGGGTCGCCCTGCTGCTCCCCAACAGCCGCCACTTCCCGCTCGCGTACTTCGGGGTGCTCGCCCTCGGCGCCGTCGCCGTCCCGGTGAACGCCCTGCTGCGGGCCGAGGAGATCGCCCACGTGCTGCGCGACGCCGGGGCCGCGGCCCTGGTCTGCGCCGAAGCCCTGCTGGCCGAGGGCGCCCGGGCCGCGGAGGCCGCCGGCACCCCCGTCCTGACGGTGGACCAGGCGCGGGACGCGGGCCGCCCGCGCCTGGACGCGCTGGCCGGGCCCGCCACCCCGATCGCCGGCGCCGTCCCGCGCGAACCCGGCGACCTCGCCGTGGTGCTCTACACCTCCGGTACCACGGGCCGCCCCAAGGGGGCCATGCTCACCCACCTCAACCTGGAGATGAACACCGCCACCACGATGCTCTCCCCGTTCGACTACCGGCCCGAGGACGTGCTGCTGGGCTGCCTGCCGCTGTTCCACACCTTCGGCCAGATCTGCGGCATGGCCACCTGCTTCCGGGCCGGCGCCACCCTGGTGCTGATGCCGCGCTTCGACGGGCCGCAGGCGCTGGACCTGATGGTCCGCGAACGGTGCACGCTCGTCATGGGCGTGCCCACCATGTACCACGCCCTGCTCGCCGCCGCCCGCACCGATCCGCGCCGCCCACCGCTCGACCGGGCGTTCTGCGGCGGGGCGGCCCTGCCGGTGCCGGTCCTGGAGGACTTCCGGGAGACCTTCGGCTGCCCCGTCTACGAGGGCTACGGCCTGACCGAGACCTCCCCGGTCGTCGCCTACAACCAGCGGGCCTGGCCCCTGCGGCCCGGCACGGTGGGCCGACCCATCTGGGGCGTCGAGGTCGCCGTCGCCAGGGCCGAGGTGGAGGGCCGGATCGAGCCGCTGCCGGCCGGCGAGATCGGCGAGGTGGTGATCCGCGGGCACAACGTGATGGCCGGCTACCTGAACCTCCCGGGCGCGAGCGCCGAGGCGGTCGTCGACGGGTGGTTCCGCTCCGGGGACCTCGGGACGCTGGACGCCGACGGGTACCTGACCATCGTCGACCGCAAGAAGGACCTGGTGCTGCGCGGCGGCTACAACGTCTACCCGCGCGAGGTCGAGGAGGTGCTGGCCCGCCACCCGGCCGTCGCCCAGGTCGCCGTGGTGGGCCTGCCGGACGAGGTCCACGGCCAGGAGGTGTGCGCGGTGGTGGTGCCCCGGCCGGGGATCCGCCCGGACCGCGAGCTCGCCGCGGGGATCACCGCCTGGAGCCGGGAGCGGATGGCCGCCTACAAGTACCCGCGCCGGGTGGAGTTCACCGAGGCCTTCCCGCTCGGCGCAGGCGGCAAGGTCCTCAAACGGGAGCTGGTGGCCCGGCTCACCGGGTGACCGGGAGCCGCCAGCCCCCCTCCCGACGTGCGGGGACCGCAGCCCCGACGGACCGGGGTGAACCGGGCGGACCGGACGGGCACGTACACTTGCCGCTCGTGGCGGACACCCAGTACGAAGACCTGTTGAAGCACGTGCTCACCACCGGAACGGCCAAGGCCGACCGGACGGGCACCGGCACCCGGAGCGTCTTCGGACACCAGCTGCGGTACGACCTCTCCCGGGGCTTCCCGCTGGTCACCACCAAGAAGGTGCACCTCAAGTCCGTGGTGTACGAGCTCCTGTGGTTCCTGCGCGGCGACTCCAACGTCGGCTGGCTGAACGAGCACGGCGTCACCATCTGGGACGAGTGGGCCGACGGCAACGGCGACCTCGGCCCCGTCTACGGCGTGCAGTGGCGCAGCTGGCCGACCCCCGATGGCGGGCACGTCGACCAGATCAGCCAGGTCCTCGACACCCTGCGCACCGACCCGGACTCCCGCCGGATGGTCGTCTCCGCCTGGAACGTCGCCGAACTGGACGCCATGGCGCTCGCCCCCTGCCACGCCTTCTTCCAGTTCCACGTCGCCGACGGCAGGCTCTCCTGCCAGCTCTACCAGCGCAGCGCCGACCTCTTCCTCGGCGTCCCGTTCAACATCGCGAGCTACGCCCTGCTCACCCACCTGGTCGCGCAGCAGGTCGGCCTCGCCCCGGGGGACTTCATCTGGACCGGCGGTGACTGCCACATCTACGACAACCACGTGGACCAGGTCACCGAACAGCTCTCGCGCACGCCGTACGACTTCCCCACGCTGAACCTGCGGAAGGCCGACTCGCTCTTCGACTACGCCTACTCCGACGTGGACGTCGTCGGCTACCGGCACCACCCGGCGATCAAGGCCCCGGTGGCGGTATGAGGATCGGACTGATCTGGGCCCAGGCCCGCGGCGGCGTGATCGGCGCCGACAACACGATGCCGTGGCACCTGCCCGAGGACCTCGAACACTTCAAGCGGACCACCCTCGGCCACCCCGTGGTGATGGGCCGCCGCACCTGGGAGTCGATCCCGCCGCGCTTCCGCCCGCTCCCCGGCCGCCGCAACATCGTGGTCACCCGCAACCCGCAGTGGGCCGCCGACGGCGCCGAGCGCGCCGGCTCCCTCGCCGAGGCCCTGCGCCTCGCGGCCGCGGCAGCCGACCCGGGAACCCCCGCCGAGACCTGGATCATCGGCGGCGGGCAGCTCTACCGCACCGCCATCGACCACGCCACCACCCTCTCGGTCACCGAGATCGACCTCGCGGTCGACGGCGACACCCACGCCCCGCCCGTCGGCCCCGCCTGGACCGTCACCCGCGACGGCGGCTGGCAGACCTCCACCACCGGCCTCCGCTACCGCATCCGCACCCACACCCGCCGGGCCTAGGGTCCGCCGAACACGATCCGCCGGCCAGGTCGCTGCCCCTCCTGGGGTACCGACCTGGCCGGCGGCCGTTCTGCGCTGAGCAGCGCAGCAGGTCCATTGATCTGATGAATCGTCATACTGCCTTGAGGGAAGAGCTGTTGACGGTTCGAGGCGCCACCGCCAGTTTGATGCGGGAAGGGCGCCTCCCGGGGTCTTGCGAGCCCGACTCGGCGCCGCTGGACGCATCCGGTCAGGGCCGGATCCGTCCAGCCGGGGGCCCTTCCACCGGTCCTGAGCCGCGGCGAGAGTAGTACTCGCCAGCCGGGCACACCGCCCGGAAGGCGCCGGTGACCGCGCTGCGGGGCCCGGTGTCCCGCCGCTCGACCGTTCCGCCGCCGACCGACCGCTGTTCCTGCAGGGCAGCCGTCCCGCCGCCGGGCGTGCACGTCCCGAAGACTTCCGCGCCGACCACCGGTGTCCGCGCGAACACTCCACGACCCTCCACGCCGTCAGGACTTCCTCAGCCATGCGCTCTTCCAAGCTGTCCAGGCTCGCCCACGTCGCCCTCGCCGCCTCGATCGCCGCCTCCGGTGCGATCGCCGCGACGGCCGTCACCGCCACCGCCGCCCACGCGGCGACCACCGCCTCCTCCGCGGTGGACGGCAGGATCACCCGCGGCGAGGTCATCCAGCGGGCGCAGTACTGGCTCGGCAAGTCCCTCACCTACAACCAGGGCGGCTCCTACCCGGACTCCAGCGGCCGCAACTACCGCACCGACTGCTCGGGTTACGTCTCCATGGCCTGGCACCTCGGCGCCAGCCCCAACACCCAGGGCATCGCGGACTCCTACACCTACGAGATCCCGCGCAGCGAGCTGAAGGCCGGCGACGTCCTCAACAGCTACTACAACCACGTCCTGCTCTTCGAGAAGTGGGACGACCCGGGCCACACCACCTTCTCCTACTACTCCTTCGGCTCCACCCCGGTGAAGCACGTCACCGGTGCCTCCATCAACGGCACCCTCGACTCCCACCCCAACAGCGAGTACAAGGCGCTGCGGTACAAGAACATCGTCGACGACGCGCAGCGGCGGGCCACCAGGGTCGGTGTGTACCACCCGTCCACCCAGACCTTCTACGAGGGCGACAACGCGGGCTCCACCCTGGGCTCGGCGAAGTTCGGCAACCCGAACTGGACGCCGCTGGTCGGCGACTGGAACAAGGACGGCGTGGCCAGCATCGGCGCGTACGACCCGGAGACCTCCACCTTCTACCTGAGCAACGACAACTCCACCACCGCCGGTTCGGCGAAGTTCGGCAACCCGGGGTGGACGCCGCTGGTCGGCGACTGGGACGGCGACGGCGTCACCAGCATCGGCGCGTACGACCCGGCGACCGCCACCTTCTACCTGAGCAACGACAACGGCAGCGCCGCGGTGACGGCGAAGTTCGGCAACCCGAACTGGATCCCGCTGGTCGGTGACTGGAACAACGACGGCCGGGACAGCATCGGCGCGTACGACCCGAGCACCCAGACCTTCTACGAGAGCAACGACAACAGCACCGTCGCGGGCTCGGTGAAGTTCGGCAACCCGGGGTGGACGCCGGTGGTCGGCGACTGGAACAACGACGGCGTCACCAGCATCGGCGCCTTCGACCCGGCGACCGCCACCTTCTACCTGAGCAACGACAACAGCTCCGCCACCAGCTTCGTCTACGGAAGCCCGGGTGACGTCCCGATCGCCGGCCGCTGGTAGTCCACCCCCTCCGATCCGTGCCGAAAGGACGTCGATCCGCCATGCGCAGGAACACCGAGAGCAAGCAGACCTCCCGTCGCGGCCGCACGCCGGCCGCCGTGGCCGTCGGGGTGGCCCTCCTGTCCGTCTCCGCCCAGGGCCCGGCGCAGGCCGCCTCGGTGAGCACCTGGGACAAGGTCGCCCAGTGCGAGAGCGGCGGCAACTGGGCGATCAACACCGGCAACTCCTACTACGGCGGCCTGCAGTTCTCGCTGAGCACCTGGAAGGCGTACGGCGGCACCCAGTACGCGGCCTACCCGCACCAGGCGACCAAGGCGCAGCAGATCCAGATAGGCGAGAAGGTCCTCGCCGGACAGGGCCAGGGCGCCTGGCCGGTCTGCGGGCCGAAGGCCGGCCTCGGCGCGGACCACGCCAAGCCCTCCTCCCCGGACGGCATCGGCGCGTACGACCCGGGCACCCAGACCTTCTACGAGAGCAGGGACAACGGCACCGTCGCGGGCTCGGCGAAGTTCGGCAACCCGGGGTGGACGCCGCTGGTCGGGGACTGGAACGGCGACGGCGTGGACACCGTCGGTGCGTACGACCCGGCGACGGCCACGTTCTACCTGAGCAACGACAACAGCACGGCCGCGGTGACGGCGAAGTTCGGCAACCCGAACTGGATCCCGCTGGTGGGGGACTGGAACGGCGACGGCCGGGACACCATCGGCGCGTACGACCCGAGCACCCAGACCTTCTACGAGAGCAACGACAACAGCACCGTCGCGGGCTCGGCGAAGTTCGGCAACGCGGGCTGGACGCCGCTGGCGGGTGACTGGAACGGCGACGGCGTCACCAGCATCGGCGCCTACGACCCGGCGACCGGCACCTTCTACCTCAGCAACGACAACAGCAGCGCCGCGGTGACCGCAACCTTCGGCAACCCGGGCTGGACGCCGCTGGTCGGCGACTGGAACGGCGACGGCGTCACCACCGTCGGCGCCTACGACCCGGCGTCCGGCACGTTCTACCTGAGCAACGACGACAGCAGCGCCGCGGTGACCGCCAAGCTGGGCAACCCGGGCTGGATCCCCCTCAAGGGCAGCTGGTAACGGGGGAGTCCACCGCAGGGCTCACCTCCGGTGGCCCGCCCCGCGCGCCCGGTGCCCCACCGACCACCACGGTCCGGCGGGGCACCGGGCGCGCAGCCACGTTGCCGGCCCGCCCCGGTCAGCCGTGTTCCGCCGAGCCGGTGAGCCGGAGCTTGCGCTGGGCCCGCTGGTAGAAGGTGGTGTGCCCGAGCCGCACGACGCGCGCGGCCGCGGGCACCATGGTCACCTCGACGCCGTCGCCCGGCGAGACGTGGCCGACCAGCAGGCCGTCGGCCTCGACGGCGAGGTCGCCGCTGGGCGGCAGCACCTCCAGGTCGAGACGCTCGCCGCTGGAGAGGAACACCGAGCGGTTGAACACGGCGTGCGGGGCCACCGGGGTGACCAGCAGCCCCTCCGCGTTGGGGGAGACGATCGGGCCGCCCGCGGAGAAGCTGTACGCGGTGGAGCCGGTCGGCGTGGCACAGACGACCGCGTCCGCGGTGTAGGACACGAAGGGCTCGCCCTGGACCCGTACGGCGACCACCGCGGACCTGTGCCCGGGGCTGCGCAGCAGCACCACGTCGTTGAGCGCCGTCTCCCGGACGTCCCCGAACCGGGCGTGGACGCCGGAACGGGCCTCCACGGTGAACCGGTGGGCGTCGACGGCGTCCAGCGCGCCGCGCAGGTCCGGGATGTCGACCTCGGCGAGGAAGCCCAGCCGCCCGACGTTGACGCCGAGGACCGGAGCGTGGCCCCGGGTGGCGAGCCGCATGGTGCGCAGCATGGTGCCGTCCCCGCCGAGGCTGATCAGCAGGTCGGCGCCGGCGGCCATCTCCTCGTCCCCGACCGGGATGGCCTCGCAACCGATCCGCGCCACCTCCGCGGCCAGCCCCAGGACCTTGGTGCCCCGGGCCCGGCTCCAGCCGACCACGGTCTCCACGGAGGGCGCACAGGTGCGCTCGGGGTGGAGCACCAGCCCCACAGTGCCGATGAATCCCATCCGGAGCACCTCGATGTCGGCTCGACGTCGGCCGGAGCACTGCTGCTCCCTCCAGTCACGCACAGCCGCCCGTCTCCTTCAAGGCAGGTCGCCCGGGGCCCGGTCCCGCCGCCCCTGCCGTCGGCCCGGGGCTGGTCCCGCAGCCCCTCCCGGAATCTGTGTGCGCGCCGGCCGGTTGGGATTCGGAGAGACGGTCCGAAGGCCCCGGCGCCGCCGTCCTGAACCGGCGCCCGGCCGAACCGACGTCGGGAGGCGTGTCCGATGACTGACAGCCCGATCCGGGGGATCGACCCCGCCGTGCCGCCGAGCGGGGACGGGTGCGTGGAGTGTCTGACGGGGGACGGGCCGGGGTGGTGGTTCCACCTGCGGCGGTGTGCCCAGTGCGGGCACATCGGGTGCTGCGACTCCTCGCCCTCCCAGCACGGCACGCGACACGCCCGGGAGGCCGGGCACCCGTTCCTGGCCAGTTTCGAGCCCGGTGAGGCGTGGTTCTGGAACGTCGAGACCGAGCAGTACTACGAGGGGCCGGAGCTGGCGGCGCCCGCCGCGCACCCGGAGGCCCAGCCGACCCCGGGCCCGCTGGGCAGGGTCCCCGCCGACTGGCAGTCGCACCTGCACTGACCAGGGCCGCGCCACCCGGCCCCTGTCCGACCCGGCCCCCGCCCCAGCCGACCCCGTCCCGACCGATCAGCGGGGCGGAGCCGGCCACCGCGGGTCGGTGATCCCGCCCGGGCAGGCGAGACGGTCGACGTCCCAGCCCGCGCGCCCGGCCCCGGCCCGGTAGGCGCTCTCGTAGAAGGCGAGCACGGCCGCCCTGGGGTCCGGCTCGGCACGGGCCGCCTCGTAGCGCAGGACCGCGAGGTGGCCGTCGCCGAGCTCGGTCCACCGGGCGGTCGCCGGTTCGAGCGGGTCGTCGGCGAGGTGTGCCGGTTCGGGGGCCGTGTAGGAGTAGAAGGCCGCTTCGCCGAGGGCGGCGTCCCCGAACCAGAACCCGAAGCTGACCAGCTCGCGGGAGTACGCCTCGCGGGTCACCGGGTCGACCTGTGCAGGCTGGTCGAGGTGCTGTCCGGAGAACCTGGTGTGGGCGAGGTCGAACGAGTGCCAGAACAGGTGGACGGGGCTGACCTTGCCCGAGAACCGGGCCGCGAACTCCTCCAGCACCAGTCCGACCTGGTTGAGGACCTGCCAGGCGCGGTTCGCCCAGACGGGGTCGTAGGCCGCGTGTTCGACGTCCTCGGCGAACGGCCGGTCGGTGTCGGGTAGCCGGTAGGGCCGGGGGTTCGCGAGCTCCACCCGGATGTCCAGGGCCGCCAGCGCCTCCAGGGTCCGCCGGTGGAAGGACGCGACGGACCGGCCGACCAGGGGGAAGGACGCCGTCCTGCCGTCCGCCGTCGTGACGACGAGCCGGTGGTCGACGAAGTCGAAGTCGATGGTGAAGACCGGGTTGCCGTCGACCTGTCCCATGGGCCGGGTGGTGAGGCCGCGCCCGGTGAGGTGGAACGGGACGTTCCACCAGTGGTTGCGCCGCACGCTCGCCGCGAGGCGGATCTTTCCCACCACCTGCGTGAAGCGGTGCAGCGTCTCCTTGGTGTCCTGCCACTCGGTGAGCGGCATCGGTGGGAACAGCTCCATGGCGCCTGCCTCCCGTCCGTCGGCGGCAGTTCCATCATGCGCGTCGCAGCCCGGAGCGGAAAGTCACAGCCTGCACACTCGGCGTAGTTCCACTCCCATCTCCCGATGTCCCACGAAAGGGGAAATCATGGCCAGCAAGGCCAGCATCGTCTTCGCCCACGGGCTCTGGGCCGACGGCTCGTGCTTCAACAAGCTCATCCCCGCGCTCCTGGCCGAAGGGCACCAGGTGCTCAGTTCGCAGCACGGCCTGGACTCGCTCGAAGGGGACGTCGCCTGCGTCACCCGCGCCATCGACCACGTGCCCGGCCCGGTGGTGCTCGTCGGCCACTCCTACGGCGGGACGCTGATCACCAAGGCCGGTGTCCACGACCGCGTGGGTGCACTGGTCTACATCGCCGCGCTCGCCCCGGACGAGGACGAGACCTCCCAGGGCCAGCAGGAGCAGTTCCCGGGCACTCCGGTCTTCAAGCACATCGACGTCGCCGACGGCCGGATCTGGCTCCTCGAGTCGGGTATCGGCGACTTCTGCGGCGACCTGCCCGTCGCCGAGCAGCAACTCGTCCTCGCGACGGGTGCCGTGCCCGTCCCGGACCTGTTCACCCAGCAGGTTCCGGGGACGGCCTGGCGGTCCAAGCCGAGCTGGTACATCGTCGCGAACGACGACCGCACGGTGAACCCGGACCTGGAGCGGGCCGCGGCCGAGCGCATGGGCGCGAAGACCTACGCCGTCGACAGCAGCCACGTCCCGATGCTGTCGCACCCCGACTTCGTCCTCGACGTCATCCGGGACGCGGCGAAGTCCCTCGAGGGGTAGTGCCGCCGCCGGGCGGCCCGCCGCACTCCTCGGGCCGCCCGGCGTCCAGGGCGTTCAGGGGGTGAACTCAGCACGGTGCGTGACCAAGTGGCGTTGTCCGGGTGAGGGTTGTGGTGCGGGCCACCCGGGCGGCGGGAGCGGGCGGCGGCTTCCGCACCGGGTGTGGGGCGGGTGGTCACGCGCTGTCGACGATGTGCGCGGCCTCACACGGCCTCCGGGGTGACCGGGGCCACTTTTCGGCCCGATTCGATCTTGAAAAATGGGGCATTTAGCTTCAAATCATCCCAATTCCTTGATCCTTACGACCGGTAACAGCACCCTGACGTGCCCAA
>NZ_JBIALK010000042.1:0-52923 GCF_042873275.1 Kitasatospora sp. NPDC004745 | reverse complement strand
TTCGCGACGGCGATGCGGACGCTGGACCACACGCGGGTGACGATCGCGGCGCAGGCGGTCGGGATCGCGCAGGGGGCGTTGGACTACGCGAAGGGTTACGTGAAGGAGCGCCGGCAGTTCGGGAAGGCGATCGCGGAGTTCCAGGGTGTGCAGTTCATGCTGGCGGACATGGCGATGAAGCTGGAGGCGGCGCGGCAGTTGACGTACGCGGCGGCGGCGAAGTCGCAGCGCGGGGACGGGGACCTGACGTTCTTCGGGGCGGCGGCGAAGTGTTACGCGTCGGACGCGGCGATGGAGATCACCACGGACGCGGTGCAGTTGCTGGGTGGGTACGGGTACACCCGGGACTACCCGGTGGAGCGGATGATGCGGGACGCGAAGATCACGCAGATCTACGAGGGCACCAACCAGGTCCAGCGCATCGTCATGGCCCGCAACCTGCCGTAACGCACCCCTCCGAGGCGTCCCGGACGGCCGGTCGGGCTCCGGCCGGCCGTTCGGGGCCGATGCTATGTTCCGGGCATGAGCGAGAAGGAAGAACAGGACCTGCCCATGAACGACGGGCCCGCCAAGCCGGCGATGCGCGAGGCACTCGTCGCCGCGGCCTTCGAGCTCTTCCTGGAACGCGGCTTCGAGCAGACCACCGTGGACGACATCGTCTCGCTCGCCGGGGTCGGCCGCCGCTCCTTCTTCCGCTACTTCCCGGCCAAGGAGGACGTGGTCTTCCCGGACCACGAGCGCAGCCTCGCCGAGATGACGGAGTTCCTGGAGTCCGGCTCCGGCGAGGAGGACCCGGTCAAGCACGCCTGCGACGCCGCCCGCCTCGTCCTGCGGATGTACGCCGAGCAGCCCTCCTTCTCCGTCCAGCGCTACCGCCTCACCCGCAAGGTGCCCGGCCTGCGGGCGTACGAGCTGTCGGTGGTCTGGCGCTACGAGCACACCCTTGCGGCCTACCTGAGGGACCGCTTCGCCGACCGGCCGGACGGGCCGCTGCGCGCCGACGTGATCGCCGCCGCCGTGGTCGCCGCGCACAACCACGCCCTGCGCACCTGGCTGCGCTCGGGCGGGGAGAGCGACTGGGTGGGCGAGGTGGACGCGGCGATGGCCTTCGTCACCGGCACCTGGAACGACCGGCCCGCGGAGGCCGGCCCGGACGGCGCCGCCCGCGACGGTTCCGACGGTTCCGCGGCGGACGACGTGGTGGTGCTGGTCGCCAGCCGCCGGGCGCCGCTGTGGCGGATGGTCCAGGGCATCGAGAGCGCGCTCGGCGACGTCCGCCGGGTCTGAGCGCGGGGCGCTCCGGGGTCGCCCGGGCGCCGGTCCTCGTCAAGGTCCCGTGACGGGAAACCCCGTTCGGGGGACGGCAGATGAACAGCTGTCGATTCGGCGGAACCCGGAGCCCGCGGTGCGCGATAACGGGTGCGAGGACCGGAGGGCCGGACGCCCGCCGGGGCCGAGAACCCGAGCCCGAGAACCGAGGACCGCCACCCATGCCGATCCGTGCCTACGGCGTGCTCGCCGCCACCGCCGTCGACCGGCGCCGCGAGGGCGCCACCGACACCCCGCACTACCAGATCCACCTGCGCGACCAGCACGGCACCGACTACCGCGCCGCCGTCAACGTCCTCTCCCAGCAGGCCCCCGCCGACCTGCGCTACCTGGTCTTCGAGGACTTCCGGCACCCCGTCACCGCCCTCCTCCCGCCGGCTGGCAGCGGCTGGAACCCGCTCCCGTCCCGCCCCGGCACGGCGAGCCTGGACTACGTCCGCAGCCGCCTCTTCGACCCCGCGACGATGCGCGTCCTGCCGCCCGACCTCCCCGGCCCCGACAACGACCTCGCCGACCTGCTCGACCGCCAGGTCCAGCGCGCGATCGCCGACCCGGCGGCCGCGCTCTACGTCTTCGGGCAGCGCTTCGGCCCCGAACCCGCGGTCCCGGACAAGGTGTTCGGCTTTCTGCCCGGCAACGGCGTGCACGACGTGCACATGAACCAGGGCAACGCCGGCCGCTTCAAGGCCGACGACGGCGTCTACCAGGACGGCGCCCTGCTCATCCACCTGCCCGCCGAGCGGCGGTGGTGCGCCGTCTTCCTCGCCTTCCAGTCCCAGTCCTGGCACACCGATGACCACACCGGGCACACCGTCCCGGCATCCGTCCCGCACCCCGGCAGCCACCGCCAGGCCAGCGGCCGGCCGTAGCGCGCGTCCGGCGGACCGCGGGGGCGCCGGGGCGGCGGGCCGCACCGCGGACGCCGCGTTCCCCCGGACCGGACCCCGCATCGGACCCCGGACCGGCGGTGGACCCGGGCCGGACGAGCCGCCCGGCCTCGGACAGGGCCACCCCCGCGCCCGCCGCCCCCGGCGCCCTGGCCGCCGCCCCGGCCCGCTGATCCGCCGAACCAACGCGAAATGCGGGCCAGGATTTCTCCTGACCCGCATCTTCGGTGTCCGAGGGGGGACTTGAACCCCCACGCCCGATAAAGGGCACTAGCACCTCAAGCTAGCGCGTCTGCCATTCCGCCACCCGGACCGGGTGTCGCCCTCGCGGCTTCCGATCTCTCGTCCGTCGCGCTGACAGATGTAACTGTAGCAAAGATCGGCTTGAGCTCCCAAAACGGCCCCGGGCGGGGGAGCGGGGCTGGTGGCGGGGGCAAGGGGGTGCCTGTGGCGGGGGCGTGACCAGGGGGTTTCGGGGCCGTGCGGGGGGTGGATCCGGCTGGGGGGCTGGGAGAGGATGGGCGGACGTGCTCGTACGTCCCGGGTGCAGGTCCCGGGGTGGCGCGCTGGTGTGCCGGTGCGGGCCAGAGACGAGGAGTGACCGTGAGCGAGCGGAGCGAGTCGGCGGCGCCGAAGGTGACGGCTGAGTCGGAGGTCGCCGGGATCTGTCGCGATCTGATCCGGATCGACACCAGCAACTACGGGGACGGCTCCGGCCCGGGCGAGCGGAAGGCGGCCGAGTACGTGGCCGAGCAGCTCGCCGAGTTCGGGCTGGAGCCGCAGATCTTCGAGTCGGCCAAGGGGCGGGCCTCGACGGTGGTGCGGATCGAGGGCGAGGACCGCTCCCGCCCGGGTCTGCTGATCCACGGCCACACCGACGTGGTGCCGGCCAACGCCGCGGACTGGACGTACGACCCGTTCGGCGGGGAGATCGCGGACGGCTGCGTCTGGGGCCGCGGCGCGGTGGACATGAAGGACATGGACGCGATGACCCTCGCGGTGGTCCGCGACCGGCTGCGCACCGGGCGCAAGCCCCCGCGGGACCTGGTGCTGGCCTTCGTCGCGGACGAGGAGGCCGGCGGCACCTACGGCGCGCGGTTCCTGGTGGACAAGCACCCGGAGCTGTTCGAGGGCGTGACCGAGGGCATCGGCGAGGTCGGCGGCTTCTCCTTCACGGTCAACGACCAGGTGCGGCTCTACCTGGTGGAGACGGCCGAGAAGGGCATGCACTGGATGCGCCTGACGGTCGAGGGCCGGGCCGGGCACGGTTCGATGGAGAACGACGACAACGCGATCACCGAGCTGTGCGAGGCGGTCGCCCGGCTCGGGCGGCACAAGTTCCCGCTGCGGATCACCAAGACCGTGCGGGCCTTCCTGGACGAGCTGTCGGACGCGCTCGGGGTCGAGCTGGACCCGGAGAACATGGACGAGACGCTGCGGGTGCTCGGCGGCATCGCCAAGATGATCGGCACCACGCTGCGCAACACCGCCCAGCCGACCATGCTCGGCGCCGGGTACAAGGTGAACGTGATCCCCGGCCAGGCCACCGCGCACGTGGACGGCCGCTTCCTGCCCGGCTACGAGGAGGAGTTCCTGGCCGAGCTGGACAGCGTGCTGGGCCCGCGGGTGAAGCGGGAGAGCCTGCACTCGGACCGGGCGATCGAGACGAGCTTCGACGGCGCGCTGGTGGAGGCGATGCAGACGGCGCTGCGGGCCGAGGACCCGATCGCCCGCGCGGTGCCGTACTGCCTGTCGGGCGGGACGGACGCCAAGTCGTTCCAGGACCTCGGCATCCGCTGCTTCGGTTTCGCGCCGCTGCAGCTGCCGCCGGAGCTGGACTTCGCCGGGATGTTCCACGGTGTGGACGAGCGGGTGCCGGTGGACGGCCTGAAGTTCGGCGTCCGGGTGCTGGACCGGTTCCTCGACGCCTGCTGAGCGGCTGCCCCCGGTCGGCCGGGGGTGGTGGACGGCCCGTTCCCGGGGTGCCGGGGGCGGGCCGTCCGCATTGTCCGAGCTCATGATTGTGGGATGGGCGCAGGAGATCGACAGGAACGATTCTGCAAGGGAATTCCGGTCGATTGACTGTGCGAGCATTCACCGTTGCGAGTGAATGGCAAATCTGTTCCGTACCCCGTTTGCCACACCGTCGTTCATCCCTGTGCAGCCCGCCGAACGGGTTGCGTTGTCCACACAGGAGGAATGATGAAGGTCAAGAAGATCGCCGCCGTCGCCGCCGCCACCGGTGGCCTGGTGATCGCCGCCGCCGGTGTCGCGTCCGCTCACGGCGGTGCCGCCGCCGAGGGTGTGGCCGCCGGCTCCCCGGGTGTCGTCGCCGGCAACCAGATCCAGATCCCGGTGCACATCCCGGTCAACCTGTGCGGCAACACCGTCAGCGTGATCGGCGTGCTGAACCCGGCGTTCGGCAACCACTGCGCCAACTTCTAGTCGCGCTCCGAGCCGCCGAGGCTCGTCGAGCACGACCCATCCGGCCCCCGGGGGCGGCGGACGCGCCGCCCCCGGGGGCCGTTCGCGCGCCGGGGCCGGGCGGGTGCGGGTCCGCCCGTTCGGGCGAACCCGTCCGGGTGAACCGGGTTTGGGCGCCGAATGGGGTTCTATCGCTCGATCGGGTGAAGATGGTTCGTTCGGCTCAACCTCGCCGTTCTCCTCTCGTTAACTCCTGTGCAGTCGAAGACCTTGCCGGATATCCGGATATACCGAAATTCCGACTTTCCGACGATGTTTGCGCCAAGGTCATCGCGTCGTTCTCGATACGCTCGATACGTCAGGGGAAAAGATGAGGAATGTAGCCAAGAAGGGGATCCTCACGGCCGTGGCCACCGGCAGTGTCCTGGCCTCGACCGCCGGCTACGCCTACGCGGGCGCCGAGGCCCAGGGGGGTGCCGCCGGCTCTCCCGGCGTCGCCTCCGGCAACTCGGTGCAGGTGCCGGTCGAGGTGCCGATCAACGCCTGCGGAAACACCGTGGACGTGATCGGCGCGCTCAACCCGTCCTACGGCAACCGCTGCGCCAACGTCAGCGGTCACCACGACGCCGCCCAGCCCGGCGGCGCCGGCTCTGGCCGGGGCTCCTCCGCCTCGGGTGCGTCCGCCTCCGGGGCTGCCGCCCACTCGCCCGGTGTGGCCTCCGGCAACAGCATCCAGGCCCCCGTGCACGTCCCGGTCAACGCCTGCGGCAACTCCGTCGACGTGGTCGGCGCCGCCAACCCCGCCTTCGGCAACGAGTGCGGGTCGGTCGCGCAGCACTCCCCGGCACCGAAGCCCAAGCCGAAGCCGACCGACGACTGCCCCGAGGAGCACGGCCCGTCCACCCCGCCGAGCACCCCGCCCTCGACTCCGCCGCAGACCGGTGGCGAGACCACCCCGGGCGGCTCGCGCAACGGCGGCCCCTCCGGCGGCACCGTCACCCCGTCGACCCCGGCCGCCGCGCCGGTGGCCAACGGCGCCGGCCCGAGCGGCCAGGCCGTCCCGGCCGCGGACCGCACCGCCTCCCCGGCGGCCGCCGCCCCCGGCACCGCCACGGGAGGCCAGCTGGCCTCCACCGGCGCCGGTGACGTCGAACTGCTCGGTGCCGCCGGGCTCGCCCTGCTCCTCGGCGGCGGCGTGCTCTACCGCCGCGCCCGCGCCGGCGCCCGCTGAGCCACCCGCTCGACCGCCCCGCCGGGCCCGGCGGACCGCACCCGCCGGGCCCGCACGCGGGACACCGCGCGCCCGCGGCCACCGGACCACCGGTGGGCCGCGGGCGCGCGGGCGTTCAGCGTGCGGACGTCACGGCGTCACCAGCTCCGGACCTGCCGGATGATCCGCCGCCGCAGCCGCACCGTCCGGCTGCCGTCGGGGAACAACCGCAACCGGTCGAGTTCCCAGTGCCCGTACTCGGCGTGCTCGGTGAGTAGCTGGCGCGCGGCGTTGCGCGTGGTGCCGCGCGGCATGCGCAGCGACTGGTACTCGTACTCCGGCTGCCGGACCGGCTTCGGTGGGGTCAAGACGCTCCTCCTGGGGATCACCTGGACGCAAGCCTACGACCTGCCCCGGACAGCCGGCGGGGTATTTCCGGCCGACCTCCCGGCCGGGCCGGACCCCGCTCGACTGACAGGGCATCAGTTCCGTTGTTCCTGGGGACGGGATACCCCCGATCCCGGCGCGTGAAGCGGCACTCGAACGGCCTCGCCGGCCCCGCCGCACGCCCTCTGCGCCGCTGGTGCGCGGGGACAGAACCACCTGGATCGGACATCAGGGGGGAAGTTGCGGTGAAATCGAGGGTGTAGGTGACAACCGCTGTGCGTACCGGCGCCGCGGGGAGATAGCGTCTGCACCATGTCTGATGCCGCGCAGCCCACCATTGCCGAGGTACGCGCCGCCGCCGAGGCGGTCAAGGCCGCCATCGACCGTCATCTGGAAGCGGTGTCAAGCCCCAGCGCAGCGGATGATCCCGCTGTGTCCGCCGCCTACGAGCAGCTCGCGACGGCGGCTATCGCCTACGACCAACTCCTCTACGAGGTCTACGACGAGGTCACCCCCTTCGAGATCCCCGGGGACGAGGGCCCGGGCGGCTACCACGGCCCCGAACAGCCCGAAGCGATCAGCGTGCTGATCCGCCGCGACTACCACATCGCCGACCCCAAGCGGCTGCGCGCCCAGGCCGAGCGGCTCGACGAGTCGCTGACCCCGGGCGGCGGCGGCAGCGGCGGGATGAACGCCGCGATCGGCGTGCTGTTCGGCGAGTACGAGCCGGACGAGATCGCCGCCCGCAGCGAGGAGTTCGGGCTGGAGGAGGCGGACTCGACGCTCTGGGTCGCGGCCGCGGAGCCGACCGAACCGGGGGAGTGGCTGCCGGAGCCCTTCGAGCACGCCGACCCGCAGCTGCTGATCTGCCGGTTCGACGTGAGCGAGGTCTACGACGACGAGGACCTCGACGACTGAGCGGCCGGACAACGGCGGGCGGGCCCACGGTGCGTGGACCCGCCCGCCGCGCGTTCCGGGGGCACCGGGGGCGGGGCGCCCCGCACTCCGCTGCGCCCACCCCCGGTGCCCCCGGGCCGCTCAGTACTCCGCGGCCGCGTTCTCGGCGAGGATCGCCCGCAGCCGGGTGGTGCGCGGCTGCGCCGGGCGCTCGGCGACGGCCTGCACGAGCGCCGGGCCCGCGGCGTGCACCACGGACAGGTGCCGCTCGCCGCGGCCGAAGGCGGTGTAGACCCACTGCCGGGTCAGCACCGGCGCGGCGTCCTCCGGGATCACCACGACCGCTCCCGGCCAGCGGCGGCCGAGCGCCTGGTGGACGGTCAGCGCCCAGCCGTGCCGCAGCCGGCCGGCCTCGGCGGGCGGCACCGTCCGGTGCGAGCCGTCCGCGTACTCCAGGTGCAGGCCGGTGGCGTCGCCGTCCAGCACCCGGGCCGGGCGGCTGAGGCCGGGGGCGGGGGAGTCGACCACGCGGTCGCCCGGGTCGAAGCCGCCGAACCGGCCGGGGCCCGGGTTGAGCCGGGCCTTGGCGGCGGCGTTCAGCGCCCGGGTGCCGGCCGGCCCGCCGTGGCCGGGGGTGAGCAGCACGACCTGTTCGGCGGGGATGCCGAGGGCGCGCGGGATGGAGTCGGTGAGCAGCTGGACGGCGCGGTGGACGGCCTCGCCGCCGTCCTTGGCGGTCAGGATGACCACCTCCTTGTCCGGCGCCTCGACCGGCTGGAGCTCGCCGATGCCGACGCCGGAGACCAGTTCGCCGATCGGGCCGAAGTCCGGGGTGCGGGAGGCGACCGCCGGGCAGGCCTTGGCGGCCAGCAGGTCCGCGAAGAACCGGCCGGGGCCGGCGGACCACAGCTGGCCCGGGTCGCCGCTGAGCACCAGTCGGGTGCCGTCGGCGAGCGACTCCAGGACGGTGGCGGCCAGTTCGACGTCCAGCAGCGGGGCGTCGAGGACGACCAGGACGTCCAGGGCGAGCGTGCCGTCCGGGGAGCGGCCGGGGCCGGCGGTGCCGGAGAGCAGCTCGCCGAGGGTGACCACGGGTGCGGGCGGTTCGGTGCTCCCGTCGGCGAGCGCGGCGAGGGAGTCCCGGCCCTGGTCGGTCCAGGTGGCGGCCCAGACCCGCAGGCCGAGCCCGCGGGCGGCGGCCAGCAGGGCGGCGGGTTCGGCCCGGGCGGCCTCGCCGCCGGTGTGCAGCACCAGCGCGCTGTCGGCGACGGCCCGGATCAGTGCGGTCGCGGAGGAGGAGGGCGCGGCCTCGGCGGCGGCGGCCCACGCGGCCGGGCCGGGGGCGGCGGGGGTGACGGCCGGCCCCGCGGTGCCCTCCTCGGTGGTGCCCGCGGAGGTCTCGGTGCCCTCGGAGCCCTCGGAGCCCTCTGGGCCCGTGCCCCCTTCCGGGCCCTCGGCGTCGGCCGCCCCGGCGGCCCCGTCCGCGTCGGCCGGGCCTGCGTCGTCCTCGGCGCCGGGCTCCGCGTCCTCGCCCGGCACGAAGGTGGACATCAGCCGGACCAGCCCGTCCGCGAGGCTCTCCTCGGCCAGCGCCAGCCGCTCCAGGGCGAGCAGCGTCCGGGTCGGCGGCTCCTCGTCCTCGTCGCCGCCCGCCGCGTGCGCCCCGGGGCCGGTCAGCTCCTCCTGGAACGCCATCGCGCGCCCGTCCAGCACGGCGGCCTGGATCGCCTCGGCCGAGTCGGGCAGCCGGTGGCGCTCGAGCCCGGCCGCGACCTCGGCGATCTCCACCGCGGAGTGGCCGCGCAGCGCGGACTGCTCCAGCAGCCAGGGCACCAGCGCCTGGGCGCGGCGAGGGTCCCCGGGGCCGGCGGCCGGGCCGAGCAGGCCGCGGGCGAAGCCGTCCGCGTGCTCGGGGCGGACGCCGGGCAGGGCCAGTACCGACCACGGGTCGCTGCGCAGCTGTTCGGCGGCGCCGTCGCCGAACTCGGCCACGGCGGCGGCCGCGAGGTCCGTCGGGGCGCCGCCGGCGGCCAGCACCCCGGCGGTGTCCCGCAGGGCCTGCGCGCGCTGCCGGTCGGGCTGTGCGGACGGCCCCGCGGGGGCCGGCGACGGTGCGGCGGCGGGCGGGGCGTCCTCGCCCCCGGGCGCGGTGGCCTGCGGCCCGACGCTGCGGATGCGCTGGGCCAGCTCGGCGATCGCGGCGGCCCGGTCCGGGCCCTCCGCGGCCGTCGGGCCTGCCGGGCCGCCCGCGTCGCCCGATCGTCCCGTGGTCTCCTCCGGAGCGCCGTTCTCCGTGTCACTCATCGTCCGCTCCAAAGGTCACTCCACTGCGTGTTCTGCTCGACGAGGGCTAGAGCTCGCTCCACCCCTGGTCCGGGTAGCGGTGCACCGGTGACGAGATGTCGTCCAGCGCACCACGGATCTCACCCGGAAGCGTAAGGGCCTCCACCGACAGCGCCGCCTGCAGCTGTGCCACGGTCCGGGCCCCGATCAGCGCGCTGGCCACCCCGGGACGGTCCCGGACCCAGGCGAGGGCGACCGCGAGCGGGCTGCTGGCGAGCCCGTCCGCGGCGGTGGCGACGGCGTCGACGATCCGCCGCGAGCGCTCGCCGAGGTAGGGCTGGACGAATCCGGACAGGTAGGGCGAGGCGCCGCGGGAGTCCTGCGGCACGCCGTGCCGGTACTTGCCGGTGAGCACCCCGCGCCCGAGGGGAGAGGCGGCGAGCAGCCCGACCCCGGCGTCCAGCGCGGCGGGCAGCGCCTCGCGCTCGATGCCGCGCTGCAGCAGCGAGTACTCCAGCTGCGCCCCGGCCAGCGGGGTCCGGCCGTGCCGGGCGTGCTGCCAGGTGGCGGCCTTGGCGAGCTGCCAGCCGCTGAAGTCGCAGACGCCGACGTACCGGGCGCGTCCCGAGGTGACAGCGATGTCGAGGGCGCCGAGCGTCTCCTCGGTGGGGGTCGAGGGGTCGAAGGAGTGCACCTGCCAGAGGTCGACGTAGTCGGTGCCGAGCCGGTGCAGCGAGGCGTCCAGCGCGGCGAGCAGGTGCCCGCGGGAGCCGTCGAAGCGGCGGGCGGACTCGGGGACGCTGCCGGCCTTGGTGGCGATGACGAGGTCGGAGCGGGGGACGAGGTTGTCGGTGAGCCGGGAGATCAGGTACTCGGCCCCGCCGTCGGCGTACACGTCGGCGGTGTCGAGCAGGGTGCCGCCGGCGTCGACGAACTCCTTGAGCTGTTCCGCGGCCTCGTGCTCGTCGGTGTCGCGGCCCCAGGTCATGGTGCCGAGGCCGAGCCGGGAGACCCGCAGACCGGTACGGCCGAGGTGACGCTGTTCCATCGGACGGGCCCTCCACTGGCCGTGGCACCGGGAGCGCCGGTAGCCCTGTGAACGCGCAGGTGGGGAGAGCGGTCCCCACGTCGGCTGAGCGTAGCGGCCGGTGCACGGGCTGGGGTGCAGACCCGCAGAACGATCACCGCCGCCGGGGCTCGCGGGGAGGGCCCGCGGTGTGACCCAGACCACCACTACCGGCCAGTAGCATGACCGGCGCGTGCACGGTTACCCTCGCCACCAACCCCTACCGACTGGAAGGTCCGCCACATGCGACTCGGAATCAACCTCGGCTACTGGGGGCTCGGCATGGACGCCGACAACGTCGAGGTGGCCCGGGAGGCGGACCGGCTCGGCTACTCGGTCTGCTGGGCGGCCGAGGCGTACGGCTCGGACGCCGCGACCGTGCTGAGCTTCGTCGCCGCGAAGACCGAGCGGATCGACGTCGGCTCGGCCATCTTCCAGATCCCGGCCCGCACCCCCGCGATGACCGCGATGACCGCCGCGACCCTGGACACCCTGTCCGGCGGCCGGTTCCGGCTCGGTCTCGGCGTCTCCGGCCCGCAGGTCTCCGAGGGCTGGTACGGCGTGAAGTTCGACAAGCCGCTGGCCCGTACCCGCGAGTACGTGGAGATCATCCGCAAGGCGATGTCCCGCGAGCGCCTGGTCCACGAGGGCGAGCACTGGACGCTGCCGCTGCCCGGCGGCCCCGGCAAGCCGATCAAGCTCACCGTGCACCCGGTGCGCGAGCACATCCCGCTGTACATCGCCGCGATCGGCCCGAAGAACCTGGAGCAGACCGGCGAGCTGGCCGACGGCTGGCTCGGCATCTTCTTCTCGCCCGAGCACGCCGCGCTCTCGCTGGACCCGCTGCGGGCCGGCCGCGCCAAGGCCGGGCTGACCCTGGACGGCTTCGACCTCTGCCCGACGGTCAACATCGCGGTCGGCGAGGACATCAAGGCCGGCGTCGACTCCCTGCGCTCCTACGCCGCCCTGTACATCGGCGGCATGGGCAGCAAGGAGAAGAACTTCTACAACCAGCTCGCCCGGCGGATGGGCTACGAGCAGGCCGCCGACGAGGTCCAGGAGAAGTACCTGGCCAGGGACTACGCGGGTGCCGCGGCCGCGGTGCCGCACGACCTGATCGACGCCACCTCGCTGATCGGCGACACCGCCCGGATCGCCGACCGGATGCGGGTCTACGCCGACGCCGGCGTCACCACGCTCACCCTGGCACCGTCCGGGTTCACGCTGGAGGAGCGGATCCTGGCGCTGCGCACCGGAGTCGAGGCGCTGGAGCGCGCCGGCCTGGCGTGACCGGTGCGCGGCCCGGCGGCCGGCCCGCCGGCCGCCGGGCCGCGCCCCCCCGGGGGGCGGTCGGCAGGGCGGGTCCCGGACGGGGCCTCCGGCCGAGGGCGCGCCCCCGGCGGGGCCTACAGCCAGTCGTGCCGCTTGAACACCCGGTGCAGCACCACGCAGACGACCACCATCAGGGCCAGCACCGCCGGGTAGCCCCAGGGCTGGCGGAGCTCCGGCATGTCGTCGAAGTTCATCCCGTAGATGCCGGCGATCATCGTCGGGACGGCGGCCAGCGCCGCCCAGGCCGAGATCTTCCGCATGTCGTTGTTCTGTTGCACGCTGACCTGCGCCAGGTTGGCGTTGAGGATGTCGGACAGCAGCCGGTCCATGCCGTCCACCTGGTCGTTCACCCGGGCCAGGTGGTCGGCGACGTCCCGCAGGTAGGGCAGCGTCTCCGGGTGGACGTGGGGCTCGCCGCCGCGGGCCAGTCGCAGGGTCGGTTCCAGCAGCGGCCCGGTGGCGCGGCGGACGGTCATCACCTGCCGCTTGTACCCGTAGATCCGGCCGGCGGTGTCCCGGCCGGTCCGGCCGGGGGAGAAGATGTCCGCCTCCAGCTCGTCCAGGTCGCCCTGCAGCGCGCCGGCGACGTCCACGTAGTCGTCCACCACGGTGTCGCAGACCGAGTGCAGCACGGTGCTCGGCCCCAGCCGCAGCAGGTCGGGCTCCCGCTCCAGCCGCGCCCGCAGGCCGGACAGCGGGGTGTCCTCGCCGTGCCGGACGGTCATCACGAAGTCCGTGCCGAGGAAGACCATCACCTCGCCGCTGGTCACCGCGTGCGCGCCGGGGTGGTAGCCGAGCGTCTTGAGGGTGACGAACAGGGAGCCCTGGTAGGCCTCGACCTTGGGCCGCTGGTGGGCGCTGACCGCGTCCTCGACGGCCAGCGGGTGCAGCGCGAACTCCTTCCCGACGTGGTCGAGTTCCTCGGCGGTGGGTTCGAACAGGCCTATCCAGACGAAACCGCCAGGACCGGCCGCCCGTGCGGCGGCGAGCGCACCCGCGAGGTCGTCGGGGCCCTCGATCCGGCGGCCGTCGTGGTAGCTGGCGCAATGGACGATCATGCGGGCCATTGTGACGCGGGGACGGCCGGAGGGCACGGACCAGGACCGGATCGGGCCCACCGGGCGCACCCGGCCCGGGCGGAACGGGCCCGGTCCCACCGGCCACGCCCGGGCCCGGAGGCCGTAGGCTAAGGCCCATGCCCACCCTGCTGCTCGTCCGCCACGGCCGCTCGACCGCGAACACCGCCGGAATCCTGGCCGGTTGGACTCCGGGGGTGGAGCTCGACGACACCGGGCGCGCGCAGGCCGCCGCGCTGGCCGGCCGGCTCGCCGGCGTCCCGCTCGTGCAGGCCGTGAGCAGCCCGCTGGAGCGCTGCCGGCAGACCCTGGAGCCGCTGCTGGCGGCCCGGCCCGAACTGGGCCCGCCCACCGAGGACGAGCGCCTGGGCGAGTGCCACTACGGCGAGTGGACCGGCCGGCCGCTGTCCGAGCTGGCCGAGGAGCCGCTCTGGCGCACCGTGCAGGACCACGCGGCCGCCGCGGCCTTCCCCGGCGGGGAGTCGCTGCGCGAGCTGAGCCACCGCACGGTGAGCGCCGTCCGGGAGTGGAACGGGAAGATCGCCGCCGAGCACGGCGAGGACGCCGTCTGGCTGGCCTGCTCGCACGGGGACGTCATCAAGGCGGTGGTGGCCGACGCGCTCGGTCTGCACCTGGACCACTTCCAGAGGATCAGCGTCGAGCCCTGCTCCGTCACCGCGATCCGCTACACCGCGCACCGGCCCTTCGTGCTGAGGATGGGCGACACCGGCGACCTCGCCTCCCTCGCGCCGAAGCACGGCCCCGGGCCGGCCGCCCCGGCCGGGGACGCGGTGGTCGGCGGCACCGCCTGACGCCGTCAACGACACCGCCGGGGGCGGCGGGTGCCGCCCCGCGTGCGGTCCGACCGGCGCTGCTCCCGCAGGGCGCCCCGGCCCGGCTCGGCTCCCCCGCCGGGCCCCGGAGGTCGTAGGGTGACTTACGGGCCCCACCGCGAGGCGGGTCCCCGTCAGGGCCGCCGAACGGCTGCCCGCCCCGTGACCTCCCACCGGTCCCGGTGACCTCCCGACGATCCCTGTGATCCCCACGACCGACACGATCCGGAGCGAGAGCGTGACCCGTCAGGTCTACTTCTACGACCAGCCCGAACGGTTCGTGGCCGGCACCGTCGGCCAGCCCGGCGCCAGGGCGTTCTACCTGCAGGCCAGCGCCCGGGGCCGGATCACCAGCGTGCTGCTGGAGAAGACCCAGGTGGCGGCGCTCGCCGAGCGGATCGAGGAGGTCCTGGACGAGGCCCTGCGGCGCAGCGGCGGGGACGTCGCCATCCCGGCGACCGCCCCGCAGGACCTGCTCGACACCGCCCCGCTGGACCTCCCGCTGGAGCAGGAGTTCCGGGTCGGCACGATGGCCCTGGCCTGGGACAGCGCGGACGGCTGCCTGGTCGTCGAGGCGCAGGCGCTGATCGACGAGGAGGAGGACGAGGACGGCGCCGAGGCGGTCTTCGAGGACGACGACAACGGCCCGGACATGCTGCGGGTCCGGCTGACCGGCGCGATGGCCCGGGTGTTCGCCAAGCGGGCGCTGGACCTGGTCGCGGCCGGGCGCAAGCCCTGCCCGTTCTGCAACCTGCCGCTCGACCCGGAGGGCCACCTGTGCCCGCGCGCGAACGGCTACCGGCGCTGAACACCGAGACCCCGCCGCAGGCCGACCCGGCGGCCGCCGCCGCCCTCGCCGCCGACGTGCCCACCGCCCTGGAGCTGCTGCGCGAGGGCGGGCTGACGGTGCACGGGCGGCTCACCGAGGCCTCCAACGCCGCCCTGTACTGCACCGTCGCGCTCGGCGCGCTGAGCGCCCAGGCGGTCTACAAGCCGGTGGCCGGCGAGCGCCCGCTCTGGGACTTCCCGGACGGCACGCTGGCCGGCCGCGAGGTCGCCGCCTACGAGGTGTCCGCGGCGACCGGCTGGGCGCTGGTCCCGCCGACCGTCCTGCGCGACGGGCCGCACGGGCCCGGCATGGTGCAGCTGTGGGTCGAGCCGGATCCGCAGGCCGAGCCGCTGCTGGCCCTGCAGGACCCGCGCGGGCCGGAGGAGGGCTGGCTGCCGATCGTGCAGGCCGAGGTCGGCGGGGGCCGCACCGCGCTGCTGGTGCACCACGACGACCGGCGGCTGCGCCGGCTGGCCGTGCTGGACGCGGTGCTCAACAACGCCGACCGCAAGGGCGGCCACCTGATCCCGGCGGCCGACGGCCGGGTCTACGGCATCGACCACGGCGTCACCTTCAACACCGAGGGCAAGCTGCGCACCCTGCTCTGGGGCTGGGCGGGCGACCGGCTGCCCGCCGAGGCGCTGGAGGTGCTGGCCGCCCTGGCCGAGGGGCTGGACGGCGAGCTGGGCGAGCGCCTGGCCCCGCACCTGACCGGGGCCGAACTGGAGGCGACCCGCGCCAGGGTGGCCGGATTGCGCCGCTCCGGCCGCCATCCGCTGCCCTCGGAGGACTGGCCGGCCATCCCCTGGCCGCCCGTGTAGGGGTCTGCCGGCCCCGCGGAGCGGCCGCCCGGCGGATGGTCTGGACCTGTCCGCGAACCGGCCGCACACTGCTCCGATGGACGCGCGACGGACCACCCCCACTCCCCGTGCCACGCCGGACCTGCCGCTGCACCGCTTACAGGTCCCGCTGCCGCACCTGCTCCCGTTCGCCATCGGCAGTTTCGACACGATCGGCCCGCTCTCCCGGGCGGGCTTCCCGCACCGGCACTCCTTCCACGAGATCGTGCACGTCACCGGCGGCCGCGGCGCCCACGTCCTGGACCTGGTCCACCGGTCGCTGGCGCCGCCGCAGTTGTGCGTGATCACGCCCGGCCAGGTGCACTACTGGGCGGACGCGGACGAACTCACCGGCCGGGTCGTCCTGTTCAACGAGGACTTCCTGCTGGGCAACGCGCAGGACCTCGCCGGGCTGCGCGCGCTGGCCGCCCGCCCGGCGATCGGGCTCGGTGAACAGGCCGGTCCGATCGGCGCGTTGCTCGCCGACATGGAGCAGGAGTACCGGTCCAGGCCGCCGGGCTACCCGGGCGTGCTGCGGGCCAGCCTGCACATCCTGATCGTCCGGGCACTGCGGGCCGCCGAGCCGGGCGACCGGCCGTCCCCGCCCGGCCGGCCGGCCGAACTGGCCACCGCCTTCACCCGGTTGATCGCCGGGCCGGGCGGGGTGCGGCACTCGGTCGCCTCGATCGCCCAGGAGCTCGGCGTCTCGCCCGGCCACCTGCAGACCCTGGTCAAGCAGGCCACCGGCCGCACCCCGGGCGGGCTGATCCGGCGCCAGCAGACCCTGGAGGCCAAGCGGCTGCTGGCCTGCACGGACCTGACCATCCGGCAGGTGGCCAAGGAGGCCGGCTTCGCGGACCCGGCGTACTTCTGCCGCTTCTTCCGGCGGGAGACCGGGATGACGCCGGGGGAGTTCCGGGCCCGGGTCGACGGAAATCACCACGATCCCCGGATCTCGTCCATCGCGGCGTCGCCGGACGGCCCGTAGTTTTTCCCGTGGCCACCGGTGGCCGGTCCGGCGCGCGCGGACGGGCTGCCGGTCAGGCCCTTGTCATGCCCCCACCATGGCAAGGGCCGCCCCCCACCTCCCGTTCCCCCACCCGAAGGAGAGGGCGCATGCCCAGCCCCGACGGCATGATCAGCCGCAAGACCGTACTGAAGGCCGCCGCCGCGCTCGGGGCCGCCCCGCTGCTCGTCGGCGGCGGCGTCGCACTGGCCCGCGAGCAGGCCGGCACCGGCCGGGCCCCCGGCCTCACCCCCGAGTGCCACGACGGCGACGCCCCCACCGTCGAGCAGACCGAGGGGCCCTACTTCAAGCCCAACTCCCCGCTGCGCAGCTCCATGGTCAACGACGGGCCCGGCACCCGCCTGACCGTCAGCGGCTACGTCTTCGGCCGCGCCTGCCGCCCCGTCCCCGGCGTGCTGCTGGACTTCTGGCAGGCGGACGACAACGGCGCCTACGACAACTCCGGCTACACCTTCCGCGGCCACCAGTTCAGCGACGCCAACGGCGCCTTCAAGCTGGAGACGATCGTGCCGGGCCTGTACCCGGGCCGCACCCGGCACATCCACGTCAAGCTCCAGGCACCCGGCCGCCCGGTGCTCACCACCCAGCTGTACTTCCCGGGCGAGCCGCGCAACAGCACGGACACCATCTACGACGCCCGGCTGCTGATGAACGTCCGTCAGAACGGTCCGGTCCGCGAGGGCAGCTACGACTTCGTCCTCGACGTGCCGCAGACCCCGGGCACGCCGAGCCCGACCCCGACGGCGACGCCCACCGGCACGCCCACCGGAACGCCGACCACGCCGCCGAGCGGCAGCTGGCGGGCCGGGACGGCGTACCGGGCGGGCGACCGCGTCACCTACTCCGGCGTCTCCTACGTCTGCCTCCAGGCGCACACCGCCATGGCCGGCTGGGAGCCGCCGAACGTGCCGGCCCTCTGGCAGCGGTCGTAGCGGCTCCGGCCGCGTCCCCCGGGGTGCCGGGCGCCCGGTCGGCGGCAGGGCCGGCCGGGCGCTCACCCGCGCCCGGAAACCGCCCGGAAACCGTCAGGACCGGTCCCGTACCAGTCGCGAGGCGGTCAGGCAACGAAAGGAAGCGAATCCAGTCGATCTTGCGTACTGGTTAGGCTTTCAAATGTTCGCAAGGTTAAAGTCGATCCCATGCATGCCTGGCCCGCCTCCGAGGTTCCCGCCCTGCCTGGTCAGGGGCTCCCCCTCCGTATCTTCGACACCGCAGCGGGCAAGGTCCGCGAGGTCGTGCCGCAGGACGGCACCGCCCGGATCTACGTCTGCGGCATCACCCCCTACGACGCGACCCACATGGGCCACGCCGCCACCTACAACGCCTTCGACCTGGCGCAGCGCGTGTGGAAGGACGCCGGTCACGACGTCCTCTACGTCCAGAACGTCACCGACGTGGACGACCCGCTGCTGGAGCGCGCCGTCGCCACCGGGCAGGACTGGACCGCACTGGCCGAGCGCGAGACGGCCCTGTTCCGCGAGGACATGACCGCCCTGCGCCTGCTGCCGCCGGCCCACTACATCGGCGCCGTCGAGTCGATCCCGTGGATCGTCCCGCTGGTCCAGAAGCTGCTCGCCGACGGCGCCGCCTACCGCGTGGACGGCGACATCTACTTCTCCGTCGACGCCGACCCGCACTTCGGCGAGGTCTCCGGCCTCGACCGGGACGCCATGCGCCCGGTCTTCGCCGAGCGCGGCGGCGACCCGGACCGCCCCGGCAAGCGCAACCCGCTGGACGCCCTGCTCTGGCTCGCCGCCCGCCCGGGCGAGCCCGCGTGGGACACCGAGCTCGGCCACGGCCGGCCCGGCTGGCACATCGAGTGCGTCGCCATCGCGCTGCAGTACCTCGGCATGTCCTTCGACATCCAGGGCGGCGGCAGCGACCTCTCCTTCCCGCACCACGAGATGGGCGCCTCGCACGCCCACGTCGCCACCGGCGCCCACCCGTACGCCAAGGCGTACGTGCACGCCGGGATGGTCGCCCTCGACGGCCACAAGATGTCCAAGTCCCGCGGCAACCTGGTCTTCGTCTCGGCCCTGCGCCGCGAGGGCGTCGACCCGGCGGCGATCCGCCTGGCCCTGCTCTCGCACCACTACCGCGAGGACTGGGAGTGGACCAAGGCCACCCTGGACGAGGCCGTCGAGCGCCTCGGCCGCTGGCGGGCCGCCGTCTCCCGGCCGGACGGCCCGGCGGCCGAGCAGCTGCTCGCCGAGGTGCGCACGGCGCTCGCCGACGACCTGGACGCGCCCGCCGCCCTGGCGGCCGTCGACCGCTGGGCCGCCGCGCAGGAGGCCGACGGCGGGACGGACACCGGCGCGCCCGGTCTGGTCTCCCGGGCGGTGGACGCGCTGCTCGGCGTCGCGCTCTAGCCGCTCCGGCGCACACGCCGAAGGGGCGTCAGGACCAGGTGTCCTGACGCCCCTTCGGCGTGTGCGGGCGGGGGAGGGCCTACTCCTCCTCGGCGCCGTCCTGGCTCTCCCGGGCCGGGCCCGGCGCCTCCGGCTCGGCGGCCGGCCGCTCCGCCGTGGCGTGCCCGGCCACCGGCTTCTCGCCGGTCGGGCCGACGTTCTCCCGGCGCCGCAGGTAACGCTCGAACTCGCGGGCGATCGCGTCGCCGGACGCCTCCGGCAGCTCCGCGGTGTCCTGCGCCTCCTCCAGCTGCTGGACGTACTCGGCCACCTCGCTGTCCTCGGCGGCCAGCTGGTCCACGCCCAGCTGCCAGGCGCGGGCGTCCTCGCCGAGCTCGCCCGGCGGGATGCGCAGGTCCAGCAGGTCCTCCAGCTTGTTGATCAGCGCCAGCGTCGCCTTGGGGTTCGGCGGCTGCGCGACGTAGTGCGGCACCGCCGCCCAGAGCGTCACGGCCGGCACCCCGGCGTGCGTGCAGGCCTCCTGCAGCACCCCGACGATCCCGGTCGGGCCCTCGTAGCGGCTCTCCTCCAGGTCCAGCCGGCGGGCCAGCTCCGGGTCGGAGGTGACCCCGCTGACCGGTACCGGGCGGCTGTGCGGGGTGTCGCCGAGCAGGGCGCCCAGGATCACCACCAGCTCGACGCCCAGCTCGTGCGCGAAGCCGAGCAGCTCGTTGCAGAACGAGCGCCAGCGCATGCTCGGCTCGATGCCGCGGACCAGGACGACGTCCCGGGTGGTCGGCTCGGTGACCCGGACGACCGAGAGCCGGGTGGTGGGCCAGGTGATCCGGCGCACCCCGCCGTCCAGCCAGACCGTGGGCCGGTTGACCTGGAAGTCGTAGTAGTCCTCCGCGTCCAGGGCGGCGAACACCTTGCCGCCCCAGGTCTCGTCGAGATGGGCCAGAGCCGCGGAGGCGGCGTCGCCCGCGTCGTTCCAGCCCTCGAAGGCGCAGACCATCACCGGGTCGATCAACTCGGGAACATCTTCCAGCTCGATCACCCAGCGTCTCCCTCCGGTCGGCGGTCGGACCGGCGCCGCCTCGGCTGGCCTGCCGGGGCGCCGACGGGTCGGCTGCCGACTGTCGAACCTCTCGTCACCCATGGAACGCCTCGCTCCATGGTCCCTACCTGCCCAGCCTACGGGCTTTGATGCGCACCGCGGCCGGGCACCGGGACAGTCTGGGGGAGCGGACCGCCGCGATCCAGCGGATATCCGGACCGCCTCCACTGACGGCCCGTCAGCACTCCGGGGCGGGCGCGGACGGTCGCCGGGCGGCCACCCGGCGCGACGGCGCGCCCCGCGGGCCCGGTGGCGGGATGATGGACGGACGGGGGCTGGCGGACGGGGGGGCGGGCGGCGCGGGCGGAAGGGGCCGGACCGATGAACCGATGGCTGTGGATCGGTGCGGGCGGCGCGGTGGCGGCCGTCGCGGCCGCGGTGCTGGCGGCGGACCGGGCCGGCCGGCGACTGCCGGTGGAGCACGTCACCGAGGGCGGGCTGGAGCTGGCCCAGCCGCCCGGCGCGGTGTGGCAGGTGCTCACCGACATCGACCTCTACCCGGCCTGGCGTCCCGGCCTCACCCACGTGGAACGGCTGCCCGCCGCGGCCGGCGGCCGGGCCCGCTGGCGCGAGTACGACCGGCACGGGCACACCACGTACGAGGTGGTGGCGAGCGAGGCCCCGCACCGCCTGGTGACCGGCATCGCCGACCCCGACCTGCCCTACGGCGGGACCTGGACGTACGAGCTGACCCCGGCCGGCCGGGGCTGCTCGCTGACCGTCACCGAGCGCGGCGAGGTCCGCCGGCCCGTGCACCGGGCGGTCTCGCACTACCTGACCGGCGAGGACGCCACCGTCCACCGCTACCTGGGCGCCCTCGCCCACCGCCTGGCCGGCTAGGGCGTGTCTTTCGGATCACGCCAGGCGGTCGCCGCCGGGGCACGCACTCCCCCAGCCTTCGGCCGGGGGTACCCCCACGCCGGCTTCTCGTCAGTCGCCGATGGCCCCCAGCCTGGCGGCCGGGAGGTGCCCCCACCGCATGGACTCCCTCCTCGGCGCCGCCGATGCACGCACCCCAACGACGCCCGCTGATCCGACGTGATCCGAAAGACACGCCCTAGGCCGTGCTCGGGGCCCGGCACCGCCGGCCGCGGCTCAGACCTCGACCCACCCGCGCCGGTAGGCGGCCCAGTGCTCGGGGGTGGCGGCGAAGTCCACGTACAGCGCGACGCCGAAGTTCCGCCGCTCCGGGTCCTCGCGGCTCAGGCCCAGCCGCACCCCGCGGACGGCGGCGGAGACGGTCTCGGCGTCACCCCAGTGGCCCCACTTGTCGTCCCAGAAGAACGGCAGGCCCATCAGCAGGTCGACGTCCGGCGGGGTGGCCTCCAGCGCCAGCTCGGTCTGCAGCGCGGCGTAGCCCCCGAACAGCGGCTCGGTCGGCATCGAGGAGTCGTACGTCATCACGGCGATCTGGTCGACCCGGCGGGCCGTCTCGGCGAAGTAGGCGCGGTCCCACCACTTGCCGTGGCCGCTGAGCAGGATGCCCGCGGTGTGCAGCCCCGGCACCGGGTCGATCTGCGGCGCGGCCACGGACAGCCGGGCGCCGCGGGCGGCCGTCACCGGGTGGACCTGGTCGAGCAGCGTCAGCCAGCCGGCCGTACCGGGCCGGATCGGTTCCATGTCGAAGTGCACGCCGTCGAAGCCGAGGTCCAGCACCTGCCGGGCGGACGCGGTGACGCGGTCCCGGGTGGGGGCGTCGTCCAGGTCCAGGGCGTCCTTCTCCGGCTTCACCTCGTCGCCCAGCCAGCCCTGCAGCCGGATCTCCGGCAGCGCGGCGTGCACCGCCCCGGTGAACCAGCGGGCCGCGGGGTGGGCGGACGGCGGCAGCGAGCCGTCGTGCTCCAGCGGGCCGGTGTGGACGTACAGGTCGTGCACGCCGGTGCCGGCCAGCCGCCGGACCAGTGCGGCGACGTCCGCGTCGGTCTTGCGGCCGTCCACCCAGGCGTGCCCGAGCCAGACGGCGTCCCGCCCCCGGGTGCGCGCTTCGGGTGCCGGTTCACCCGTGTAGTGCAACCGGATCGCGACGAACAACGAGCCCAGTGCGGCGACCGGTACGGCCGCGGCCAGGGCCAGCACCAGCAGGGCCCGGCGCCACCGGGACCAGGCTCGCCAGCGGTCGCGCAGCGCTCGCCAGGGGGCCGCCAGGGCCCCGCCGACCTGCCGCGCGCGGGTCCGGAATCGGGCCACGCGGTTGCTCCCCCCTTGCGGTCGAACGCTCAGGATACGGAATGCCACCGCAGGCCGGGGCGAGAGGCGGATACCCTGGCCAGGTGCGTGCCCGAGTCAGCGGGACGCAAAGCCGACAGCCGTCGCACCAGGGAGAAGCCCCATGGCCACTGCAGCCGACCCGTCCATCACTCAGCAGAGCCGCGCGAACGCGTTGCGTGAGGCGCTCGCCACCCGCGTGGTGGTCGCCGACGGTGCGATGGGCACCATGCTCCAGGCGCAGGACCCGACGCTGGAGGACTTCCAGAACCTGGAGGGCTGCAACGAGGTCCTCAACCTCACCCGGCCCGACATCGTCCGCTCCGTCCACGAGGCCTACTTCGCGGTGGGCGTGGACTGCGTCGAGACCAACACCTTCGGCGCCAACTTCTCCGCGCTCGGCGAGTACGACATCCCGGAGCGCATCTTCGAGCTGTCCGAGGCCGGTGCCCGGATCGCCCGCGAGGTCGCCGACGCCCACTCCGCCGTCGACGGCCGCACCCGCTGGGTGCTCGGCTCGATCGGCCCCGGCACCAAGCTGCCGACCCTCGGCCACGCCCCGTACGGGACGCTGCGCGACGGCTTCCAGCAGAACGCGGCCGGCCTGATCGCCGGCGGCGCCGACGCGCTGCTGGTCGAGACCAGCCAGGACCTGCTGCAGACCAAGGCCGCCATCCTCGGCTCCAAGCGCGCCCTCGCCGAGGCCGGGCTGGACCTGCCGGTGCTGGTCCAGGTGACGGTGGAGACCACCGGCACCATGCTGCTCGGCTCCGAGATCGGCGCCGCGCTGACGGCCCTGGAGCCGCTCGGCGTCGACTACATCGGCCTCAACTGCGCCACCGGCCCGGCCGAGATGAGCGAGCACCTGCGCTACCTGGCCAAGAACGCCCGGATCGGCCTGTCCTGCATGCCGAACGCGGGCCTGCCGGTGCTCGGCAAGGACGGCGCCCACTACCCGCTCTCCCCGGCCGAACTGGCCGACGCGCACGACGTGTTCACCCGGGAGTACGGCCTCTCGCTGGTCGGCGGCTGCTGCGGCACCACGCCCGAGCACCTGCGCCAGGTGGTCGAGCGGGTGCAGGGCCGCCCGATCTCGCCGCGCACCCCGCAGCCGGAGCCCTCGGCGGCCTCGCTGTACCAGGCGGTGCCGTTCCGCCAGGACACCTCCTACCTGGCGATCGGCGAGCGCACCAACGCCAACGGCTCGAAGAAGTTCCGCGAGTCGATGCTGGCCGGCGACTGGCAGGCCTGCGTGGAGATCGCCCGCGAGCAGATCCGGGACGGCTCCCACCTGCTGGACCTGTGCGTCGACTACGTCGGCCGCGACGGCGTCGCCGACATGCGGGAGATCGCCGGCCGGCTGGCCACCGCCTCCACCCTGCCGATCGTGCTGGACTCCACCGAGCCGGACGTGCTGCGGGCCGGCCTGGAGGCGCTCGGCGGCCGCGCGGTGCTCAACTCGGTCAACTACGAGGACGGCAACGCCCCGGACTCCCGCTTCGGCCGGATCGCCTCGCTGGCCCGCGAGCACGGCGCCGGCCTGATCGCGCTGACCATCGACGAGGAGGGCCAGGCCCGCACCGCCGGCACCAAGGTCGAGATCGCCGAGCGGCTGATCGCCGAGCTGACCGCCGACTACGGCGTGGACGAGGGCTCGATCCTGGTCGACTGCCTGACCTTCACCCTGGCCACCGGCCAGGAGGAGTCCCGCCGGGACGGCATCGAGACCATCGAGGCGATCCGCGAGCTCAAGCGCCGCCACCCGGCCGTGCAGACCACCCTGGGCCTGTCCAACATCTCCTTCGGCCTCAACCCGGCCGCGCGCGTGGTGCTGAACTCGGTCTTCCTGCACGAGTGCGTGGAGGCCGGTCTGGACTCGGCGATCGTGCACGCCTCCAAGATCCTGCCGATCTCCCGGATCCCCGAGGACCAGCGCGAGGCCGCCCTCGACCTGGTCTACGACCGCCGCCGGGACGGCTACGACCCGCTGCAGCGGCTGCTGGAGCTGTTCGAGGGGGTCTCCTCGGCCTCGGTCAAGGCCTCCAAGGCGGAGGAGCTGGCCGCGCTGCCGCTGGACGAGCGGCTGCAGCGCCGGATCATCGACGGCGAGCGCAACGGCCTGGAGGCCGACCTGGACGAGGCGCTGGCCGGGCGCCCCGCGCTGGAGATCATCAACGAGACCCTGCTGGCCGGCATGAAGGTGGTCGGCGAGCTCTTCGGCTCCGGCCAGATGCAGCTGCCGTTCGTGCTCCAGTCCGCCGAGGTGATGAAGACCGCGGTGGCCCACCTGGAGCCGCACATGGAGAAGTCCGACAGCGAGGGCAAGGGCACCATCGTGCTGGCCACCGTCAAGGGCGACGTCCACGACATCGGCAAGAACCTGGTCGACATCATCCTGTCCAACAACGGCTACAACGTGGTCAACCTGGGCATCAAGCAGCCGGTCTCGGCGATCCTGGACGCCGCGCAGGAGCACAAGGCGGACGTCATCGGGATGTCCGGCCTGCTGGTGAAGTCCACCGTGATCATGAAGGAGAACCTGGAGGAGCTCAACCAGCGCAAGCTGGCCGCGAGCTACCCGGTGATCCTGGGCGGTGCCGCCCTGACCCGCGCCTACGTCGAGCAGGACCTGCACGAGATCTACGAGGGCGAGGTCCGCTACGCCCGGGACGCCTTCGAGGGCCTGCGGCTGATGGACGCGCTGATCGCGGTCAAGCGCGGGGTGCCGGGCGCGACCCT
This sequence comes from Kitasatospora sp. NPDC004745, assembly GCF_042873275.1. Classification (NCBI taxonomy): domain Bacteria; kingdom Bacillati; phylum Actinomycetota; class Actinomycetes; order Kitasatosporales; family Streptomycetaceae; genus Kitasatospora; species Kitasatospora sp. NPDC004745. Next base: position 28,095 of record NZ_JBIALK010000042.1, on the reverse strand, counting down.
GCCGGAGCTCAAGCAGCGCCGGCACGCCCGGGTCGAGGTGGAGGAGGAGCCGGAGGTCAACCTCGGCCAGGTCCGCTCGGACGTCACCGTCGACAACACCGTGCCCGTCCCGCCGTTCTGGGGCGACCGGATCGTCAAGGGCGTGCCGTTCGCCGACTACGCCTCCTGGCTGGACGAGGACGCGCTGTTCAAGGGCCAGTGGGGCCTGAAGGCGGCCCGCAGCGGCGACGGCCCCTCCTACGAGGAGCTGGTGGAGACCGAGGGCCGGCCGCGGCTGCGGATGTGGCTGGACCGGCTGCAGACCGAGGGCTGGCTGGAGGCGGCCGTGGTCTACGGCTACTACCCGGCGAACTCCAAGGGCGACGACCTGATCGTCTTCCACGAGGACGGCACCGAGCGGACCCGCTTCACCTTCCCCCGCCAGCGGCGCGGGCGCAGGCTCTGCCTGGCGGACTTCTTCCGCCCGGAGGAGTCCGGGGCGCGGGACGTGGTCGGCCTGCAGGTGGTCACCATGGGCAACCGGATCTCGGAGGCGGCCAACGAGCTGTTCGCCGAGAACTCCTACCGCGACTACCTGGAGCTGCACGGCCTCTCCGTGCAGCTGGCCGAGGCGCTGGCCGAGTTCTGGCACGCCCGGGTCCGCTACGAGCTGGGCTTCTCCGGCGAGGACCCGCAGGACGTCAAGGACATGTTCGCCCTCAAGTACCGGGGCGCCCGCTTCTCGCTCGGCTACGGGGCCTGCCCCGAGCTGGAGGACCGCGCCAAGATCGCCGAGCTGCTCAAGCCCGAGCGGATCGGCGTGGTGCTCTCCGAGGAGTTCCAGCTGCACCCGGAGCAGTCCACCGACGCGATCGTGATCCACCACCCGGAGGCGAAGTACTTCAACGCCCGGTAACCCGAACGCCCCGCCGCGTTCGCTCCCTCCGGGCGGACCGGGCGTATCCTTGATGATCCTGAACGGGCCGGTCCGCTCACCAGCGGGCCGGCCCGTGCCATCCCCAGGGGCCGCCCGGCGGCCCCGGGGGACCGACGGAAGGACTCCCACCATGACCACCATCTCCACCGCCGCCCGGGTCCTCGACCACGGGGACGGCCGCGGCCTGCAGGCGGTGCTGCTGGACATGGACGGGACGCTGGTGGACACCGAGGACTTCTGGTGGCAGGCCGAGGTCACGCTCTTCGCCGAGCTGGGCCACGCGCTGACCGAGCAGGACCGGGCCCAGGTGGTCGGCGGGCCGATGACCCGGGTGATCGACTACCTGGTCGGCACCACCGGGGTGGACCTCGCGCCGGCCGACCTCACCGTACTGATCAACCAGCGCTTCGTCGACCTGCTGGCCGGCGGCGTGCCACTCATGCCGGGCGCCGAGCGGCTCCTCAACACCCTTGCCGCGCACGGGATCCCGGCGGTGCTGGTGACCGCCTCGCACCGGCACGTGGTCGACATCGTGCTGCGCTCGCTCGGGGAGCGGCACTTCGCCTTCACGGTCGCCGGGGACGAGGTGCCGCGCACCAAGCCGCACCCGGACCCGTACCTGGAGGCGGCCCGCCGGCTGGGCGCGGAGCCGGCCCGCTGCGTGGTGGTCGAGGACGCGCCGACCGGGGTGCGGGCGGCCGAGGCGGCCGGCTGCCCGGTGATCGCGGTGCCCTCGGTGGCGCCGATCGAGCCGGCTCCCGGCCGGCTGGTGCTGCCCTCGCTGGAGCGGGTCGATCTTGAACTGCTCCGCTCGCTGGTGGCCTCGCGAGTGTGATTGTCATCTCATTGCAGGGTGGGGCTACTCGCGGGTAAGCACTCCCGCCCGGCTGTCGGCGGCGGTGGCCCGGGGAGAAATCGGGCATTGCCTGACAACTCGTCGGGTGCAACGCGCTGCCCTCAACCGCCGTGTCCCAAACGTCATCTGCACGGGTATCGGTCGTGCGTGTTCGATATGGCACGCTACTCGGGTTCGTTCCCCTCCCCACGCGCCCTGCCGCCGCCGACGACGGGCAACCCCGTCCTGCGCGCGGTCGTCCGGGCGCCCGGTCCGCGCACGCGCCCCCGCACCCTGGGGCGTCCTCGGCGCGGGCCACCGGCCCCCGCCGGACCGCACCCAGAAGGACGCGCCCCGTGAGAACTTCAGCTGAACGCCTGGCAGCACTCGGCTGCGCCGGTCTGGTCGCCGTGACGGTGGCCGGCTGCGGATCGGTCACCGACGCCGTCAAGGGGGACAGCGGCAAGTCGGTCACCATGGGCACCAGCCAGCTCACCAGCTCGCTGGACCCGGCCATCGCCTACGACTCCGGCTCCTGGCTGGTGCTGCGCAACACCTTCCAGTCGCTGCTCGCCTTCCCGGCCGCCTCCAGCGCGCCCTCGCCGGACGCCGCCCAGTCCTGCGAGTTCACCAGCGGCGACGCCGCCCAGTACCACTGCACGCTGCGGCCCGGCCTGAAGTTCTCCAACGGCCACCCGCTGACCGCCGCCGACGTGGTGTTCTCGATCGAGCGCACCAAGAAGATCAGCGACGAGAACGGCCCGTCCGACCTGCTCACCTCGATCAAGAGCGTCGAGGCCAAGGGCGACAACGAGGTGATCTTCCACCTCACCGCCCCGGACGCCACCCTGCCGGCCAAGCTGGCCAGCCCGGCCGGCGCCATCGTCGACCACCAGGTGTTCCCCGCCGACAAGGCGCTCTCCAACGACAAGGTGGTCGGCTCCGGCCCGTACCGCGTCGACTCGCTCGCGGCCCTGGGCAGCGGCGACGCCGGCAAGCAGCTGGGCAAGGTCGTCCTGGTGCCCAACGACAAGTACAACGGCGACGCCAAGCTGCGGAACAGCAAGTTCACCGTGCGGTACTACGACAAGGCCGCGGACCTGAAGACCGCGCTCGACAAGGGCGACGTCGACCTCACCGACAACAGCCTCGAGCCGAACACCGCCGCCCAGATCCACGCCGACCAGCAGGGCGGCAAGACCGACCTGCAGGTCGTCGAGGGCGACAGCAACGACACCCGCTCGATGGTCTTCAACACCAAGGACCCGGTCACCGGCAACGTCGCCGTCCGTCAGGCCGCCGCGCAGCTGCTCGACCGCAAGGCGCTCGCCCGCGACGTCTTCGCCCGCACCGTCCAGCCGCTGTACGCGCTGGTCCCGGCCGGCGTGGTCGGCCACACCACCGCCTACTTCGACCGCTACGGCGACCAGGACGTGGCCAAGGCCAAGAAGATCCTCACCGACGCCAAGGTCCAGACCCCGGTCAAGATCAGCCTCACCTGGTCGCGCTCGCGGGCCGAGAGCGCCGAGCCCGAGATGCTCAAGAAGCAGCTGGAGGCCGGCGGCCTCTTCCAGGTGACGGTCCAGCAGGAGGCCGACTGGGACGCCTTCAAGAAGGGCTGGGCGGACGGCAAGTACCAGGCGTACATCGTCGGCTGGTTCGCCGACTACCCGGACGCCGACAACTACATCGCCCCGCTGCTCGTCCAGGGCGGCGCGTACCACACCGGCTGGGACGACCCGCGGATCAGCCAGCGCCTGGTGCCGGACGGCGTGAAGCAGGCCGACCGCAGCGCCGCGGCCTCCGGCTACGCCCAGATCCAGCAGATAGCCGCCGAGAACGTGCCGCTCATCCCGCTGTTCCAGAACAAGGCCTTCTACGCGGCCCGCTCGTACATCACCGGTGTCGAGTCGACCGTCGACACCACCGGCGTGTTCCGCTTCTGGGACATCGGCCGGGTCGGCGGCAAGTAGCCGACGGGGGCGGCACCGGGCGACCGGGACCCCCTCCGCACGACGGTGGCCCGTCCACCTCCTCCCGGACCCGGGGGAGGCGGACGGGCCACCGTCGTACCGGCCTCAGAGGGCGCCCGGACGCACCAGCCCGCTCTCGTAGGCGTACACCGCCGCCTGCACCCGGTCGCGCAGCTGGAGCTTGGTCAGCACGTGGCCCACATGCGTCTTCACCGTGGTCTCGCTGACGAACAGCTCGGCCGCGATCTCCGCGTTCGACAGCCCGCGGGCCACCAGCTTCAGCACCTCGAGCTCGCGCTCGGTCAGCGCGCTCAGCGCCTGCGGCGGCGCCTCCTCGCCGGAGGGCAGCTTGGTGGCGTACATGTCCAGCAGCCGCCGGGTGATGCTCGGCGCCAGCATCGCCGCGCCGTCCGCCACCACCCGGATCGCCTGGACCAGCTCCTCCGCCGGGACGTCCTTCAGCAGGAACCCGCTGGCGCCCGCGCGCAGCGCCTCCACCACGTACTCGTCCAGGTCGAAGGTGGTCAGCACCAGGACCTTGGCCGGGCCGTCCCGGCCCGGGCCGGCGATCCGGCGGGTGGCCTCCACGCCGTCCATCCTGGGCATCCGGATGTCCATCAGCACCACGTCGGGCTGCAGCGCGCGGACCTGGTCCAGCGCCTGCTGACCGTCGCCGGCCTCACCGACCACCACCAGGTCGGACTCGGCCTCCAGGATCATCCGGAAACCGGTGCGAAGCAGCGGCTGGTCGTCGACCAGCAACACTCGGATCGTCACCTAGGACTCCTTGCTCATCGGATCCCCCGTGGGATCGTCTTCGTCAGACGTACGGGCCAGCGGCAGCGGGTACGGCGGGGGAGTGCCGCCGAACTCCGGACAGCTGGCCTGGTGGTCGCACCAGTCGCAGAGGCGGTTGCGGGTCGCGGGGAAGTCCCCGGTCGCCACCGCGAGGGTGATCCGCTCCCAGAGCGCCAGCAGCTTGCGCTCCACCGCGAGCAGGTCGGCCTCGTCCGGGTCGTAGCTGACCACGTCCCCGCCGCCGCCCAGGTAGACCAGCTGGAGGCGCCTGGGGATCACGCCCTTCCAGCGCCACACCACCAGCGCGTAGAACTTCATCTGGAACATCGCCTTGCCCTCGAAGTCCCGCGAGGGCGCCCGGCCGGTCTTGTAGTCCACCAGGCGGACCTCGCCGGTCGGGGCGACGTCCACCCGGTCGATGTAGCCGCGCAGCAGCAGCCCCGACTCCAGTGCCGTCTCCACGTACAGCTCGCGCTCCACCGGGTGCAGCCGGGTCGGGTCCTCCAGCCGGAACCACTGCCCGACCAGCTTCTCGGCGTCCGCCAGCCAGCGGGTGAGCGCCGCGCCGTCCGGATCCCCCGGGAAGAGCGAGGCCAGCTCCGGGCGCTCGCCGAGCAGCCGCTCCCACTGCGGGCGCAGCAGGCCCAGGGCCCGCTCCGGGGTCCGCTCGCCCGCCGGGCTGTCGAACAGCCGCTCCAGCACCGCGTGCACCAGGGTGCCCCGGGTCGCCGCCGCGCTGGGCGGCTCGGGCAGCCGGTCGATCACCCGCAGCCGGTACAGCAGGGGACAGGTGAGGAAGTCCCCCGCACGGGACGGGGACAGGCCGGTCGGGGGCGCCGCCGGGCGCGCCGGTGCCCCGGCGGCGCTGGTGGTGTCGGTCTGCTGCATGCCCCCGACCCTATTGCCCTTCGCTGTCATCCCGCTGCCACCGGGCTGCCACACCGCCCGGCGCAGTGGGTATGAACACCGACAGAGGGGCGCACGGCTCCGGGCGGCCGAGATCACGTAGCGTGGGCGCACCGGGGCACGACGGGGCAGACGACCGAAGGGATCACGGTGAGCGACAGCAGGGGGCAGCAGACCTCCGACCAGCCACCGCACGGCGACGACGACGGCCGCGGGGCCGGGCGCCCGCCCCAGCCGCCCGAGCGCGGCGGCGGCATCCTGATGGGCCGCCCCTTCGGCGTGCCCGTCTACGTCACGCCCTCCTGGTTCGTCATCGCCGCTCTGATCACCTGGGTGTTCGGCGGCCAGCTCGGGGACGTCCTGCCGGACCTCGGCGGCGCGCCCCGATACCTGCTCGCCTTCACCTTCGCGGTGGCGTTCTACGCCTCCGTCCTGGTGCACGAGCTCGCCCACACGCTGGTCGCACTGCGCTACCGCCTCGGTGTGCGCCGGATCCAGCTGCAGTTCTTCGGCGGGGTGTCGGAGATCGAGAACGAGGCCGAGAGCCCCTGGCGGGAGTTCTGGCTGGCCTTCGTCGGGCCGCTGCTCTCCCTGGCGCTCGGCGGCGTCTTCTACCTCGCGCTGCGGGCCGTGGACGCCTCCACCGTGCCGGGGGTGCTGCTCGCCGGCCTGATGGTCTCCAACCTGGTCGTCGCGGCCTTCAACCTGCTGCCGGGCCTGCCGCTGGACGGCGGCCGGATGCTGCGGGCCGTCGTCTGGGCGGTCAGCGGCCGGGCGATGACCGGCACGGTCGCGGCCGCCTGGGTCGGCCGGGGGCTGGCCGTCGCCGTGCTGATCGGGCTGCCGCTGGTCAGCTCCGCCCGCGGGATCGAGCGCAGCACCACCGACACCCTGGTGGACGCGGTGCTGGCCGCCGTCCTCGCCGCGATCATCTGGAACGGCGCCACCGCCAGTCTGCGCAACGCCCGGCTCAAGGAGGTGCTGCCGGGGCTGCGGCTGCGCGACCTCGCCCGCCGCGCCGTCGAGGTCACCGCCGACACCCCGCTCGGCGAGGCGCTGCGCCGCGCCCGGGAGGCCCAGGCCGGTGCGGTGGTCGTGGTGGACGGGCGGGGCGAGCCGATCGCCGTCGTCCGGGAGTCCGCCGTCCGCGCGGTGCCCGAGCACCGCCGCCCGTGGGTCGCCGTCGGCCCGCTCGCCCGCGACCTCGAACCCGGGCTGCGGCTGGACGCCGACCTCGGCGGCGAGGACCTGCTGCGCGCCGTCCAGGCCACCCCGTCCGGCGAGTACCTGGTGGTCGAGGCGGACGGCCGGGTCTACGGGGTCGTCGCGCTCACCGACATCGAGCAGCGCCTGACCGCGGCCGTCACGGGGCGCTGACGGCGCCCGGCGCCACGCCCCGGAGGCCGCCGGTGATCACCCCGGTCAGGCGGGGCCGTCCGCTTCCCTTAGGATTGTCGGCATGTCCGAACCGACCGGTGCCACCCGCCGACGCGGGCCCTTCCAGGTCGGGGACCAGGTCCAGCTGACCGACCCCAAGGGCCGCCACTACACGTTCACGCTCCAGGCCGGGAACCAGTTCCACACCCACAAGGGTGCGTTCCCGCACGACGAGCTGATCGGCGCCCCCGAGGGCACGGTCGTGCGCACCACGGGGAACGTCCCGTACCTCGCGCTGCGCCCCCTGCTCCCCGACTACGTCCTGTCCATGCCCCGCGGCGCCGCCGTGATCTACCCCAAGGACGCGGGGCAGATCCTGGCGATGGCCGACATCTTCGCCGGCGCCCGCGTCGTCGAGGCCGGCGTCGGCTCCGGAGCGCTCTCCAGCTACCTGCTGCGCGCCGTCGGCGACACCGGGATGCTGGCCTCGTACGAGCGCCGCCAGGACTTCGCCGACATCGCCAAGGGCAACGTCGAGCGCTACTTCGGCGGGCCGCACCCGGCGTGGAAGCTCACCGTCGGCGACCTCCAGGACAACCTGGTCGAGACCGACGTCGACCGCGTCATCCTCGACATGCTCGCCCCCTGGGAGTGCCTGGACGTCGCGTCCAAGGCGCTCGTCCCCGGCGGCCTCATCTGCTGCTACGTGGCCACCACCACGCAGATGTCCAAGACCGTCGAGGCGCTGCGCGAGCACGGCACCTTCACCGAGCCGCAGGCCTGGGAGACCATGGTCCGCACCTGGCACCTGGAGGGCCTGGCCGTCCGCCCGGACCACCGGATGATCGGCCACACCGGCTTCCTGCTCACCGCCCGCCGGCTCGCCGACGGCGTCGAGCCGCCGCTGCGCCGCCGCCGCCCGGCCAAGGGCGCGTACGGCGAGGACTACGACAACGGCTCCCCCGAGCCGACCCTCCAGGAGCGCGCCGCGGCCCGTGCCGCCGCCCGCGCCGAGGCCGGGCAGCCCGACCTCGGCTGAACCGACGACCGACCCGCGAAGGGGTGGTGCGCGAAACGCGTACCACCCCTTCGCCGTCTCCGTACACCCGAGCCCTCCGCCGGCCCGCCCCGTGTGGGACGATGCTCGCTCACACAGACCACTGGAGGGGACGCCTGGTGGAGACCGCGGTCGGGACGACGGCTGGAGAGCAGACGACACCGCGGGGCGGCAGCCGGCCCGGGCACGCGCGAACCGCCCCCTGGCACTGGGCGCTGGCCCTGGCCGGCTGCGGCGCGGTGGTGGCCGCCGGGCTCGCGGCCGGGCCGGCCTCGGGCAGCCCGGTGCCCCTCCACGGCGCCCCCAGGGCACTCGGCGCGAGCGCCGCCCCCGACCCGGCCGCGGCCCAACTGCCGCTCGACTGCGGCCCCTTCCCGGTGAAGGCGGTGCTCAGCATGCCCGCCGTGCTCGGTGACGGCCGCCCCGGCACCGTCGTCGCCGCTCACTGCGACGCGGCCAACGGCACCCCGCCGGACGCCGTCTACCTGCTCGGCTTCGGCCCGGGCGACCGCCCGGTGGTGGTGAGCACCCTGCTCTCCGAGCGCGAGAACCTCACCGTCGGCCGGCTGGCGTTGCGGTCCGACGGCGCCATCACCGGCCACGCGCAGGGGTATTCGAGCGAGGACGTGCCGCGCTTCCGCCCCGACATCTCACTCGACCTCACCTGGACGCGCAAGGGCGGCGGCTGGGAACGCTCCCAGACCGCCGCCCCGGTGAGTCTGACCTGATGCGGGCGCGCGCCCGCCCCGGGCGCTACTCCGCGTCCGGCCCGTACACCTCGACCAGGTCGGACGCCCGGCGCACGTGGATGCAGTCGCCGGGGCAGTCCTTCGCCGAGTCCACCACGTCCTGAAGGAGCGTCAGCGGCACCGGGGCGCTGTCCCCGGGCTGCTGGCGGAGCTCGTCGTCCGGCCCCTTCACGTACGCCAGGCCGTCGATGTCGAGCTCGAAGACCTCCGGCGCGTACTGCACGCAGATGCCGTCGCCGGTGCACAGGTCCTGGTCGATCCACACCTCCAGCTGCTCGGCCGCCGCCGTCTGCTCGGTCTCCGACATGGTTCCCTGCCGTTTCTGTCCCGGGTCGCCCTATTTCCGGGCAATCCCGCCATTCGTACAACGATCGGACCCGGTGCCGCGGTCGCGATCGGATATCACTTCGCTCGACGATACATCTGGCCCGCTTTGGGTGGTGCGCGGTGGGTATCTCCTTAGCAGAGGGGAAGCACGCTGGGGCGAAGATCGGACACGCCCGTTCCATCTTTCTTGATCTAGGGGTTTACGGACCCCTGGTCCCAGGTAGGGTCTGGAAGCGTCCAGCTCCCCGGAGGAGGTGAGGACCGTGGCAGCCCACGATGACGACTACAACCGCAGCACCGGCAGGCCCGCTCGTGGTTCCGACGAGACCGCTCAGCTCTCGTACCTCGAGCAGGAAATCGCCGTGTTGCGCCGCAAGCTCGCCGACTCGCCGCGCAATTCGAGGATCCTCGAAGAGCGGATCGTCGAGCTCCAGACCAACCTGGCCGGCGTGACCGCCCAGAACGAACGGCTCGCCTCCACCCTGCGCGAGGCCCGCGACCAGATCGTGGCCCTCAAGGAGGAAGTGGACCGGCTGGCACAGCCCCCGGCCGGGTTCGGCACCTTCCTCGAGGCCAACGAGGACGGCACCGCCGACATCTTCACCGGCGGGCGCAAGCTCCGCGTGAACGTCAGCCCGAACGTCGCCCTCGACGAACTGCGGCGCGGCCAGGAGGTGATGCTCAACGAGGCCCTCAACATCGTGGACGCGATGGCCTTCGAGCGCATCGGCGAGATCGTCACCCTCAAGGAGATCCTCGAGGACGGCGAGCGCGCCCTGGTCATCGGCCACACCGACGAGGAGCGGGTGGTGCGGCTCGCCGAGCCGCTGCGCGAGACCACCATCAGGGCGGGGGACGCCCTCCTGCTGGAGCCCCGCTCCGGCTACGTGTACGAGGTCGTGCCGAAGGCCGAGGTCGAGGAGCTGGTCCTCGAGGAGGTCCCGGACATCGACTACCGCCAGATCGGCGGCCTGAGCAACCAGATCGAGCTGATCCGCGACGCGGTCGAGCTGCCGTACCTGCACGCCGACCTCTTCAAGGAGTACGAGCTGCGCCCGCCCAAGGGCGTGCTGCTCTACGGCCCGCCCGGCTGCGGCAAGACGCTGATCGCCAAGGCGGTGGCCAACTCGCTGGCCAAGAAGGTCGCCGAGGTCACCGGGCGCCCCCAGGGGAAGAGCTACTTCCTCAACATCAAGGGCCCCGAGCTGCTCAACAAGTACGTGGGCGAGACCGAGCGGCAGATCCGCCTGGTCTTCCAGCGGGCCCGGGAGAAGGCGAGCGAGGGCACGCCCGTCATCGTCTTCTTCGACGAGATGGAGTCGCTGTTCCGCACCCGCGGTTCCGGCGTCAGCTCGGACGTGGAGAACACCATCGTCCCGCAGCTGCTCGCCGAGATCGACGGCGTGGAGGGGCTCGAGAACGTCATCGTCATCGGCGCCTCGAACCGCGAGGACATGATCGACCCGGCGATCCTGCGGCCCGGCCGCCTGGACGTCAAGATCAAGATCGAGCGCCCGGACGCCGAGGCCGCCAAGGACATCTTCTCCAAGTACCTCAAGGAGTCGCTGCCGTTCCACCCGGACGACGTCAAGGAGCACGACGGCTCCCTGGGGGCGACGGTGGCCGCGATGATCCAGTCGGTCGTGGAGCGGATGTACTCCGAGACCGAGGAGAACCGGTTCCTGGAGGTCACCTACGCCAACGGTGACAAGGAGGTCCTGTACTTCAAGGACTTCAACTCCGGCGCGATGATCCAGAACATCGTCGACCGCGCGAAGAAGATGGCCATCAAGGACTTCCTCGACCACGGTCAGCGCGGTCTGCGCGTCTCCCACCTGCTCGCCGCCTGCGTGGACGAGTTCAAGGAGAACGAGGACCTGCCGAACACCACCAACCCGGACGACTGGGCCCGCATCTCCGGCAAGAAGGGCGAGCGGATCGTCTTCATCCGCACGCTGGTCACCGGGAAGCAGGGCGCCGAGTCCGGCCGCTCGATCGACACCGTCGCCAACACGGGCCAGTACCTGTAGGCGCGCGGTGACCGGGCCGCCCCGGCGGTCCCCGGTACAGCACGCACCCGTCCGGCTGTGGCGCCTCGCGGCCCCGCAGCCGGACGGCGCGTCTCGGGGCCCGCCCGTCGGTGCCGGGTTCTAGGCTCGACCCACCGTTCGCGGGCAGAACGCCGGCGCCGGTGTTGTTTCAGCGGTACGTCGGCGTGCGCCGCCCGTGGGGGGCGGGGCACCGGGCAAGGAGGGCCGCATGACCGTACGGCGCGTGATGGGCATCGAGACCGAGTACGGGATCTCCGTGCCCGGGCACCCCAACGCCAACGCCATGCTCACCTCGTCCCAGATCGTCAACGCGTACGCGGCGGCGATGCACCGGGCGCGGCGGGCCCGCTGGGACTTCGAGGAGGAGAACCCGCTGCGCGACGCCCGGGGCTTCGACCTCGCGCGCGAGGTGGCGGACGCCAGCCAGCTGACCGACGAGGACATCGGTCTCGCCAACGTCATCCTCACCAACGGGGCCCGGTTCTACGTGGACCACGCGCACCCCGAGTACAGCTCGCCCGAGGTCACCAACCCGCGCGACGCCGTGCTCTGGGACAAGGCGGGCGAGCGGATCATGGCCGCCGCCGCGCAGCGCGCGCTGGAGCTGCCCAACGGGCAGAACATCCACCTGTACAAGAACAACACCGACAACAAGGGCGCCTCCTACGGCACCCACGAGAACTACCTGATGAAGCGGGCGACGCCGTTCGCCGACATCGTCCGCCACCTCACCCCGTTCTTCGTCTCCCGCCAGGTGGTCACCGGCGCCGGCCGGGTGGGCCTCCACCAGGACGGCTCGGCGCACGGCTTCCAGATCAGCCAGCGGGCCGACTACTTCGAGGTCGAGGTCGGGCTGGAGACCACCCTCAAGCGCCCGATCATCAACACCCGCGACGAGCCGCACGCCGACGCCGAGAAGTACCGCCGGCTGCACGTGATCATCGGGGACGCCAACCTCTCGGAGATCTCCACCTACCTCAAGCTGGGCACCACCTCACTGGTCCTCTCGATGATCGAGGACTCCTTCATCGCCTCCGACCTCGCCGTCGACCAGCCGGTGCGCACCCTGCACCGGGTCTCCCACGACCCGACGCTCAAGCACCTGATCACCCTGCGCAACGGGCGCAAACTCACCGCCGTCCAGCTCCAGCTCGAGTACTTCGAGCTGGCCCGCAAGTACGTCGAGGACCGCTTCGGCACCGATGCCGACGAGCAGACCGTGGACGTGCTGGCCCGCTGGGAGGACGTCCTGGGCCGGCTGGAGCGCGACCCGATGTCGCTGTCCAGGCAGCTGGACTGGATCGCCAAGCGGGAGATCCTGGAGGGCTACCGCAGCCGCGACGCCCTGGAGTGGGACAACCCGCGGCTGCACCTGGTCGACCTCCAGTACAGCGACGTGCGGGCCGAGAAGGGCCTCTACAACCGTCTGGTGGCCCGCGGCCGGTTCGAGCGGCTGCTCACCGAGGACGAGGTCGAGCGGGCCGTCTCCAAGCCCCCGGAGGACACCAGGGCGTACTTCCGCGGCCGCTGCCTCGAGCAGTACGCGGACCACGTCGCGGCCGCCTCCTGGGACTCGGTGATCTTCGACCTGCCCGGCCGGGACTCGCTGCAGCGGGTGCCCACCCTGGAGCCGCTGCGGGGTACCCGCAACCACGTCAAGGAACTGCTCGACCGCTGCCGGACCGCGGAGGACCTGCTCCGCGTCCTGGCCGGCGGGTAACTTTTCGATCACCACGGGTGAACGCCCGCCGAATGGGAATCATCCGGGGTGACAGCGGGTGTCGGACAGGAAGCGCCACCGGCAAACCGGGAGCGGTTGTCGCACCTTGTGTATAGGGTCGGTGCAGCAAGCACCGACCGAACCGTGCCAGACGAATCGAGCGGGGTGAGGGAAATGGCGACCAAGGACACCGGCGGCGGCCAGCAGCGGGCGAACCGCTCTTCCGAGGAGGTCGAGGAGCAGGCCGCGGAAACCCAGAATTCCGACGACCTCAAGGAGCGCCAGGAAAAGCTGAGCGACGACGTCGACGCGGTGCTGGACGAAATCGACGAGGTCCTCGAATCCAATGCCGAGGATTTCGTCCGGGGATTCGTTCAGAAGGGCGGGCAATAGCCCGTCCCCCCGGTCATCGGGAATTCACGGTCGCGACCGTCGAGGGCGGCCGGGCGGCGATGTCCGCCCGGCCGCCCGGCACCGGCCCCCGGCCCGCCTGGACAGTGATCGTCGGGCGGGTAGGGTGCGGGCAGCGCGCGCTTCAACCCACCTGGAAGGAATCGTGTGGAAGCCAACACTCGTGGCACCGGGCGTCTACCGGCTGCCTTCCTGACCCCGGGGTCGTCGTCGTTCCTCGACTTCCTCTCCGAGCACCGGCCGGAGCTGCTCCCCGGCCACCGGGGGCTCCCCGAGGGCTCCGTCGTCGAGGCCCCGCACGGGACGACGATCGTGGCCGCGATCTTCGACGGCGGCGTGGTGATCGCCGGTGACCGCCGCGCCACCATGGGCAACGTGATCGCCCAGCGCGACATCGAGAAGGTGTTCCCCGCCGACGAGTACAGCGCGGTCGGCATCGCCGGCACCGCCGGCCTCGCGGTCGAGATGGTCCGGCTGTTCCAGCTGGAGCTGGAGCACTACGAGAAGATCGAGGGCGCCACGCTCTCCCTGGAGGGCAAGGCCAACCGGCTGACCACCATGATCCGGGGCAACCTGGGCATGGCGATGCAGGGCCTCGCCGTCGTCCCGATGTTCGCCGGCTACGACCTGGACCTCCGCCGCGGCCGGATCTTCGGGTACGACGTCACCGGCGGGCGCTCCGAGGAGCGCGGCTTCGCGGCCACCGGCTCCGGCTCGGTGTTCGCCCGGGGCGCGATGAAGAAGCTCTACCGGGAGGGCCTGACGGCCGAGCAGGCCTCGACGCTGGTCGTCCAGGCGCTCTACGACGCGGCCGACGACGACTCCGCCACCGGCGGCCCCGACCTCGCCCGCAAGATCTTCCCGATCGTCTCGCTGATCACCGAGGACGGCTTCCGCCGCCTCACCGAGCCGGAGGTCTCCGCGATCGCCGTCTCGATCACCGACCAGCGCCTCTCGCACCCCAACGGCCCGCAGGCCCCGCTGCTCTAGCCACCTCTCAGGAAAGGGACGACCGCCGGTGTCGACACCGTTCTACGTCTCGCCCCAGCAGGCCATGGCGGACCGCGCGGAGTACGCCCGCAAGGGCATCGCGCGCGGCCGCAGCGTGGTCGTGCTCACCTACGCCGACGGCATCGTCTTCGTCGCGGAGAACACCTCCAGGGCGCTCCACAAGGTCTCCGAGATCTACGACAAGATCGCCTTCGCGGCGGTCGGCCGCTACAACGAGTTCGAGAACCTGCGCATCGGCGGCGTCCGCTACGCCGACCTGCGCGGCTACTCCTACGACCGGGCCGACGTCACCGCCCGGGGCCTGGCCAACGTCTACGCCCAGACCCTCGGCACCATCTTCTCCTCGGTCGGCGAGAAGCCGTACGAGGTCGAACTGGTCGTGGCCGAGGTCGGCCGGACCCCGGACGAGGACCAGATCTACCGCCTCACCCCGGACGGCTCGATCGTCGACGAGAAGAACTACGTCGTGGTCGGCGGCAACGCCGACTCGATCGGCAACTACCTGGGCCAGCGCCACCGCGCCGGGATGAGCCTCACCGAGGTGGTCCGGGCGGCCGTGGACTCGCTCGCCCGCGACCCCAACGGCGGCAGCCCGCGCACCCTGACCCCGGAACAGCTGGAGGTCGCGGTCCTCGACCGCCAGCGGTTCCAGCAGCGCAAGTTCAAGCGCATCCTGGGCGGCCAGCTCGGCCGGCTGCTCGACGGGGACCAGTCCGCGGAGTCGGACGACGAGGACGACCCGGCGGACACCGCGCCGGAGTAGCAGTGCCTGCGGAGTCCCGTACGGCGGCCGGACGGAGGCCGTACGGGACTCCGGTGCCCCTGCGGCGGCCCGGCCGCCGTGGAGGCGGTTTCGGACAGCTCCGACACAGAATGGAGTGCTCATGGACCGCCGGATCTTCGGGCTGGAGAACGAGTACGGCGTGACCTGCACGTTCCGCGGGCAGCGACGGCTGTCGCCGGACGAGGTGGCGAGGTACCTGTTCCGCCGGGTCGTCTCCTGGGGGCGCAGCAGCAACGTCTTCCTGCGCAACGGCGCCCGGCTGTACCTGGACGTCGGTTCCCACCCCGAGTACGCCACCCCCGAGTGCGACGACGTGACCGAGCTGGTGACGCACGACAAGGCGGGCGAGCGGATCCTCGAGGGCCTGCTCGTCGACGCCGAGCGCCGGCTGCACGAGGAGGGCATCGCGGGGGACGTCTACCTCTTCAAGAACAACACCGACTCGGCCGGCAACTCCTACGGCTGCCACGAGAACTACCTGGTGGCCCGGCACGGCGAGTTCTCCCGGCTGGCCGACGTGCTCATCCCGTTCCTGGTGACCCGCCAGCTGATCTGCGGCGCGGGCAAGGTGCTGCAGACCCCGCGCGGCGCGGTCTACTGCGTCAGCCAGCGCGCCGAGCACATCTGGGAGGGGGTCAGCTCCGCCACCACCCGCTCCCGCCCCATCATCAACACCCGCGACGAGCCGCACGCGGACGCCGAGCGCTACCGCCGGCTGCACGTGATCGTCGGCGACTCCAACATGTCCGAGACCACGACGCTGCTCAAGGTCGGCGCCACCGACCTGGTGCTCCGGCTGATCGAGGCGGGCGTGGTGATGCGCGACCTCACCCTGGAGAACCCGATCCGGGCGATCCGCGAGGTCAGCCACGACCTCACCGGTACCCACCAGGTGCGGCTCGCCAACGGCCGGGAGGCCAGCGCGCTGGACATCCAGGAGGAGTACTACAGCAAGGCGCTGGAGTTCGCCGACCGCAAGGGCATCAACACCGGCACCATCGCGCGCGTCCTCGACCTGTGGGGCCGCACCCTGGAGGCCGTCCGGACGGAGAATCTGGACGGGGTGGCCACCGAGATCGACTGGATCATGAAGTACAAGCTCATCGAGCGCTACCGCGAGAAGCACCAGATGAGCATGTCCAACCCGCGGGTGGCCCAGATCGACCTCGCCTACCACGACATCCACCGCCGTCGCGGCCTCTTCTACCTGCTCCAGGGCAAGGGCCAGGCGCAGCGGGTGACCACCGACCTCAAGACCTTCGAGGCCAAGTCGATCCCGCCGCAGACCACCCGGGCCCGGCTGCGCGGGGACTTCATCCGCCGGGCGCAGGAGCAGCGCCGGGACTTCACGGTGGACTGGGTGCACCTGAAGCTGAACGACCAGGCGCAGCGCACGGTGCTCTGCAAGGACCCGTTCCGCTCGGTGGACGAGCGCGTCGAGAAGCTGATCGCCGGGATGTAGTCCCCGGGTCGTGATCAGGGCGGTGTCCGGCCCCGGTGGTGGTGTCTACCGGGGCCGGACACCGTCCGGGCATACGCTGTCCGTCGAGTCAGGGCCGACCTCGATCGACAGTAAGGACCACCGTGCGCCGCACCGCCGGTTTGCTTCTCACCCTGCCGCTGCTGCTGGCCGTCGCCTGCAGCAGCTCGCCCAAGGCGGCCGGCCCGGCGTCGCCGTCCGCGGCCAGTGCGCCGCCCACCGTGCCGGCGCCGGTGACCGAGGCCTCCCCGATGCCCACCCTGTCCGGCGGCGGGTTCGGCAGCAAGGCCACCATCACCATCCCCGAGGGGCAGCAGCCCAGCGGCCAGTTCGTGGTGAACACGGTCAGCGAGGGCGAGCGGTCGACGGTCAACAAGGGCGACTGGGTGACGGTCAACTACACGGCCAAGGACTGGACGACCGGCAAGGACCTGCCCAGTTCCTACGACCCGGGCGGCAAGCTGCAGCTGTACCAGGCGGGTAGCGGGCAGCTGGTGCCGGCGTTCGACCAGAGCGTGATCGGCAAGAAGGTCGGCAGCAGGCTGCTGGTGGTGGCCCCGCCGGCGGCGGCCTTCGGCGACCAGGGCAGCACCCAGCTCGGCGTCGACAAGAACGACACCGTGGTGTTCGTGCTGGACATCATGGAGAGCCTGCCGCAGGACTCCACGCTGTCCGGCGCCATGACCCAGCCGCCGGCGACCCTCCCGCAGGTCAAGGACAACGGCAAGGCCCCGGTGACGATCACCGTCCCGGCCGGGCAGGCGCCGCCCACCGACCTGCAGCAGGCGGTGCTGATCAAGGGTGAGGGCAAGCAGGTCAAGAGCGGGCAGACGCTGGTGGTGCAGTACACCGGGGTGCTCTGGAGCAACGGCCAGCAGTTCGACTCCTCCTGGACCCACGGCGGCGCCCAGGCCGTGCAGATCGGCACCGGCAGCGTCATCGAGGGCTGGGACAAGGGGCTGGTCGGCCAGACCGTCGGCAGCCGGGTCGAACTCGTGGTGCCGCCCGCGCTCGGCTACAAGGACCAGGCGCAGGGCTCGGTGCCGGCGAACTCCACGCTGGTCTTCGTGATCGACATTCTGGAAGCGGTTTAGGGCGTGTCTGAACCATTCGCGTCGCACGCCCGGCGGGAATTGTCAGAGACGCGCTAGGAAGTCCCCCGCAGGATTCCGTACGCTTGGGCGGACGCTCGTACACCGAAGCGTCCGCCCTCATCCTGAGCTGTCATACTGCCCTCGCACTGTGGCAGGTGCCGCCCGGCGCCGAGGTCCGGGGCGGACGGTGCGGCGGCACACCGGCGCTCACGACGCCGGGAGCAGACCTGGAAGACCTCGTGGCGAGATGGATGGGGAGTCATGACTGAGAAGACGCCGAGCCCGGGCGGGGCCGGCACCGCGGCGAACGACAGCTCTGCGGGTGACCCGGCCGCCTCGCGCCCCGGCGGCCCGCTTCCGGGGGACGGCGAGTCGATCGTCGTCCCGCCGTCGATCCTGAAGCAGCAGGCCGGCTGGGCGCAGCCCGGCGACAGGCCGCGTGCCACGGGCGGGACGAAGACCGACGACACCCCGCAGATCTTCGCCTCCACGGTGCGCCGGGGTGACACCTCGGAGGCCGGGTACGACGAGAACCCGCCCGGCGTGGGCCGCCTGGGCGTGATCCTCGGCACCGTGCTGGCCGTGCTGCTGGCCGGCAGCGCGGTGACGCTCTACATGGTCAACAAGGACGGCGGCTCCAAGTCGGACACCGCGGCCAAGCCGGACGCGGCCCAGAGCGCGCCTCCCACGCCGACCGCCGACCCGGTGCCGCCGATCAAGGACAGCGCCAAGGTGCTGCCGACGATCACCGGTGACTTCGGCAAGAAGGCCGACATCCAGGTGCCCGGCGAGGCCTCCGACGGCTCCTTCGTGGTCAAGGTGCTGTCCGAGGGCACCGGCGCCAAGGTGGACAAGAACTCCTGGACCTCGGTGGACTACACCGCCAAGGACTGGAACACGGGCAAGGACATCCCGAGCTCGTACGACAACAACGGCAAGCAGCAGATCTTCCAGGCCGGCACCGACGCGCTGATCCCGGCGCTGGACCAGGCCGTGCTCGGGAAGAAGGCCGGCAGCCGGATCCTCGTGGTGGCCCCGCCGGCCGCCGCGTTCGGCTCCCAGGGCAAGTCCGACATGTCGATCGGGCCCAAGGACGACCTGATCTTCGTGATCGACATCCGCAACGCCAACGCGCCGGACGCCGTGGTGAGCGGCACCGTGACGCCGCCGCCGGCGGACTTCCCGCAGGTCAAGGACAACGGCAAGAAGCCTGCGGACATCACTCCGGTGGCCGGCGCGGCCGACCCGACCGAGCTGAAGACGCACGTGCTGATCAAGGGCACCGGGCCGAAGGTGGAGAAGGGCGAGAAGGTCGTCGTCCAGTACACCGGCGCGCTGTTCAAGGACGGCAAGATGTTCGACTCCTCGCTCAGCAAGGGCCAGGCGTTCTCCTTCCCGGTCGGCGGCGGACAGGTCATCCAGGGCTGGGACCAGGGCTTGGTCGGCCAGACCGTCGGCAGCCGGGTCGAGCTGGTGATCCCGGCCGCGCTGGCCTACGGCGACAAGGGCCAGGGCGACATCCCGGCCAACGCGCCGCTGGTCTTCGTGGTCGACATCCTCGACGCGGGTCAGGGCTGATCCACTTTCGGGTGACAATGGTGTGCGTGTGACCTTCGGGTCCGGCCGCGTGGCCGGACCCGGACGGGCGGCGGGCGCCCGTACCGTGGTCCGGGAACGGACCGGGTGCGGGCGCCCGCCGCTTGGTCGTGACTGCAAGCGAATACGAGAAGAGGGACTGTGAGCCTCAACGAGAAGCCCGAGATCGACTTCCCGGTCGGCGACGCCCCGACCGAGCTGACGATCCGCGACATCGTCGTCGGTGACGGCGAGGAGGCCAAGCCGGGCCAGGTCGTCAAGGTCCACTACGTGGGCGTGACCTTCGCGACCGGCGAGGAGTTCGACGCCAGCTGGAACCGTGGCAGCGCCTTCCAGTTCCCGCTGGGCGGCGGCCGCGTCATCAAGGGCTGGGACCAGGGCGTCGTCGGCATGAAGGTCGGCGGCCGCCGCGAGCTGGTCATCCCGCCGCACCTGGCGTACGGCAACCAGTCGCCGACCCCGGCCATCCCGGCCGGCTCGACCCTGATCTTCGTGGTCGACCTGCTGGGCGTCTGACCCGGGCACGACCGTGGGCCGGACCCCTCCGGGGGCCCGGCCCGCGGGCGTTTCCGGAGGCGGCTTTTGCAGTGCGTACCGCGACCGGTACGGTCGGTCCCGCCGGGTGACGACCACCCGGCGGGCACACCCCGCGCGCGGCGCGGCACACCGGAAGGGTCAGCGATGGCGATCGCCAAGGCAGAGCGGCTGATGAATCTCGCCCTGTGCCTGATGAACACCAGACGTCCGCTCTCCAAGAAGGAGCTGCGGGAATCCATCGAGGCGTACCGCGAGGCCTGGCAGAACAGCAGCGAGGACGCCTTCAACCGGATGTTCGAGCGGGACAAGGACGACCTGCGCGAACTCGGCCTGGTGATCGACGTCGACGAGAACGCCCTGGACGGCGAGCTCGGCTACCTGGCCCGCGCCGACCGCAACCGGCTGCCCGAGATCGCGCTGGACGCCGAGGAGGCGGCCGCGCTGACCCTGGCCGCCCGGGTCTGGCAGCAGGCCAAGATGTCCGGTGCGGCCAGCGGCGCGCTGCAGAAGCTGCGCGCGGCCGGCGTGCCGTTCGCCGAGCCCGAGGGCCGCACCGCCCTGGAGCCGCGGATCCCGGCCCGGGAGGCCGCGTTCGAGCCGCTGCTCACCGCCGCCCGCGACCGACGCGCGGTCAGCTTCGAGTACCGCAAGGCCGGTGCCGCCGCCGTCGAGCTGCGCAGCGTCGAGCCGTGGGCGCTGGAGTGCTGGCGCGGGCACTGGTACCTGGCGGGCTGGGACCGCGACCGCGGCGACGCCCGGGTGTTCCGGCTCAGCCGGATCACCGGCAAGGTCCGGGCCAGGAGCGGAGCCTTCCTCGGCACCGTGCCCGAGCACGTGGACGTCCGCGCCACCGTCGCCAAGTTCGCCGGTGAGGGCGCCACCGCCACCGCGACCGTCCGGGTCCGCCGGGGGGCCGGCTTCCCGCTGCGCACCAAGGCGCTCGCCAGCACGCGGGTCGACGACCGCTGGGACGAGCTGGAGATCCCGTACGGCAACGGGCTCGGCGCGGACCTCGCCGAGTTCGGCCCGGACGTGCTGGTGCTCGGCCCCGAGGAGCTGCGGGCCGACGTGATCGACCGGCTGCGGGCCGTGGCCGGGCTGGACGCTGTGACCGAAGGGGTCCACGCATGAGCAACGCGATCGACCAGACCAGGCGGATGCTGTCGCTGGTCACCTACCTGCGCGAGCGGCCCGGCGCCGAGGTGGCCGAGGTGGCCCGGGCGTTCGGGATCTCCGAGCGCGAGCTGATCGGCGACCTCAACGTGCTGCCGATGTGCGGCACCAGCTTCCGCGGCGGCGACCTGCTCGACATCGACACCGACGGCGAGCGGATCTGGTGGCACAACGTCGACGACGTGGCCCAGCCGCTGCGGCTGGCCGCCGACGAGGCGACCGCGCTGCTGGTGGCCGCCCGTGCGGTGGCCGGCCTGCCCGGCCTGCGGGCCGGTGACCGGGAGGCGCTCACCCGGGCCGTCGTCAAGATCGAGAACGCGGCCGGGGAGAGCGCGGCCGGCAGCGCCAGGGTCGGCGTGACCTTCGAGGCCGAGGGCCACGTGTTCGCCGACATCGACCGCGCGCTCAGCGAGGGGCGCCGGCTCTGGCTGCGCTACTACTCGCACGGGCGCGGCGGGATGACCGAGCGCGAGGTCGACCCGATCCGGCTGCTCACCGAGGGCCACACCTACCTCGAGGCCTGGTGCCGGACCTCCGAGGACCACCGGATGTTCCGGCTGGACCGGGTCGCCGAGATCCGGGTGCTGGACGTGCCGGCCGACCCGCCCCGGCGCGAGCCGCGCGACCTCAGCGGCGGGCTGGTCAACCCCTCCGCCGACGACCCCGAGGTGGTCGTCGAGGTCTCCTCGGGCGGGCGCTGGGTGGCCGAGTACTACACCCACGACCGGGCCGAGGAGCTGCCGGACGGCGGGCTGCGGATCACCCTGCGCAGCGCCGACCCCTCGCAGCTGCGCCCGCTGGCGCTGCGGCTGGGCCGGGACGGCCGGATCGTCTCGCCGCCGGAGCTGGCCGGGCAGGCGCGCTCGGCGGCGCTGGCCGCGCTGGCCGCCTACGAGGGGACGGCGGCCGAGGGGGAGGGGCGGGCCTGATCGGTGGAACCCGGGACCAGATTCAAGGTGTACTGCTCCGAGTGCCGGGAGAAGGTGGAGCTGCCGGCCGAGGAGTTCCGGCTGACCTTCGGCCGCACCCCGGCCCAGGCGCACTACAGCTTCGGCTGCCCGCTCTGCGGGGCGTCGGTGCGCAAGGCCGCCGGGGAGAAGATCGTCGCGGCGCTCACCGGGGCCGGCGTCCGCACGATGCGGCTCGTCCCGGCCGAGGGGTAGCACACCGATAGGGTGGGGCCATGTCCTGGATGCTCGTCGCCGCCGTCCTGCTCGCCACCGCGGGCCTGTTGGTCCTCGGGGTCCTCGCGATCCGGCTCTGGCTGGCCGTGCGGGCGCTGGCCGAGGGAGTGGACGCGGCCTCCCGGGCGCTGGCCGACGCGGCGGGCGAGCTGGCCGCCGCGGTACCGGGCCGGTAGCGCGCTCCGGCGGGGGCGGGAAGCGTCGGCGGTACGGGGGCTGCTGCGTGCGGGGGCGCGCGGGTTACGCTCTCAGGAGGCTCCTGCACCTGCGAAGGGGGCCGCTGTCCTGTTCGGGCGGCCGTCGTCGTGGCGTCATCCGCAGCGGTTAGCATCCGCGGCGGACGGCCCGTCGGGCCGCCATGACTGAAGGTGGTCGCACATGCGCATCTCGATGACCGCGATCGTGGTGGTCGCGGTATTCGCCGTCCTGCTCTTCGGTGCCAAGCGACTGCCCGATCTGGCGCGTTCGCTCGGTCAGTCGATGCGGATCCTGAAGAGCGAGGCCAAGGCGATGCGCTCGGACGGCGAGTCCGCGGACACCCCGGCGCCCGCGCCCCAGCAGGTCGACGGCGCCGCGGCGCGGACCATCCAGTCCGCCCCCGGGGCGTCGGCGACGGCCCGTCCGGTGAACGAGCCGGCCGCGGGGGCCACCGCGCCCGACGGCGACCGCCCGCACTGAGCGCGGCGCACGTGACGCACGCGACCACGAAGGCCCGCCGACCGGCGGGCCTCGACGCACGAGTTGAGGACCGGGGTTGAGCAAGCTCTCCAAGGCGTCGAACGCGCCCAAGGATCCTGAGGGGCGGATGGCCCTCGCCGACCACCTGCGGGAACTGCGGAACCGCGTGGTCAAGTCGGTCCTGGCGATCGTGGTCATCACGATCATCGCCGCGGTCTACCACAAGCAGCTCGAGGACTTCCTGCTGAAGCCGCTGCCGCGGTGCACCGCGGAGACGGCTGGCCAGTACCACGGGAAGTGCGCCCAGGTCTCCAACATCGGTCTGACCGCCGGTTTCACCTGGATGCTCAAGGTCTCGCTGACGGCCGGCGTGGTCGCGACCGTGCCGATCTGGCTCTACCAGGTGTGGGCCTTCGTGGCGCCCGGTCTGCACAAGCACGAGAAGAAGTACTCGATCATCTTCATGGCGGCCGGGGCACCGCTGTTCCTGGCCGGCGTGGGCTGCGCGATCCTGGTCCTCCCGACCACGGTCGACGTGCTGATCTCGTTCACCCCGAACAACACCACGCCGATCCTGCCGCCCGAGGACTACCTCGACATCGCCACCCGGATGGTGCTGGTCTTCGGCCTGGCCTTCGAGTTCCCGCTGCTGCTGGTGATGCTGAACGTCGTCGGGATGGTCACCGGGAAGCGGCTGCTCGGCTGGTGGCGCGGGATGGTCATGGCCATCACGGTCTTCGCGGCCTTCGCGACGCCGAGCGCCGACCCGGTCAGCATGCTCACCCTGGCCGCGCCGATCTGGGCGCTGTACTTCATCGCCGTGGCGATCGCGCTGTTCAACGACCGGCGCAAGGCCCGCCGCAACCCCGACGCCGGGCTGAGCGACGAGGAGGCCTCGGAGCTGGACCTCTCGGTGCAGCCGGTGGCCGGAGTGGAGACCGTCCGGGCGTCGAGCGCGCCGACGGCGAGCGCCCCGGTGCCCGCCGCACGCGGCGAGCAGATCGACGACATCACCTGATCCGGGGCCGCAGGACCCGGTAGTGCACCGTGAGGCCCCGGCCCGCCGCCCGACGCGGCGGGCCGGGGCCTTCGCGCTGGTCCGGAGCGGTTCCGGCCCGGCTCCGGTGCGGATCCGGCAGGTCCCGGGGCCGGCCGGCGGGCCGGTCGCGGACTCCGGCGGGGCGGTCTTGGCAGGGTGGATGGCATGTGACATATTACTGACGTGCTCAAGACCCAGAGACCTCCACTGGATGTCGTCGTGGTCGGCGCCGGTGTCGTCGGCGCCGCCTGCGCCTACTACGCCGCCCGCGCCGGGCTCGCCGTCGCCGTCGTCGACCGCGGGCCGGTGGCCGGCGGCACCACCGGCGCCGGCGAGGGCAACCTGCTGGTCTCCGACAAGGAGCCCGGGCCCGAACTCGACCTCGCCCTGCTCAGCACCCGGCTCTGGCGCGACCTCGCCGAACACCTCGGCCCGGCCGTGGAGTACGAACCCAAGGGCGGCGTGGTCGTCTCGGCCACCCCGGCCGGACAGGACGCCCTGCGGGCCTTCGCCGCCGGGCAGACCGCCGCCGGCGTCACCGCCGAGGAGGTCCCCGCCGAGCGGCTGCGCGAGCTGGAGCCCCACCTCGCCCGCGGCCTGGCCGGCGGCTTCCACTACCCGCAGGACGCCCAGGTCCAGCCCGCCCTCGCCGCCGCCCACCTGCTGCGCGAGGCCCGCCGCCTGGGCGCCGAGCTGCTCACCGGCGAGACCGTGACCGCCGTCGACCGCGGGCCGGACGGCGTCGTGCGCGGCGTGCGCACCGACCGGCGCCGGCTCACCGCCCCCGCCGTGGTCAACGCGGCCGGCACCTGGGGCGGCGAGCTCGCCGGGCTCGCCGGAGTGCACCTGCCGGTGATGCCCCGGCGCGGCTTCGTGCTGGTCACCGAGCCGCTGCCGCGGATCGTCCGGCACAAGGTCTACGCCGCCGACTACGTCGCCGACGTCGCCAGCGGCTCGGCCGCCCTGCAGACCTCCGCCGTGGTGGAGGGCACCCCCGGCGGGCCGGTGCTGATCGGCGCCAGCCGGGAGCGGGTCGGCTTCGACCGGACGCTCTCCCAGGAGGTGCTGCGGCGGCTCGCCGGGCAGGCCGCCGCACTCTTCCCGGTGCTGGAGGACGTCACCGTGCTGCGCACCTACCGCGGCTTCCGGCCGTACCTGCCGGACCACCTGCCGGCCGTCGGGGCGGACCCCCGGGTGCCCGGGCTGTACCACGCCTGCGGCCACGAGGGCGCCGGCATCGGGCTGGCCCCGGCCACCGGGCTGCTGATCAGCGAACAGCTGACCGGCAAGCAGCCGGAGCTGGACCTCACGCCCTTCCGGCCGGACCGCTTCCCGGCGGAGTCCGCGGCCGGGGCCTGAGCGCCGCGCCCGGCCCGCGCGGCCCGGCCCGTACGGCCGGGCCCGCGTGAGCGGCCGCGCCGGGCCCGACGCCCGCCCCCCCTTCCCCGACCACCCGAACGCCACCGAAACGGAGGAGCCGCCGATGCGCCGCCGCACCCCCGCCGAACTGGTCGGGGCCGAGCCCGGCCCCGCCCACCACATCGAGTTCGACGGCCGGCCCGTCCCCGCCCTGCCGGGGCAGTCGATCGCCGCCGCGCTCTGGGCCGACGGCGTGCTCGCCTGGCGCACCACCCGGATCGGTGGCCGCCCCCGCGGGGCGTTCTGCGGCATCGGCGCCTGCTTCGACTGCCTGGCCACCGTCGACGGCCGCCCCAACCAGCGCACCTGCCTGCTCCCCGCCGAGCCCGGCACCACCGTCACCACCCAGGAGGGCAACGGCCGTGCCGACCTCGCCGTCTGACCGGTCCACCGCTGCCGGGGAGCCCCCGCGCTACGACCTCGTGGTCGTCGGCGCCGGGCCGGCCGGCCTCGCCGCCGCCGTCACCGCCGCGGACCTCGGGCTGCACTGCGCCCTGCTGGACGGCGGGCACGACACCGGCGGCCAGTACTACCGGCACCCTGCGCCCGGGCTCGGCGCCGCCCGCCCGGACCGCCTCCACCACGGCTGGTCGGTCTACACCGGCCTGGCCGGCCGGCTCGCCGCCCACCAGGAGGCCGGCCGCGTGCGGCTGCGCACCGGCCACCAGGTGTGGGCGCTGGAGCGCACCGGGGACGGCTTCGCCGTGCACGTCACGTGCGGGCCGGAGTCGGCCGACCGGACCACCGTCCGGGCCACCGCCGTGCTGCTGGCCACCGGCGCGTACGAGCGGCAGCTGCCCTTCCCGGGCTGGACCCTGCCCGGGGTGGTCACCGCGGGCGGCGCCCAGGCCATGCTCAAGTCCGGGCTGGTGCTGCCCGGGCGGCGGATCGTGGTGGCCGGCAGCGGCCCGCTGCTGCTCGCGGCGGCGTCCTCGCTGGTCACCGCCGGGGCCGAGGTGCCCGCGGTGGTCGAGGCCACCGCCTACCTCGGCTACGCCCGGCGCCCCGGCGTGCTGGCGGCCGTCCCCGCCAAGCTCGTCGAGGGCGCCGGGCACGGGAGCGCGCTGCTGCGCCACGGCGTGCGGCTGCGGCCGCGCAGCGCCGTCGTCGAGGCGCACGGGACCGACCGGGTCACCGCCGTCACGGTGGCGCGGCTGGACGCCGACTGGCGTCCGGTGCCCGGCACCGGGCGCCGGATCGACTGCGACGCCGTCGCCGTGGGCCACGGCCTGTTGCCGCAGATCGACCTGGCGACCGAGCTGGGCGCGGCCACCCGCACCGCCCCCGACGGCGCGGTCGCGCTGCGGGTCGACGCCCGGCTGCGCACCACCGTGCCCGGGCTGTGGTCGGCGGGCGAGACCAACGGCGTCGGCGGCGCGGACCTCGCGATCGTCGAGGGCGAACTCGCCGCGCACGCCGTGGCCGACCGGGCTCCGGCGCCGGCCCTGCTGCGCCGCCGGTCCCGGCTGCGGGACTTCGCCGAGCTGATGGCCGCGGCGCACCGCCCCGGCCCCGGCTGGACCGGCTGGCTGACGCCGGAGACCGAGGTCTGCCGGTGCGAGGAGGTCCCGGTGGCGCGGGTCCGGGAGGCCGTGGACGAGCTGGGCGCGGGCGATCCGCGCACCGTCAAGCTGCTCACCCGGGCCGGGATGGGGTGGTGCCAGGGCCGGATGTGCGGTCCGGCCGTGGCCTGCCTCTCCGGCTCGGGTGAGCCCGGGGCCGACCGCCGCCCGCTGGCCTGCCCGGTGCCGCTGGCACAGCTGGCCGCGGGGCCCGGCGGGGATCCGGGAGAGGCCGGCCCGGCCGGCGCGTAGCCCGTCGTCGAACGCGCGGGCCGGGGACCCTTGTCTCCGGCCCGTCCCGTCTAATAAAATGTCACACCTCACCAAGGAGCTCACCGTGTCCATCACCCCGAACGACACCACCCGCCCCTGGCGCGGCGTCATGGTCGCCACCACGATCCCGCTGCGCCCGGACCTCTCCGTCGACTACGACGCCTACGCCGAGCACGTCCGCTGGCTCATCGAGTCCGGCTGCGACGGCGTCGTCCCCAACGGCTCGCTGGGCGAGTACCAGACGCTCACCGCCGAGGAGCGCGCCCGCGTCGTCGAGGTGGCCGTCGAGGCGGCCGGCGACGGCTCCCGGGTCATGCCCGGCGTGGCCGCGTACGGCAGCGCCGAGTCCCGCCGATGGGCCGAGCAGGCCGCCGAGGCCGGCGCCGGATCCGTCCTGCTGCTGCCGCCGAACGCCTACCGGGCCGACCACGCCTCCGTGCGCGCGCACTACGCCGAGGTCGCCAGGGCCGGCCTGCCGATCGTCGCCTACAACAACCCGATCGACACCAAGGTCGACCTCGTCCCGGCACTGCTCGCGCAGCTGCACGGCGAGGGCTCGATCGTCGCGGTCAAGGAGTTCAGCGGCGACGTCCGCCGGGCCTACGAGATCGCCGAACTGGCCCCCGGGCTGGACCTGCTGATCGGCGCCGACGACGTGCTGCTGGAGCTGGCCCTGGCCGGCGCGGTCGGCTGGATCGCCGGCTACCCGAACGCGCTGCCCGAGGCCAGCGTCGCGCTCTACAAGGCCGCCGTCGCGCACGACCTGGACACCGCGCTCCCGCTGTACAAGTCGCTGCACTCGCTGCTGCGCTGGGACTCCAAGACCGAGTTCGTCCAGGCCATCAAGCTGTCGATGGACATCGCCGGACGCCCCGGCGGCCCGGTGCGCGCCCCGCGCCAGCCGCTCACCCCGGAGATCGAGGCGGCCGTCCGCGCGGCCACCGAGAAGGCGCTGGCCGAGGGCCTCGCGTAGCAGGACGCAGTCACCAGGCCGGCTGCGGGGGCAGCCGGGCCCCCCCCCCCCCCCCCCCCCAACCCGGGGGGGGGGGGGGCGGCCCCCGCCGGGCCCCCCCCCCCCCCCCGGGTGGGGAGCCAAAGCCCCCCCGCACCGGGTGACCCCCCCGGCCACGCCCCCCCCCGGGCGG
>NZ_JBIALK010000041.1:51672-53696 GCF_042873275.1 Kitasatospora sp. NPDC004745 | reverse complement strand
CCGCACCCCGTACCCCAGCGCCGACAACCGCTCCGCCACCCGCCGACCCGTCTTACCCGTACCACCCACCACCAGCACCACACCGGCATCGACCGCAAGATCAAGAGCACCGTCGTACGTCATCACGACCACCTCATTCGGAGAAAAGAAGGAGAACGAACGGAACCGACCGCCGGAGGCACCGGGCGTCCGGCCGGTCCGACGCGGATCCGCGGGGCTCGTCCGAGCCCTGAGCCCTGCGGCCCCTCGTCCTGGCACCATTCAAGTCCGCCCCGAGCCCGCGAACCATAGCCGCCGCACTCAGGTCCATGTGCGAGCGTCTACGCCGCCCACCAGCGACGTCCGCCCGGTCACGGCCCGTCCGCGCCGTCCGCGGCCGGGGCCCCACCGGAACCCACCACAACACATCCCGCCCCGGCCGCACAGATCCCTCTACCAGCCCTTGACCTGGCCTTGACCGTCGCCGAATTCCCCGGAAAGGCCTTGCCCGCAATTCCGGGACCCTCCGCGGATCCGGCCGTGAATTCCCGCCGGGCCGTGGCCGACCGGCCGTGGGCGGCGCACCGGAAGCGGTGCGGCCCGCCCGCCCGGACACCGCACCGGTAGTCTCGCGGCTGCTGCCGATCCATGGGAAGGCCTCGTTCACGGCCCGGTCGCTGCTTGCGCTCGGCCGCGGTCCCGGTGGTGTTCCCGACGATCGCGGGCGAGCCCGCCCGAGGAGCCGGCGGCCGCCGGGCCGACCTGCGGGGGCGGCGGCCCGCGGTTACCGTGAGGGCATGATCAACGGCGCCCACGTCATCCTGTACAGCCGGGACGCGGAGGCCGACCGCGCGTTCCTCCGCGACGTCCTGCGCTTCCCGCACGTGGACGCGGGCGGCGGCTGGCTGGTCTTCCGGCTGCCGCCCGCGGAGCTCGCGGTCCACCCCGCCGAGGCTTCCGACCGGGAGCTCTACCTGATGTGCGACGACGTCCACGCGACGGTCCGCGAACTCACCTCGCTCGGCGTCGAGTTCACCGAGCCGGTGAGCTCCGCCGGGTGGGGCCTGCGGACGGCGCTACGACTGCCGGGCGGGGGCGTGGTCGGCCTCTACCAGCCGCGCCACGAGGTGGCCCACGGCGGCTGAGCCCGAGCGCGACCCGGGCCGGAGCGCCGCCCGGGCCGGAGCGCCGCCCGGCCGGGCAACCGATCCGCCACCACGGCGAGCCCCCGAGGCCGGCTCAGCCGCAGGTGCCGTCCGCGCAGAGCCGCCACGGCACCCAGGACCCGAACCGGTCCGCCTCGCTGGTCCGCCAGTACCGGTCCGCGTTCCACTCCCGGGCCGTGACCTGCAGCCGGCCGTCGGCCAGCTGCACCACCGAACTCGGCGCGCTCAGCCCTCGGCCGGGCTCCGGCAGTCCGGGCAGCGGCCGGACCGGCCCCCAGGCGTCCCCGCTGCCGTCCCGCTGGCTGCGCACCTCCATCGCCCCGGAGGACCCGTTGCCCGCGGCGAAGGCGTGCAGCCGCCCGTCGCGCTCCTTGAACAGGGTGATCCCCCCGTGGTACGGCGGCGGCGCCAGCTCGAAGCCCTCGGCCGCGCTCCAGCGCCCGTCCGGGGTGGCCAGCACGGTGCGGCAGATGCTGCCGTAGGAGGCGATGAACACCTCCAGCCCGCCGCGGCCGTTCTCCACCGCGCTGACCTGGTACAGCTTCGGCCCGACCGGGGTCTCGCTGACCCGCTCCCACGCGCCGTACTCGCCGCCCGGCTCCTCCTGGGACCGGTGCCAGACGAAGCGCGGGCCGGGCGTCGCGGAGTCGTCGTAGAACTGCTGGAACTGCTCGGTCCGGCCGTCCGCCCGACGCGCCTCCACCAGGCTGTCCGCGACCGGACTGCCCGCCCGGCCCGGCCCCGGCGCGGCCCCGCACCCGGCGGTGACACCCGCGGCCGGGATCGTGGTGGGCGCGGGCGCCGCCCCGGCCACCACCACCCCAGCCGCGGGCAGCACCCCCCCCAACAACGGTGGCGGGACGTTGCTGCACACCGTCG
>NZ_JBIALK010000041.1:0-51662 GCF_042873275.1 Kitasatospora sp. NPDC004745 | reverse complement strand
GGGGGGGGGCCGCCCGCGGGGCCCCCCCCCCCCGCCCCCGGGCGCCCCCCCCCCCCGGGGGGGCCCCCCCGGGGGGGGGGTGGGGGGGGCCGGCCCCCCCCCCGCCCCCCCCCACGACGACTGCGGCGGTCAGCACACCCGACAACACGGTTCGCGGAAGGTTCCTGCACACGGTCGGCACACCTCCATGCTGGCATCGGAACGACACGGCTGCGCACGGGAACGGGCCGTTCCGGCCCGCCCCCCGTACGCAGCCGGGACATTCTCGCCCGCCCGCCGCCGGGCGGACAGGGTGCCCACGGACCGTCCCGACGCGATCCGGCCGAACCCGGCGCCCGCGCACGACCCCGGCACCGCCGTGGCACCGGGCGCACCGTCCGGGCCGGGGAGCGCCCCCTCACCCCGCGGACGCGCGCGGCGGGGCGCGGGGCGCCAGGGCGTGGCCGGGCCCCGGGAAAACTCTTCGGAGAAATCTCCGTCGCCCGTGTCGAGAACCCGTGCCCGGCTCCGTCCCAGGGCCGAACGCGACGAGAATGGTCGCACCCGCTCCGAGGAGAAGACGATGGCCAAGTACCTGCTGCTGAAGCACTACCGCGGCGCCCCGGCCCCCGTGAACAACGTGCCGATGGACCAGTGGACGCCGGAGGAGATCTCGGCCCACATCCAGTACATGAACGACTTCGCGGCCCGGCTCGAGAAGAGCGGCGAGTTCGTCGACGGCCAGGCGCTCGCGCCCGAGGGCTCCTGGGTCCGGTACGACGGTGAGGGGCGCCCGCCGGTGACCGACGGCCCGTTCGCCGAGACCAAGGACCTCATCGCCGGCTGGATGGTGATCGACGTCGACAGCCACGAGCGCGCCGTCGAGCTGGCCGGCGAGCTGTCGGCCGCCCCCGGCGCGGGCGGTCGGCCGATCCACGAGTGGCTGGAGCTGCGCCCCTTCCTGGCCGCCCCGCCCACCATCTCGGAGTGACCCACCCCGTGGACGAAGCCCTGCTGAGGAGCCTCACGCCGGGCGTGCTCGGTGTCCTCGTCCGCCGCGGAGCAGACTTCGCGGCGGCCGAGGACGCCGTCCAGGAGGCGCTGGTCGAGGCGGTGCGGGTCTGGCCGGCCGACCAGCCGCGCGACCCGAAGGGCTGGCTGGTCACCGTGGCGTGGCGGAAGTTCCTCGACGCCGCCCGCGCGGACTCCGCCCGCCGCCGGCGCGAGGACCGCCTCGTCGAGGAGCCGCCGCCCGGGCCCGCCCCGGCCGTGGACGACACGCTGCGCCTCTACTTCCTGTGCGCCCACCCCTCGCTGACCCCGGCCTCCGCCGTCGCGCTCACCCTGCGCGCGGTGGGCGGCCTGACCACCCGCCAGATCGCCCGGGCCTACCTGGTGCCCGAGGCGACGATGGCGCAGCGGATCAGCCGGGCCAAGCGCACCGTCTCCGGCGTGCGGCTCGACCGCAACGGGGACGTCGCGACCGTGCTGCGGGTGCTCTACCTGGTCTTCAACGAGGGCTACGGCGGCGACGTGGACCTCGCCGCCGAGGCGATCCGGCTGACCAGGCAGCTCGCCGCCGTGATCGACCACCCCGAGGTGGCGGGCCTGCTCGCGCTGATGCTGCTCCACCACGCCCGGCGGGCGGCCCGGACCGCGCCGGACGGCAGCCTGGTGCCGCTGGCGGAGCAGGACCGCTCCCGCTGGGACACCCGGGCGATCGCCGAGGGCGTCGGGATCCTCCAGGCGGCCCTGGCCCGCGACCGGCTGGGCGAGTTCCAGGCCCAGGCCGCCATCGCGGCCCTGCACGCCGACGCCCGGAGCGCCGGGGAGACCGACTGGGTGCAGATCGTCGAGTGGTACGACGAGTTGGTCCGTCTGAACGGCAGTCCGGTGGTGCGGCTCAACCGCGCGGTCGCGGTCGGGGAGGCGGACGGGCCGCGCGCCGGGCTGGCGGCGCTCGCCGGACTGGACGACTCGCTGCCCCGCCACACCGCGGTGGCGGCGTACCTGCACGAGCGCGACGGCGACCTCGCCACGGCCGCGCGGCTGTACGCCGAGGCGGCCCACCGCGCGCCCGACCTGGCCGAGCGCGACCACCTGACGCGTCAGGCCGCCCGGCTCAACACCCGCCTGCGCGGCTGACGGCCCGGCTGTGGCCCGGCTGCAGCCCGGGAGGCCAGCCCCGGGGCGGTGCGGTTGGCGGAAGGTCCGTGGCGGGGGCCGCCGGGGTGTCCGGGGTCGAGCGGTTCCCCCAATTGGCCGGCCTGCGGGGCGCCCCTAGGGTCGTCGGAGCCGGCGCCGCCGTCGGCGGGGGCGGGCGAGGGGAGAGCGCGGGTGGCTGCCGGAGGAGCGGTGCGGGGCGGGGTGGTGCCGGTGCTGGCCGCGGCGTGTCTGTGGGGCACGGTCGGTCCGGCGCAGCTGTCGGCGGAGGCCGGGGTGGATCCGGTGGCGCTGGGGGCCTGCCGGATGCTGCTGGGGGGTGCGGTGCTGTGCGCGGTGGCGGTGCGCCCGGCCGGGCTGCGGACGCTGTGGCGCCGGGGCGCGCGTGCCTGGGTGCTGTTGAGCGTCGCGGTCACGGCCGTGTTCCAGGCCGCCTTCCTGCCCGCGGTGGACCGGACGGGGGCCGCGGTCGCCACCGCGGTGGCCTTCGGCAGCGTTCCGGCGGTGGCGGGGCTGTGCGCCCGGTTGGTGCAGGGCGATCGGCTGGGCGGGCCGTGGTGGGCCGGCACGGGCTTCGCCGTCGCCGGGATCGGCCTCCTGCTGCTGCCCGGCAGCTCCGGCCGGACGGACCTGGTGGGCGTGCTGCTGGCCGCGGTGGCGGGGGCCTCGTTCGGGGTGTACGTCGTGGCGGGCAAGCGCCTCGCGGCGGCGGGCGCGGACGCGGGCGCCGCCGCGCCGGTGAGCGTGCTGGGGGCGGGCCTGCTGGTGGCACCGTGGATCGCGGTGGCCCCGGCCGGTCTGGGCTCGGTGCGCGCGCTGGTGCTGATCGGCTGGCTGGCGCTGGCGACGACGGCCGTCGGGTACCTGCTGTTCACCCGGGGTGCGCAGCGGATCAGCGCGGCGACCACCGGGACGCTGAGCCTGGCGGAGCCGCTGGTGGCGGCGCTGCTGGGGGTGCTGCTGCTGGGTGAGCGGCTCGGCGGCTGGGCGGCGCTCGGGACGGCGCTGCTGCTGGGCGGTCTGGTGGTGGTGTCGGTCCCGGTGCGGAGCCGGGCGCGGGTGGCCGCCGGGGCCGCCTGAGCGGTGGTCGGCCGGGAGCCGGGAGGGGACGCCACCGCCCGGGCCGCCGCGGCGGGGGTCGCGACGGCCCGGGCGCCCGGGGGCCCAGCCCTGGCCAGGGTCCGTTCGACGCCTCCGTCCCTACTGCGGCCAGCGTCGGCGTAGGGCTGGGATCCGTGGGACGGCCCGTCGGGCCTGCGGCCGAGCCCGCGGTCGTCAGCGGAGCCGTCCAGGGAAGCCGGAAGGATCGCGTGTAACGCCTCGGACCGGTGGAGCCAAGAAGAGACGTAAGGCAGTGCTCGTCGTCCCAAGGAGTCATCCGTGTCAGCGGAGCATCCGATAGCACCACCCTCGCGTGACCCGGCGGCGTTCGCCGTGTTCTACCGTCAGCAGTTCGACACCGTGCTCGGCTTCGTCACGCGGCGCACGGACAGTGCCCACCTGGCGGCCGATCTGACGGCCGACATCTTCCTGACGGCGCTGGAGCAGGCCGACAGCTACGACGCCCGGCGCGGCGCGCCCGGCGCCTGGCTGTTCGGCATCTCCCGCAACGTCCTGGCCTCGCACTTCCGCGGCTGTGCCCGGGAACGCAACGCGGTGGCCAGGATCGCCGGTCAGCGGTTGCTGGACGACCAGGACGTGTCCGCGATCGAGGGGCGCATCGACGCCGAGCGCGAGGCCCGTGGGCTGGCCGCTCGGCACACCGCGCTGTCCGAGCCGCTGCGTGCGGTGCTGGACCTGGTCGCCGTCGACGGGCTGGCCGTCCGTGAGGCGGCCAAGGCGCTGGGCATCAGCGCGGCCACCGCCCGGGTGCGGTTGCACCGGGCCCGCAAGGCGCTGCAGAAGGTCGTCCCACAGAGCAACACCACCAGCACGTCCGTGAACGTTCTCCTGGAGGCCGCCTCGTGACCACGCCCCTGCACTTTCAGCAGAAGCTCGGCGCCGAACTCGCCGTCCGTGCCGAGAACATGCCCGTCGCGGCCACCGCCGCCAGGGTCCGGCCTCGCTACACCCGTAGGCTGGTGGCGACCGGCCTCGGGCTGGCCGCCGCGACCACTGCGGTCGTCCTGATGCCGCACGACGGCGCCACCGGTGCGGCGCCGACGCCGCAGGCCGGTTCCGCCGCTCCGCGCTCGACCGGTGGCAGCTCGACCGCGGTGCAGCTCACCACCGCCTCCTACACGGTGACTCCCCACCAGGACGGCACCGTCTCCTTCCAGCTGATCGGCGCCGAGTGGTCCGGGCTCCAGGACGCCCTGCGCTCGGTGGGCGTGCCCGCCGTGGTGATGACGCCCTCCGCCTCCTGCCACACCCCGGTGGCCACCGACAGCAGCCGACTGGAGTCGGTGATGTCTCTGGACCCCTCGAACGGCCGCATCTCGATCCTGCACCCCGCCGCCATCCCGCCGGGGGAGAGCCTGCTGCTGCTCGACACCGCCCCCAAGGACGGGCTCCACCCGGACGCCGTCGGGAGTCTGGAGATCTCGCTGACCAAGGAGACTCCCGGTTGCTTCCCGCTCTCCCAGACCAACGGGGTCGGTGTGGGCTGAACCGCCTGGTAGGGCTGGCCGGTGGGGGCGGCCCGGACGAGTGGTTGCGAAGTCGGCTGGGTTTTCCGGTTCTCAAGGGCCGGCTCGGCCTCGCACAGCATGGCGGCCGGACCATCGAAGGTGTCGGCGCCCGAGTCGGCCACTGACCGACTTCGGAACCACTCGTCTAGCGGTCCCGGTAGGCCGCCATGGCGGCGTCGACCCGCGGGGAGAAGAACAGCGGGCCGACGGCGTCCGACCAGGCCATGCCCTCGGGGGTGAGCCGCAGGGTGTCGCCGCCGGTCAGCCAGCCGCGCTCGGCGAGGGTCGCGAACTGCGCCGGGAAGTGCGCGGCGGGCGTGTCGCCGAACCGGCCGCGGTACTGCTCGACGACGGTGCCGCCGCTCTCCAGCAGGGTCTGCAGCAGGTACATCCGGCGGCGCTCGTCGTCGTCCATGGTGAACGCCCACTGGGCGCGCCGGAAGTCCTCGGTGGGGGTGGCGATGTAGTCGTCGATGATCCGGCGGACCTCGGGGACGGCGACCGCGTAGTCCGTGGTGTAGTGCAGTCCGGTGGTGAACGAGCGGGCGCCGACGCCCAGGCCGACCATCCCGGCCTGCTGGTTGTACTCGCTGATGCCCGCGTCGTCGGCCTGGTCGACGGCGGCGGTGCCGGCCCGTTGGAAGACCCGCATCGAGGTCTGCCGGTAGCCGGCGGCGAGCAGGTGGTCGCGGCCGAACCGGTAGAGCCGCAGCCGCTGTTCGTCCCAGCTCTCGCCGGTGTCCTCGTGCCGGCCGTCGAGCCCGGTGAGCGGGCGGACGTACAGCGGGTAGAGGTAGACCTCCTCGGGTTCCCAGCTCAGCGCCGCGTCCAGGGAGGTCCGGAAGGTCTCCTCGGTCTGGCCCTGGATCCCGTAGATGAGGTCGATGTTGAGGATCGGGAAGGCGGCGGCCTTCAGCCGGGTGAGGGCGGCGTCGACCTCGGAGCGCTTCTGCGGCCGGACGGCCGCGCGGGCCTCCTCCTCGAGGAAGGTCTGCACGCCGATGCTGACCCGGGTGGCGCCGCGTTCGGCGAGGACGGCGATCCGGTCCGGCGTGGCGGTGGCCGGGGAGGTCTCCACCGACCAGGGGACGGCCCGGAGGTCGGCGCCCATGACGTTCTCGCAGAGGTCGGCGAGGCGGGTCAGTTCGGCGGCCGTGAGGTAGGTGGGCGTGCCGCCGCCGAACGCGGCGAGGGTGAACCGGATGTCGCGGCCCTGGGCCTCGAGGGCCTCGCGGGTGGCCCGGGCCTGCCGTTCGAGGGTGTCCAGCCAGGCGGTGGTGATCTGTTCGGGGGCGCCGGTGCGGGTGAACAGGTTGCAGAAGCCGCAGCGCATCTCGCAGAACGGCACGTGGACGTAGAGCGAGAGGGCGTCCAGCCGCTCTCCGGCCCAGATGTCGGCGAGCGCCGGCCCGTCGGCCAGGGCGCGGTAGGACTTCTGGTGCGGGTAGGCGTAGACGTACTGCCGGTAGGGGGTGCCGAGGGCCTCGGCGGGGGTGTCGGCGGGGGGACGCGGGGTGAGGTGGAGCAGGGGGGAGGTGCTCATCGGGGTGGTGACTCCGTTCGGCCAGGTCAAGGTCCGGTCAAGCCCGGGACATGACGCTAGGCGGACCGGAATCCCGCGGTCACGGGTCGGATTCTCCGAGTGACGAAAGCGGCGCGGCCGGGGAGTTGAGAGGTTCGCACGCTGGAGAAATATGTCGACCGATCAATTGCTTGTGGAGGTCTGGTACTTGCCCCGGGAGGGCGGTAACCCTGGTCGGCATGAAGAGACTTCTGATCGCCGCGGGCGGGGGCGGGGACGTCATCGCCGCCGTCATGCTGCACGCGGCGCTGTACGGCCCGGCCGCGCCCGCGCTCGTCCTGACGTACTCCTGGGAGCGCCTGGTCGTCGATCCGTTGCCCGGCCCGCGCGGCCGCGCGGACTTCACCGGCCTGGACAGCCCGGCGCCCCACCTCGACCTGGTCACGGCCCGGACCGCGCCGATCCTCCCGGCCGGCTCCTCACTGCCCCGACTGGCCGCCGAACTTCCGCTGCCGCTCGGCCTGCTGGACCCGTACGGCGGTGCGGCCGGGCTGACTCGCACCGTCGCGGCGGCGGCCCGGCACTGCGGCGCGACGCACGTCGACGTGGTCGACGTCGGCGGCGACATCCTGTCCGACGGCACCGAGCCGACGCTGCGCAGCCCGCTCGGCGACGCCCTCGTCCTCGCCGCCTGCGTCCGCACCCGGCTGCCGACCCGGGTCTGGGTCGCCGGCCCCGCCCTGGACCGGGAGGTCCCGACGCGGGAACTCTTCGCTCGGCTGCCGCCGGCCGGCTTCGCCCTGGGCGCCGCGCACGTCGAACCGGTCCGCCGGGTCTTCGGCTGGCACCCCTCGGAGGCCAGCGCCATGCTGGCTGCCGCCGCCCGGGGCGTGCGCGGCCGCTGCGGCATCCGCGACGTCCCCGAGCCGCTGCGCCTGGACGACCGCAGTGCCGGCGTGCACCGGCTCTCCCTCGCCCGCGCGGTCGCCCTGAACCCGCTGGCGCGCCGCCTCGCGGACAGCGCCGGTCTGGACGACGCCGAGCAGGCGAGCCTGGAGGTGTGCGGGTTCTCCGAGGTCGCCCGCGAGCGCGCCCGGGCGGCTGCCGGACCGCCGCCGCCCACCGTTACCGTCTCCCCCGACGGTGCCGACCTGCCCGCCCGCCTCGCCGGCTGGCGGGCCGCCCTGCGCCGTGAGGGCGTCACCCTGACCACCCGGCGCCGGGCCGTCGAGGACCTCGCCCTCGGCCCGGCCGACCTGCGCCGGATCGCGCCCTCCACCGGGAGCGCCTTCCCGCTCCTGACGGTGTGACGGATCCTCCGCCACCCGCGGGCGGCCGCCCGGTCAGCCCGCGGCGGCGGGCTGTTCGGCGTCGCCGAAGCGCGCCAGGGTCAGCGCGCCGATCACCGCGGCCGCGAAGCCGAGGACGGCCAACGGGGTCAGGTCGTGCCGGGTGTGGTCGCCCAGCACGAGCACCCCGACCGCGGCGGGGCCCAGCGTCTCGCCGAGCACCATCGCGGCCGTCGCCGCCGTCACCGAGCCGTGCTGCATCGCCCAGGTCAGCGCGGCGAAGCCGCCGAGGCCGGCGACCGCGATGGCGTACGCCGAGGGCTCGGTCAGCAGGTCCGGGAGCCTCGGGTCGGGCAGCACCCGTGCGGCGACGCCGACCACCCCGAACTGCAGGCCCGCGACCAGGCCGAGCAGCGGGGTGCGGCGGGCGCCGCCGAAGCGGACCACCAGCCGGCCGGCCCCGAGCAGCAGGACCGCGACGAGCAGCACGCCCAGCCGCAGCGCCTCGTCGCCCTTGCCCTGGCCGTCCCGCCCCGCGGTGAGCGCGAGCACGCAGAGCCCGGCGCAGACGGCGGCCACGCCCAGCCACTCGCTGCGCCGCAGGCGTACGCCCAGCACCCGGGAGGCGCCGACGGCGGTCACCGCGAGCGCCGAGGCCAGCGCGGCCTCGACGACGTAGAGCGGCAGCCGCCCCAGGGCGACGAGTTCGGCGGCGAAGCCGAGCATGTCCATCCCGACCCCGACCAGGAAGGGCCACTGCCGGAGCGCTCCGGCGAGAGCGGCGGTCTCGCCCGTCTGCGGGGAGGTGGCCGCCCTGCGGGCGCCGACCGCCTGCAGCACGGTGGCCGTGCCGGTGAGCAGTGCGGCCAGGAGGGCGGACAGCAGGCCGATGAGCATGGGCCGACGCTACGGTGCGGGGCGGCGGCGGGGGTGGCTGACGCGCCGTCGGACCCCGGCGGTCGGCGGGGGCCGAAGGGCGGGGGTCCGACGGCGGGGGCCGGACGGCGGGTGTGATTCCGGCCTGGTGACTCATTGTCATGCTCAGATTTAAGGATCAGGTTACTTCTGGGTAATCTCAGGTCGTCCCACGGGTGAACACCCGTCACCTCCTGCAAGGAACCACACGTGCACCTCCCCTGGTCCCGCCGGTCCGACCGTCTGCTGCGCTCCGCCCTGGCCGCCGCCGCAGCCACCACCCTGCTCTCCCTCGCGACGCCGCCGCCCGCCCACGCCGACGCCGCGAACGGCCCGGCCGCCCCCGGTGCGACACCCCACCTCGACGCCGTCGAGCAGGCCCTGCGCGAGGTCGCGCCCGGCCTGGAGGGCACCGTCTGGCAGCGCACCGAGGGCAACAGCCTCGACGCCACCGCGGACGACCCGGCCGGCTGGCTGCTGCAGACCCCCGGCTGCTGGGGCGACAGCACCTGCACGGACCGCCCCGGCACCCGCGCCCTGCTCGACCGGATGCGCGCGAACGTCGCCTCGGCCACCCGGACGGTGGACGTCTCCACCCTCGCGCCGTTCCCGAACGGCGGCTTCCAGGACGCCCTGGTCGAGGGCCTCAAGACCTCGGTCGCGGCCGGCCACCGCCTCCAGGTGCGGATCCTGGTCGGCGCCGCCCCGCTCTACAACGCCAACGTCCTGCCGTCCCGCTACCGCGACGAACTGGTCGCCAAGCTCGGCCCGGCGGCCCGGTCGGTGACCCTCACCGTCGCCTCGATGACCACCTCGCGCACCGCCTTCTCCTGGAACCACTCCAAGCTCCTGGTCGTCGACGGCCGCAGCGTGATCGCCGGCGGCATCAACGGCTGGAAGGACGACTACCTCGACACCGCGCACCCCGTCTCGGACGTCGACCTCGCCCTCACCGGCCCCGCCGCCGGCTCCGCGGCCCGCTACCTGGACACCCTCTGGGAGTGGACCTGCGGACGCACCGGCGTCCTCGACAACGCCTGGTTCGCCTCCACCGACGGCGCCGCCTGCCGGCCGTCGATGGA
The DNA here is from genome assembly GCF_042873275.1 of Kitasatospora sp. NPDC004745. Taxonomy (NCBI): domain Bacteria; kingdom Bacillati; phylum Actinomycetota; class Actinomycetes; order Kitasatosporales; family Streptomycetaceae; genus Kitasatospora; species Kitasatospora sp. NPDC004745. The sequence continues at coordinate 42,082 of NZ_JBIALK010000041.1, read as the reverse complement.
GCGGGAGCTCAACCCGGACGCACCCGCCACCGGCAACGTCCCCGTCCTCGCCGTCGGCGGCCTCGGCGTCGGCATCCGCGCCGCCGACCCCTCCTCCGACTACCGCCCGGGCCCGGTCACCGGCGCGTCCGACGCCAAGTGCAGCCCGCTCACCCTGCACGACAACACCAACGCCGACCGCGACTACGAGACGGTCAACCCCGAGGAGAACGCGCTTCGCGCCCTCGTGGCCGGGGCCACCAGCCACATCGAGATCTCCCAGCAGGACATGAACGGCACCTGCCCGCCGCTCCCCCGCTACGACTCCCGGCTCTACGAGACGCTGGCCGCCAAGCTCGCCGCCGGGGTCAAGGTCCGCATCGTGGTGAGCGACCCCGCCAACCGCGGCACCGTCGGCAGCGGCGGCTACTCGCAGATCAAGTCCCTCAACGAGATCAGCGACGTCCTCAAGGCCCGGCTGACCGCCCTCACCGGGGACCGGACCAAGGCCGGCGCCGCGCTCTGCAGCAACCTCCAGCTCGCCACCTTCCGCGCCGCCCCCTCCGCCACCTGGGCCGACGGCCACCCGTACGCGCTGCACCACAAGCTGGTGGCGGTCGACGGATCCGCCTTCTACATCGGCTCCAAGAACCTCTACCCGGCCTGGCTGCAGGACTTCGGCTACGTCGTCGAGGACGGCACGGCGGCCGCGCAGCTCGACCGCGACCTGCTGACCCCCGAGTGGCGCTACTCCCAGGCCACCGCCACCGTCGACTGGGCCACCGGCCGCTGCCAGGCCTGAGCACCCGTCGGACGGCCCGCACCGGAGGGGCCGCCCCCGCACGCCACCCGCGTGCGGGGGCGGCCCCTCCGCCGCGACCGGGAGCCGCGCCCGGAGCGGGCCGGACCGGGCGGGCCGTCAAGAGGCCGTCAGCGGGCCGTCGACCGACCGTCAGCGGGCCGCGAAGCGTTCGATGGCCTCGAAGACGTGACGGACCTTGGTCTCGCTGTCGAGGTGCCCGGCGTCCTCGGCGACCAGCAGTTCGGCGTCCGGCCAGGCCCTGACCAGCTCCCAGACGGCCTGGAGCGGTCCGTTCATGTCCATCCGGCCGTGCACCAGCACGCCGGGGATGCCGGCCAGCCGGTGGGCGCCGCGCACCAGCGCGTCGTCCTCCAGGAACAGGCCGTGGGAGAAGTAGTGCGCGCAGGTCCGCACGAGGGCCATCCGCTCGGCCCGCGGCAGACCGGTGAACGGGCCGCGCCGCCCGGGCAGTTCGTGCGAGAGCAGCGCGTCCTCCCAGGCGGACCAGTCCAGGGCCGCCCGCTCCCGCACCTCCGGGTCCGGGTCCTCCAGGCGCCGGGCGTAGGCGCCGAGCAGGTCGCCGTCGCGCGGGGTGCCCGGCACCCCGGCGAGGAACCGCTCCCAGGCCTCGGGGTAGAACCGCCCGGCTCCCCGGTACAGCCAATCGATGTCGCTGCGCCGACCGCCGAAGACGGCCGCCAGGATGATCTCGGACACCCGCTCGGGGTACTGCTGGGCGTAGGCCAGGCTGAGGGCGGAGCCCCAGGAGTAGCCGTACAGCAGCCAGCGCTCGATGCCCAGGTGCTCCCGGAGCCGTTCCATGTCGGCGATCAGGTGGTGGGTGGTGTTGTGCCGCATGTCGGTGGCCGGGTCGGCGGCGTTCGGGGTGCTGCGGCCGCAGCCGCGCTGGTCGAACAGCACCAGCCGGTAGCCGGCCCGGTCGAACCGCCCGTAGCCGCCGCGGTGGAAGCCCCCGCCGGGGCCGCCGTGCACCACGACGGCGGGCTTGCCGCCGGGGGTCCCGCGGACCTGCCAGTAGACCTGGTTGCCGTCGCCGACGTCGAGCATGCCCTCGTCGTAGGGCTCGGGCACCATCCGCGGCTGGGTCACGTGCGCTCCTTCGCTGGGTCGACGGGCCCGGCGGTGGCGAGGCCGGGCGGACGTCCGCCCGGAGCCCGGGCGGACGACCGCAGCAATCTACCGACCGTCCGATCGGCGCGCGGGCGGATTTCCCCACGGGCTCCGGGCGGTGGGGACGACGGGCCCGCCCGCCGTGCCATCCCACCGGGCGCCGCCCGGTGGCCGAGCCGCCGCAGCGGGGGTTGCATGGGGTGACGAGCCCCAGCGAATCCCGGAGGCAGCCGTGTACGAGATGTGGGCCGAGCACGACCCGGCGATCTTCCCCCCGACCGTGGTGTGGCACGTCGTCACGAAGGACGACGCGACGACCTCGCTGTGCGGCCGGTTCCTGGAACCCGCCCAGCGCGTGGCACCTCCGGCGGACAGCGCCGAGCCCCTGACGCCGGACCGCTACTGCGACCCGTGCCTGGTCACCGTCCGCGAGGCGATGGCGGCCGACGCCCACTGACGCCGGCACCCGCGGCGGGCACTCAGCGCAGCGGCACCGCCAGGAGGCAGCTGTGCCGGCCGGTGCCGGTGGGCGCGGCGAGGACGGTGGCCACCTCGCCGGCGATCTCCACCCGTAGGTCACCGTCCGCGTTCTCCCAGACCGGACGCCCACCGGGCCCCACCACGCCGGTGGAGTGCACCACGACGACGGTGGGCGGGGCGTGCCCGCCGACCGGACCGGGCAGGGTCACCGCGTAGCGGTGCGTGAGGCTCCGCATGATCGGCCTCCTCGTTCGTCTTCCCGCCCTGTGCTGCCGATTGTCCTCCCCACCGGGCCGGATGTACACGAATGGTGCCGGGCGGCCCGCGACCACTCCGTCCGGCCGGTCCGACACGCCCGGGGCGGGCGACCCGACAGCCGGTCGCTCACCGCAGGTGCCGCTCCGGGCCCGGGTGTGGCCACGCGGGCAGCGGGCAGACGCGAGGCGTCGCGACCCGACTGGCGACGAGGAGGCACACCCGATGACCGATCCCGCGAAGTCCTCGGCCCGACGCCCGGAGGCGGCCCACGGGCGACGGAGCGTCGGCCGGGGAGGCGCCGTGGAACCGGCGGAGGCCGAGGAGGTGGCGGGCGCATGAGCGACTTCGACGCCTTCGCGGCCCTGCTGGACTACCCGGTCTACGTGGTGACGGCCGCCGGGCGCGAGCCGGCCGGCTGCCTGGTCGGTTTCGCCGGCCAGTGCTCGATCCGGCCCTCGCGGTTCGTGGTGTGGATCTCGCGGGCGAACCACACCCACGCGGCGGCGCTGCGGGCGGACGCCCTCGCCGTCCACCTGCTGCCCCGCGACCACCGGCTGGCCGAGGTGTTCGGCGGTCTGAGCGGCACGGGCAAGTTCCCGCTGGTCGAGTGGTACCACGGCCCGTTCGGCGCGCCGATCCTCGCCGCGGCGCCGGCCTGGTTCGTCGGCCGGGTCCTGGATCTGGCCGAGTGGGGCGACCACACCGGGCTGCTGCTCGCCCCCGTCGCCGTCCACGTGCCGCCCGGGGCCGCGCCGCTGCTGTGCTACCGCGACGTCGCGGACGTCGAGCCGGGTCAGCCCGCCTGAGCCGGCCGCGCGGCCGCGTGCCCCGGGGAGGGGGGCGGCGGCCGCGCGGGCGACGGGTCAGCGCAGCACGCCGCGGACGGCCTCCGGGTCGGTGGGCGCGAGCGGGGCGGCTCCGCCGGTCGCGGCGTCCCCGCCGGCGGCGGCGGTGGCGGTCTTGCTGGTGGTGGCCGGCGGCGGGGTCACGTAGACCGGGGCCGGGTCGGCTTCGGGGGCACAGGTCCTGGCGATCCGCCCCTTGCCCTCGGGCAGGCTGCCGTCGCGCAGGTAGGCGGTGAAGGTGTCGTCCAGGCACGGGTTGTCGTGGAAGAGGATCTCGTGGAAGCTGCCCCCGGTCTGGACGACCAGCTTGGAGCCGGGCAGCGCGTCGTGCATGGCGAGGCCGCCCTCGTACGGGGTGGCGGCGTCCTCGGTGGCCTGGAACAGCAGGACCGGGGGCAGGCCCTTGCCGGTGATCTTCGTGCGGCCGGCCGGGTTGCCCTGGTGGGGCCAGAACATGCAGGCAGCGTTGTACCACATGTTGTTATAGGTGTAGAAGGGCGCGACGGCGTCGACCTGGGCCTGGTCCTTCTTCCAGACCTCCCAGTCCCGCGGCCACGCGTTCTCGGTGCACTGGGCGGCGTTGTAGGCGGGGAAGGTGCCGTCGTCGGCGCCGGGGGCCGCGTAGCGGTTGTAGGCGATGTTCAGCGGCCGGGTGTCGTGCTGGGTGACGTAGGCGGAGAGGACGGTGGCCATCCTCGGCCAGCGCAGGAAGTTGTAGCCGCCGCCGTAGAAGGTGTCCTCGAACTCGGCCGGGCCGATCTTCCCCGGGGCCGGGGCGGCGTCGACCGGGTCGGTGCGCAGCGCGGCCTCGACCTGGGCGTAGGCCTTCTCGACGGCGGCGGCGTCGGTGCCCAGGTGGTAGACGGAGTCAGCCTTGGCGGTCCAGGCCGCGAAGGCCTCGAACCGGCGCTGGTGTTCCTTGTCCTGCAGGATGTTGTGGTCGTACCAGGTGATGGTCGGGCCGACGATGCTGTCGAGCACCATGCGTCGCACGTGCGAGGGGAAGAGCTGGCCGTAGGTGGAGCCGAGCGAGGTGCCCCAGGATCCGCCGTAGAAGTTGATCTTCGGCACGCCGAGGGCCCGCCGGATGCTGTCCATGTCGCGCGCGTTGTCCACGGTGGTCATGTGCGGCAGCAGCCAGGACCAGTCGGCGGCGCAGTCGGCCGCGTAGCCGGCGGCCTTCTTCAGCCAGGCCTTCGCCGTGCCCTGGCTCACCTGGTAGTCGGGCCGCTCGCCGTCGAAGTAGTGGGCGTCGCAGACCACGTGGGGGTCGCTGCCGTTGGTGCCGCGCGGGTCGAAGCCGATCCAGTCGTAGGTCGAGGCGACATCCTGCGGGACCTTCCCGGAGATGTAGGCCGGCATCCAGAGTCCGGAGTCCCCGGGGCCGCCGGGGTTGAGCAGGATCGGGCCCTGCTGCTTCTCCTTGGGCGCGGTGGCCGGCAGCCGGTTGAGCTTGATCCTGATCTTCCGGCCGTGCGGGTCGGCGTAGTCCACCGGCACGTCGAGCATCGCGCACTGCAGTGCGGGCGTGGTGGCGTCGTTGCAGGAGCTCCAGGCGAGCTTCCCCTGCCCGCTGTCGACGAATTCGGCGGTACCGGGTTCGGCGGCGGAGGCGGACACTCCGCCGAAGGCGGCGACGGCCGCGGCTGCCGCGAGCAGGGCGATGGCTTTTCTCATGGGAAGCATGATGTGATATGTGCAATGGTACAGCTAGGGGGCTGACCGGACTTTACCGAGCTTTGACCGGAGGTCGGTCGGGAGCCCGCCGCACTGACGCCCCCTCGGACGGGGCGCGTCCGGCGGGCGCGCGGGCGGGCCCCGTCGGCCGGCTCAGCCGAAGATGCCGAGCGCACCCAGGGCGCAGACCCCGCCGGCGCCCATGAAGACCGGGGTGAGGACCTTGATCTCGACCCAGCTGCCGGCCCGGAACCGCATGCCCTTGGGCGGGCCGACCGGGTACCAGCGCTTGCGCCCGATCGGGATGGGCCAGAACACCGGGCAGCCCGAGACGGTCAGCGCGTCACCCAGGCAGTGCACCAGGGCGCCGAGCGCGACCGGCAGACCGATCCACAGGTACTGCTGCCCGGGCTGGTCGAACAGCCACCCGGCACCGTTGCCGGGCTCGTCGAGCACATCGGCGAGCATCCAGGCGCTGGTCGCGCCGAGCAGCCAGACGAGCACGTCGCTGGAGACCCTGGCGTGGCGCCAGAGCAGCCCCTCGATCGCCAGCACCATGTGCACGAACAGCACCGCGAGCACGCCCCACCGGCCGCCGAACACGGCCACCGCGGACGCGCCGGCCCCGCAGAGCGCCGCCCACAGCCAGGTGTGGGTCAGCGTGCGGTGCCCACCCGAGCGGCGCGGATCACCCTTCTTGCGGGTGGCCTTGTAGGCCGCGTACGAGAGCTTGTCGATCACCTCGCACAGCGAGCGCGAGACCGGACCGAAGGCCCGGGATATCGTGGCGGCCTTGTGGTCGAGGTCCGGCGCGAGCGCGGCGCCCGCGCAGATCAGCGCACCGACCAGCAGCACCGGCCAGGGCATCGGCTCCCCCAGCCCCGCGGCGACCGCCCCGGCTCCGAGCCACGCCGCCGCCCCCGACAGTGAATGCGCCGGTCCCATCATGATCTGGCTCCCGCCCTCGTATCCACGCCCCCGACGAGGACCTGACGGTTTCCCAGCATATCCATACAAGATCATCATTCGTACCGCCGCCCGGTCCCGCCCCCGGCGGGGCCGGGACCAGGGCTCGCCCCTCCCGGGGGCGGCCTCACTCGGGAGCGACGATCTCCGGCGCGAACACCGTGCCCAGCGGCTCCGGCCCCACGTACTGCTGGCAGTTGCAGTCGCGCGCCTCGAACTGCAGCGGACGCCGCTCGGCGTCCCAGGCGGTCGGCGCCTCGACGACCTCGTGGCACCGCCCCTGCTTGTCGTGCTTGGCCAGGTGGTGCGTACAGCCGCAGACCGGCTCCGGCGGCCGGTGCGCGGCCTCCAGCGCGAGCCTGCGCTTGTCCTCCGCCTGCAGCCTCTCCATCGTGCGCTCGTGACGCGTCTTCAGCGCACCCCGCACGTTCTCGACGACCCAGCCGCCGCCGATCATGACGGCCGGGATCACCGCCCACAGCCAACCCATGGTGTCCTCCCCCTCTTCAGTGGTGGCGGACAGCATACGGCCAGCTCGGACGCCCTGCACCGACGCCCCGTCCGGTCCGGGGGGCCGGCGCGTCCGGCCGGTCTCAGTCCCTCCGGACGGCGACCAGGCAGGTGTCGTCGTCGGTGTCGGAAGGGCTGAGCTCCAGCAACCGGTCGAGGAAGCCCTCCAGGTCCGGTCCGGGCGCTCCGGCCGCCCGGATCAGTTGGTCGACGGACTCCTCGACCGGCCGGTCCCGGCGCTCGACCAGGCCGTCGGTGTAGAGCAGCAGGACGTCCCCCGGGTCGAGCCGGGCGGTGTGCTCCTCGTAGGCCGCGTCCTCCAGGGCCCCGAGCAGCACGCCGTGCGGCAGCGGCAGGACCTCGGCGCCCGCGGCGCCCAGCCGGATCGGGGGCAGGTGCCCTGCCCGGGCCCAGTGCAGGCCACCGCCCGCCGGGTCGAGCAGGACGCAGACGGCGGTCGCGGTGACCTGCCCGGGCTCGCCCAGCGCGACGGTGTTGGCCCACTCCAGCATCCGGCCCGGCCCGGCCCCGGTGACGGCCAGGGCGCGCAGCGCGTGCCGCAGGGCGACCATGCCGGTGGCCGCCCCCACGCCGTGGCCGGCGACGTCCCCGACCGCGAGCAGCACCCGTCCGTCGGGCAGCGGCATGACGTCGTACCAGTCGCCACCGACCCGGTCCTTCTTGGCGGCCGGGCGGTAGCGCACGGCCGCCCGCAGGCCGCCCGGGCCCAGCGCCGGCGGGACGGTCGGCAGGATGGCCTGCTGGAGCCGCAGGGCCAGTTCGGCGCGCTCGGCGGACTCCTGCTCGGAGTCGGCGAGCCGCTCCCGGGTCGCGCCGAGCGCGACCTCCGTCCAGTGCTGCGCGGACACGTCGTGGTAGGCGCCGCGGACGGCGGCGAGGCGGCCGCCCGCGTCCAGCACGGGCTCGGCGATGACCCTGGTGTAGCGCTGCGCGCCGTCGGGACGGACCAGCCGGAAGACGGCGGAGGCGCTGCGGTGGCGGTGCCGGACGGTGTCCACCAGCCGGCGGATGGCCGGTTCGTCGTCGGGGTGGGCGTGCCGGCCGAGGTGGGCGAGCGGTACCGGCGCCGCTTCCGGCGGCAGCCCGAACAGCTCGTGCAGGCCCTCGCTCCAGCCGATCCGGCCCGTACCGGCCGGTTCCTCGAACCCGGCTACCCGGGCCAGCCGTTGGGCCTGGCGCAGCAGGTCGGCCTGCTGCGGCGCACCGGCCCGCGCCGGGCCCGGCTGCCAGCTGAGCAGCAGCCGGTCCCCGAGCGGGGCCACGGCGAGCCGGACGGTGCTCGGCAGGGGGTTCGCGCCGCGCTGGAACTCCAGCTCCAGCAGCGCCGCGGGCTGCGCGGCGCCGCTCTCGTGGCAGCGCAGCAGGTGCGCGAAGAGTCCGGTGGCGGCGGCGACGGGGTAGGCCTCCAGCAAGGAGGAGCCCTCCACCTCCGCGCGCGGGCGGCCGAGCGGATCGTGGAAGAGGTCGTTGACACGCAGGATCGCGAAGTCCGCGACCCGGCCGCCCCGCAGGACCGGTGCCAGCAGCAGGGCGGGGGTGAGCAGGCCGTCCGGCACCGCGCCCAGGTCGTCGTCTGCGGGCGGCTCCGCGGGGCCGTCGAGGAGGGTGGCGCACAGGTCGGCCAGGGCCCGCAACTGGCGGCGCTCGGCACTGCCGAGGCCGGGCGCCGGGGGCGGCCAGAGCACTTCCAGGGCTCCCCGGCGGCGGCCCCGCTCCAGCAGCGGAAGGACGGCCCGGACGGATCCGGGACCGACTGAGGGGCCCGCCGTCTCCGGGGTGCCGGGCCACAGGTCCCGCCCCAGGCCGACGGCCCGCTGCGCCGGGGTGGGGACGCCCGGTGGGACGCGGGCCCAGGCGGCCGCCTCCGCGGTGGGCAGTCCGGCCTGGGCGGCGAGGGCGAGGGCACCGTCGGCGAGGCACTGCCAGACGGCCACGGCGCGCACGCCGAGCGGCCCGCCGGTCTGGTCGAGGACGGCTTCGACGGCGTGCTGCAGCTCGGAACGCTCCCCGCCTGCGAACGCGGCCGGGCCCGGAGCGGCCACGGGCTCGCCGTCGGCCTCGCCCGGGTGCTCCGGCGCGGGCAGGCCCGCGACGTCGGCGGCCAACGCCGCGACGGGGACACCGGATTCCCGGGCGAGGCAGCCGAGATGGGCGGCCGCCTCGCCGAGCGACAGGCCGAGCCGTTCGGACAGGATGCCGGTCGCCAGGTCGACGACCGCCCGGGAGCGGTCCTCCGCCCGCATCCGCTCGACGGTGCGCTGAAGTCGGCGGACAGTCCCGGCCAGCGCCCGGGCGGTGCCGTCCTCTGGGTCCGGTCCCGGGCTCACGGCAGGTCCAGCACGTGCCGCATCCGGTCGAGGAGGCTGCCGATGTCCACGGGCTTGGTGACGTGGTCGTCCGCGCCGGCGGCGAGGCTGCGGTCCCGGTCGCCCGGCATCGCCTTGGCGGTGACGACGATGACCGGCAGCCGGGCGAAGCGGTCGTCGGCCCGGATGGCACCGATCGCGGCGTAGCCGTCCATGCCGGGCATCATCACGTCCATCAGGACCAGGGCGGTGTCGGGGTGGGCGTGCAGCAGGTCGAGCGCGCCGCCGCCGTCGGCGGCGTGCAGGACGTCCAGGCCGCGCTGTTCGAGGGCGGCGGTGAGCGCGAACACGTTGCGCACGTCGTCGTCGACGATCAGGACGGTCCGGCCGGCCAGGGGCCCGTTCGACGGCTCGGGCGCGGGCACTGCGGCCTCGACGGATTGCGGGGCGCCGCCGATCAGCTCGACCAGCCGCCCGCGCAACGCGTCCAGGCCACCGGGGAGTTCGAGGCCGCCGGCGGTCGCCGTGCCGGAGCGGGCCGCGGCGTCACCCTGGTGGCCGAGCACCGGGGTGTCGCCGTCCAGGGCCGGAAGCAGTACCGGAGCGAGGTCCCCGAAGTGGTCGAGGTCGAGGACGGCGCAGCGGTAGTGGCCCTGGACCAGGGCGGAGCGCAGGGCGGCCTCGTCCCCTGCGGCGCGGACCTCGACCGGCCCCGCCGAGGGCCCCGCGGACCGGACGGCGGCCCGGGCGATCATGGTGAGCAGACCGGGCGGTTCGGGTTCGACGACGAGGACGTGCCGCCGGTCGGCGTGGGGTTCGGCCGGCTCCCCGGTGGCGAGGTAGAGGGTGAAGCGGCTGCCCTCTCCGGCTCTGGACCGGACGACGATGGTGCCGCCGAGCAGCCGGGCCAGCTCCCGGCTGATGGACAGGCCCAGGCCGGTGCCCCCGTAGCGCCGGCTGGTGGTGCCGTCGGCCTGCTGGAAGGCGCCGAAGATGGCGTCCAGGTGGCCCGGGGCGATGCCGATGCCGGTGTCCTCGACGTGGAAGGCGACGGCCGCGGCCAGGTGGCCGAGCTCGGCCGGGAGGTCGGGGGCGCGGACGGGTTCGAGCCTCAGCTCGACCCGGCCGGTGTCGGTGAACTTGACGGCGTTGGAGAGCAGGTTGCGCAACACCTGGCGCAGCCGGGCCTGGTCGGTGACGAGTCGTTCCGGCACGGCCTCGTCGACGGTGACCTCGAAGCCGAGGCCCTTCTGGTCGGCGAGCGGCCGGAAGGTGGACTCCACGTAGTCAAGCAGCTCGTGCACGGCGAAGGGTTCGGGGCTCAGCTCCATCTTGCCGGCCTCGACCTTGGACAGGTCGAGGATGTCGTTGATGAGCTGGAGCAGGTCGGCGCCGGCCGAGTGGATGACACCCGCGTACTCCACCTGCTTGGGGGTGAGGTTGCCGGCGGCGTTCTGGGCGAGCAGCTGGGCGAGGATGAGCAGGCTGTTCAGCGGGGTGCGCAGCTCGTGGCTCATGTTGGCCAGGAACTCCGACTTGTACATCGAGGTGAGGCTCAACTGGCGGGCGCGCTCCTCGAGTTCCTGCCGGGCCTGTTCGATCTCCAGGTTCTTGGCCTCGATGTCGCGGTTGCGTTCCGCGAGCAGCGCCGCCTTCTCCTCCAGTTCCGCGTTGGAGCGCCGCAGCTCCTCCTGCCCCTCCTGCAACTCCTCCGAGCGGGCCTGCAGTTCGGCGGTGAGCCGCTGGGACTCGCCGAGCAGTTCGTCGGTGCGGGCGTTGGCGAGCAGGGTGCCGATGTTGACGCCGCACGCCTCGGCGAACTGCTCCAGGAAGTCCCGGTGGACTTCGGTGAACGGGTGGACGGAGGCGAACTCCAGCACGCCGAGCAGCCACTCCTCCAGGGCGATCGGCAGGATCAGGACGGCCCGGACGTCGGCCGACCCGGCACCGGAGGAGATGGTCGCGTAGCCGGGTGGCAGGTCGTCCACGGCCACGGTGCGCCGGGTGCGGGCGGCCTGGCCGACCAGGGTCTCGCCGAGCCGCAACCGCTCGTCGGGCAGTCCTTCCGCCGACCGGCCGTAGGCGCTGATCAGGGCGAGTTCGGGGCCGTCCGCGCCCTCCTCGGCGAGGAAGAAGGCCCCGTACTGGGCGCCCACCAGCGGAGTGAGTTCGTCGGTGATCATCTCGGCCACGGAGCGGACGTCCCGGCGCCCCTGGAGGGCGGCCGCGAAGCGGGCGAGGTTGGTCTTCAACCAGTCCTGTTCCTGGTTGGCCAGGGTGGTCTCGCGCAGGGAGCCGACCATGGCGTTGATGTTGTCCTTGAGGTCGGCGACCTCGCCGGAGGCGTCCACGGTGATCGATCGGGTGAGGTCCCCGGCGGCGACGGCGCTGGTGACCGCGGCGATCGCGCGGACCTGCCGGGTGAGGTTGCCCGCCAGCTCGTTGACGTTCTCGGTGAGCCGCTTCCAGGTGCCGGACACCCCCTCCACGCGGGCCTGCCCGCCCAGGCGGCCCTCGCTGCCGACCTCCCGGGCCACCCTGGTCACCTCGGCGGCGAAGGAGCCCAGCTGGTCGACCATCGTGTTGACGGTCGTCTTGAGCTCCAGGATCTCCCCCCGCGCGTCGACGTCGATCTTGCGGGTGAGGTCGCCCTTGGCCACCGCCGTGGTCACCTGGGCGATGTTGCGGACCTGGCTGGTCAGGTTGTGCGCCATGAAGTTGACGTTGTCGGTGAGGTCCTTCCACGTCCCCGCGACGTTGGGAACGCGGGCCTGGCCGCCGAGGATGCCCTCGGTGCCGACCTCGCGGGCGACCCTGGTCACCTCGTCGGCGAACACCGACAGCGTGTCCACCATGGTGTTGATCGCGTCCGCCAGGGCGGCGACCTCGCCCTGGGACTCCACGGTGATCTTCCGGGAGAGGTCTCCGCGCGCGACGGCCGTCGCCACGTCGGACATCGACCTGACCTGGCCGGTGAGGTTGGACGCCATCACGTTGACGTTGTCGGTGAGGTCCTTCCAGGTGCCGGAGACGCCCCGGACGGTGGCCTGGCCGCCGAGGTTGCCGGCCGTGCCCACCTCGCGGGCGACCCTGGTCACCTCGTCGGCGAACGCGGACAGCTGGTCGACCATCGTGTTGATGGTCTCCTTCAGCTCCAGGATCTCGCCCCGGGCGTCCACCCGGATCTTCTGGCTCAGGTCGCCCTCGGCGACGGCGGTGGTCACCTCGGCGATCGCGCGCACCTGGGCGGTGAGGTTGTCGGCCATCACGTTCACGGACTCGGTGAGGTCGCGCCAGGTGCCGGAGACGTCCCGGACGTCGGCCTGGCCGCCGAGCCGGCCCTCGGTGCCGACCTCCCGGGCCACCCTGGTCACCTCGGCGCCGAAGGAACCCAGCTGGTCGACCATGGTGTTGATGGTGGTCTTCAGCTCCAGGATCTCGCCCCGGGCCGTCACGGTGATCTTCTGGGTCAGGTCCCCCTCGGCGACGGCGGTGGCGACCTGGGCGATCGCCCGGACCTGGCCGGTCAGGTTGCCGGCCATGAAGTTCACGGAGTCGGTGAGGTCGCGCCACGTCCCGGCGACGCCCTTGACGTCGGCCTGGCCGCCGAGGATGCCCTCGGTGCCGACCTCCCGCGCCACCCTGGTCACCTCGTCCGCGAAGGCCGAGAGCTGGTCGACCATCGTGTTGACGGTGTTCTTCAGCTCCAGGATCTCGCCCCGGGCGTCGACCTCGATCTTCTGGGTCAGGTCGCCCTCGGCGACCGCCGTGGTCACCTGGGCGATGTTGCGGACCTGCCAGGTGAGGTTGCCGGCCATCGCGTTGACCGAGTCGGTGAGGTCCGCCCAGGTGCCGGCCGCGCCCGGCACCTGCGCCTGGCCGCCGAGGCGCCCGTCGGTGCCGACCTCCCGGGCCACCCTGGTCACCTCCGAGGTCAACCGGGACAGCTGGTCCGCCATGCCGTTGAAGACCGTGGCGATCTCCCCCAGCACCCCGGGCTGGTCGGGCGTGAGCCTCGTCCCGAAGTCGCCGTCGCGCACAGCGGTCAGCCCGGCCAGCAGCTGCCGCAGGGCCTGTCCGGCCGGGTCGGCGGGCCGCGCACCGGGTGCCGGCTGCTCGTCCATCCTGTCACCGTCCCGCACGGACGCACGGCCCCAGCGCCGACGGGCGGGCTGCGGCTCGTGGGGGCGGCGGGCGCCGCCCTGCTCCCACTCTGCCACCGGCGGGCGGCGGGCGGGCGGGCGGACGGGGTGCCTCCCCCGCCTGGTCCGGGCCGTGGTGCGGGCCCGGGCCGTGGCGGCGGGCCGCTCACTCCGGCACGGAGTCGCGGACCGGGAGCGCGTGGGTGGCACCGGTCAGTTCGAGCATCCTGAGCACCATCGGACGGGGGCGGGCGAGCTCGACCCGGCCACCCCCGGCCACCGCCCGCTTGTGGGCGCGGAGCATCACGTTGAGACCGCTGGAGTCGCAGAACTCCAGGCCCGCGCAGTCGAGCACGACCACGGTGCCGGGGACGGCCAGGACGGCGTCCAGGGCCACGGTCAGGGCGCCGGCCGTGTCGAGGTCGAGCTCGCCCACGAGGGTGAGGACGGTGCCGCGTTCCCACGGGCGGGCGACCGCGGTGAACCCGAGCGTCTCCGGTACGGGCTGCGCGTCCCTGGGTCGGCGCGTCATGGCGGCGGCTCCCTTCCTTTCCCGGGCCGTCCACGGCGACGGCTCCCCGCCCCACGGGTATCCGCTGCGGGGAACCGGAAACGCCGCGGGGGCCTCAGGCCCGGTGGGCCCCGTCGGCCGGGCGGCCCAGCGGCGACGGCACCTCCAGCCAGACCGCCTTCCCCCCGCCCTCGGGCAGCGATCCCCAGGACCGGGCCAGGCGGTCCACCACCCGCAGCCCGTGGCCGCCGGGCCGGCCCGGGTCGATGAGCGGCTGCAGCCTCGGCGGCACCGGGCTGGCGTCGACGACCTCCACCCGCAGCCGCTCGCCGTCCCAGCGCAGCCGCAGCTCCCGCGGCCCCCCGGCGTGCAGGCACGCGTTGGTGACCAGTTCCGAGACCATCAGCAGGACGTCCTCCGTCACGGCCTGCCGCTCGTCGTCGAGCGCCGACAGCCAGTGCCACGTGACCAGGGCCGAGAGGCTGAACTCGCGGCAGCGCGCCACCGCCCCGTCGGCCCCGTCCAGGACCAGCCGCCTGATCCGCTCGGCACCCGGCGTCCGTCCGGGGTCGTGCGGGAGCCCGTCCGCGGCACGTGTCACACCGGCCTCCTCACGTCGGGTCGGCGACGGACTCGGACGCCGGGCCGGCTGTGCCCAGCGCGGCGTCGAGGTCCGGGTGGATGCGCAGGACGGTGTCGGCCCCGGTGATCTCGAACAGCCTGGCCACCACCCCGCGCGCACCGGCCAGCTCCAGGCGCACCCCGTCCGCCCCGGTGTCCTGACGCGCGCGGAGCAGCAGGTTCAGCCCGGTCGAGTCGCAGAACCGCAGACCGGCGAGGTCGACGACGATCCGCCGCTCGTCCTCCTCCCCGGGCCCGGCGAGCGCCGCGCGCAGGGTGTCCGCCGTGTCGCGGTCCAGCTCGCCCTCGACGGAGACCACCCGGACCGGGCCCTCCCGCCGCGCCGTGACCCGCAGCCCACCGGGGCCCTGCTCCTCCGCGCCCGCACCGGGCGGTTCGGCTGACCGTGGCATGGCGGGCTCCTGGTCGGGTTGCGGCGGCGGTGTGCCGTCCCGACCATCATGCCGCGCACGGCCCCGGGATGCGCGGACGGACGGCGTCCACCCGTCCGGCGCCCGCGCCGAGGGGTGCGCCGTGCATGGAACAGCCGTGCATGGAACACCGGAGTCCGGGCACACGCGGCCCAGGGCGGGCACCGCCCTGACCGCGAGACGAGAGGAGCCCCGTCGTGGGTACCGACGACAAGCTGCGCAATGCCGCCGACAAGGCCAAGGGCAAGGTCAAGGAGGTCACCGGGCGGGCCACCGGGGACCGCTCGATCGAGGCGAAGGGCCGCGCCGAGCAGGCAAAGAGCGACCTCAAGCAGGCCGCCGAGAAGATCAAGGACGCCGGCCGGCACTGACCAGGCGCCGGGCGGCCGCCCCGCGGCGGCCTGCGCGGCCCGAGGAGGCGAGAGACGTGGACGACAGCTCGCAGGACCCACCGGTGCGGGCGGAGACGCCCGAGTCCCGGATGACCGGGGAGGGTGGCAGGCTTCCACCCGAGCAGGAGAAGCGCAAGGGGCCGGAGGACGGCCCTGAGTACGAGGTGACCGACCCGGTGGAGGAGCCGCGACCGCACGGCCGGTCCGGCCGCCCGGGGCCTCCGGACAGATGATCACAGCACCGTCCGGCGCACTCCGGCGAACGGGTGGTCCGGCACGGTGATCCGGCGCGCGGCGGCGTCGCCTCCGGGACGCGGCCGCGCGCCGGGCGGTAGACCTGGGGGCCGCCCGCCGCACCGGCGGGCCGGCCGCCCGGGAGCGGCGGGGGCGGGAGCGGCAGCACGGTCGGACCGTCGATGCGGTGCCGGCCCGTGCCCACGGCGCCCTCCTCCCCCCGGGGCTCCCGGCGGTGGGCCGCCGGGGGCACGGCCGCCCGACCGGGCGGCCCCGCCACACGACCGAGACCACGACCCCTGGGAGGCGGCCCGTGCGCGACACCGGCCACCGACCGCCCCGGCCGGCTGCCGGGCGGCGGCCCCGCGTGCCCGCGCCCCGGCCACGGCCGGCCCCGCCCCACGCCACCGTCCCGCCCGGGCTGCGGACGGCGGCCGCCTACACCTGGCGGCTGCTCCTGTTCGGCATCACCGGCTACCTCGTGGTGCAGGTCCTGGGCGAGCTCCAACTCCCGGTCGTCGCCCTGTTCCTGGCGCTGGTGATCACCTCCGTGCTGCGGCCGCTGGTCGACCTGCTGGCCCGGCGGATGCCGCGCGCGCTCGCCGTGCTGGTGTCCTTCCTCACCGCGATCGCGGTGGTCCTGGGGGTGCTCACGCTGGTCGGCACCACGGTGGCGGGCGAGTGGAGCCGGCTGGGCGAGGAGCTGCACGGTGGCCTGGCCCGGCTCGACCACTCCTTGAGCGGTGCGCCGTTCCACGTCCGTCCGGGCACCGTCACCGACTTCCGGTCCAAGCTCGGCGAGTTCCTCTCCGAGCACCGGTCCACGCTGATCAGCACCGCGATCAGCAGTGCCGGCCGGGTCGTCGAACTGGTCACCACGGCCGCCCTCGGCCTGTTCTGCTCGGTGTTCTTCCTGCACTCCGGCGACCGGATGTGGGGCTGGGCGGAGCGCCAACTACCCGCCGGGGCCCGGTCGGTGTGGAGCCGGGCGGGGCGGGTCGGCTGGCAGACCTTCGCCGGGTACACCCGGGGCGTGCTGATCGTCGCGTCGACCAACGCCGTGCTGGTCGGCATCGCCCTGTCGGTGCTCGGCGTCCCGCTGGTGCTGCCGTTGACGGTGCTGGAGTTCGTCGCCGCGCTCGTCCCCCTGATCGGATCGCCGATCGCGCTCGCCATCGCCTCGCTGGTCGCCCTGGCCGTGCGCGGGCCGGTGGTCGCCCTGCTGGTGCTCGGGCTGATCGTGGTGATCGGCCAGATCGAGGGCCACCTGCTGCACCCCCTGGTACTGGGCTGGTCGGTCCGGATCCACCCCGTGGCGGTGGCCCTGTCCGTCACCGGCGGCGCCGTCCTGGCCGGGGTGCTGGGCGCGGTCGTGGCGGTGCCCGTGGTCTCGGTGGCCTGGGCCGTGATCAGCGAGCTGCGCGACGGCGGTCCGCCCGCACCACCCCGGGCCCCACCAGCGGTCGGGCGGCCCCGCCGTCGCCAGCGGTGAGCCCGGGAGCGCCGGCCCGGTTCACCCCGCCCCCGGCGCGACGAGCCCGGTCTCGTACGCGAGGACCACGGCCTGGGCCCGGTCGCGCAGGTTCAGCTTGGCGAAGATCCGGGCCACGTGGGTCTTCACCGTCGACTCGCTGAGGGTCAGTTCGCGGGCCAGCTCGGTGTTGGACAGCCCTCGCCCGAGCAGGGCGAGCACCTCCGCCTCGCGCGGGGTGAGCGGGGCGAGGTCGCGGTGCAGCGGCGGGCCGTCCGCGCCGGGGGCCGGGCGCGGCGCACCGGCCGCGAACCGCTCGACCAGCCGCCGGGTGATCGAGGGGGCGAGCAGGGCGTCCCCGGTGTCCACCAGCCGGACGGCGGCGGCGAGGTGCGCGGAGGTGACGTCCTTGAGCAGGAAGCCGCTGGCCCCGGCGGAGAGGGCGGCGTAGACGTAGTGGTCGAGGTCGAAGGTGGTCAGCATGATCACCCGGCAATCGGGCACCTCGGCGAGGATGCGGCGGGCGGCCTCCAGGCCGTCCGTGCCGGGCATCCGGATGTCGAGCAGGGCGACGTCGGGCCGGTGCAGGACGGCGGCGGCCACCGCCTCCGCGCCGTCCCCGGCCTCCGCGACCACGTCGATGCCGCGCGCGGTGAGGATCATCCGGAAGCCGGTGCGGACCAGCTCCTGGTCGTCGGCGATCACCACCCGGGGGCGGCGGTCCCGGTCCGGACCGTGCTCCCCCGCGTCCGCCCGCCGGGCCTGCTCCCTCACGTCTCTCCCCCGGTCCTGTTCCCCCGCCTCTCCCGGCCCTCCGCCGACCTCGGTGCCCGCCGTCACGGCCGGTCCAGCGGGATCCGGGCACGGACCCGGAAGCCGCCGCCGAGCCGGCGCCGGGCGTCCAGGTCCCCGCCGTACACCGCGACCCGTTCGCGCAGGCCGAGCAGCCCGCGCCCGGCCCCGTCGGGCCGCTTCGCCGGCACCGCGGCGGGTGTGCCGGAGGACCCGGCCGGTCCGCCGGCGAGCACGCTCGGCCCGCTGTTGAGCACCTCGACGCGCAGGTAGTGGTCCGCGTACCGCACCGTCACCTCCGCCGTCACCCCGTCCCCGTGCTTGAGCGCGTTGGTCAGCGCCTCCTGGACGATCCGGTACGCCGTCACGTCGATGCCGCCGGGCAGCGGCCGCGGCTCGCCGGAGATCCGCACCTCCACCGGCAGCCCGGCGAAGGCGAACCGGTCGATCAGCGGGCTGAGCCGGCTCAGGCTCGGCTGCGGCGCGAAGCCGTCCCCGTGCGGCTCCTCACCGCCGTCCGCGGCGGGGGCGAGCAGGCCGAGCAGGTGCCGCAGTTCGGTCATGGCGTCCCGCCCGGCGGCCTCGACGGCGCCCATCGCCGCCGCGGCCTCCTCGGGCATGGTCGTCACCACCTCGCGGGCCGCCCCGGCCTGAACCACCATCAGGCTCACGTTGTGGCTGACGATGTCGTGCAGTTCGGCGGCGATCCGCGCCCGTTCGGCGTCCACCGCGGTGCGGGCGGCGCTCTCGCGCTCCCGCTCCAGCAGCCAGCCGCGCTCGCCGATGGCCGCCCGGTGCGACCTGCGCGCCCGGCCGAGCGCGACGGCCAGCCAACCGGCGCACGCGCACGCCGCCCCGGCCACCGCGACGGCGGCCCACTCCCACCCGATTCCCCACACGACGTCAGCTTCGCAGGTCACAGCATGATCCACATCATCCGGGGGTGCCGCACCCGTACATCTCCGGTACTACGGCGGCCCGCGGTTACACCCGGGGTGGGACGTGGCACCCGGGTGTCGGTGCCTACCGTCGTGCACCATGAGCAATGACCACGACGGGACCTCCCGGCCGGACGACGCCCAGGTCGTCGTCGAGCTGTCCGGGGTCCACAAGGAGTTCGGCGACGCCAAGGCGCTCGACGGCGTCGACCTGCGGATCCGGGCGGGCGAGGCGGTGGCCGTGATGGGCCCCTCCGGGTGCGGCAAGTCCACCCTGCTGAACATGGTGGCCGGGGTGGACCGGCCCACCGCCGGCACGGTCCGGGTGCAGGGACAGGACCTCGGGCAGCTGAACGAGACCGGGCTGGCCCTGTTCCGCCGCCGGCACATCGGCATGATCTTCCAGTTCTTCAACCTCATCGACGACCTCCCCGCCCTCGACAACGTCGCCCTGGCCGCGCAGCTGACCGGGGCCCCCGCCCGCCAGGCGCGCCGCCGGGCCCTGGAACTGCTGGACGAACTCGGCGTCGCCCACCGGCGGGACGTCTACCCGGCCGCGCTCAGCGGAGGCGAGCGCCAGCGGGTCGCGGTGGCCCGGGCCCTGATGAACCGTCCGGCCCTGCTGCTCGCGGACGAGCCGACCGGCGCGCTCGACAGCCGCTCCGGCGAACAGGTGATGGACCTGCTGATCGACCTCAACCAGATCGGACAGACCCTGCTCATCGTCACCCACGACGCCGGTCTGGCCACCCGCTGCGCCAGCCGCCTGGTCGAGGTCGCGGACGGCCGGGTGGCGCGCGAGCGGATGCTGGAGGCCTCGTCGTGAACGGCGCCGTGTGGCGGGCGTCCCGCGCGGCGGTCAGGCGCCGCCGGCTGCAGACCGTGGTGATCGGCCTGGTCGTCTTCTGCTCCACCGCGACCCTCCTGCTGGCCCTGGCGGTGATCAGCGCCGCCCGGGCCCCCTTCGACGAGGCCTTCGGCGCCCAGCACGGAGCCCACCTCGTGGCGGCCTTCGACCCGGCCGCGGCCTCCGCCGAGCAGCTGGCCGCCACCGCCCACCGGCCGGGCGTCCAGGCCGCCGCCGGGCCGTTCGACCAGGCCGTGGTCGAGATCCCGACCGACTGGATCGGCCGCCCGCCCGGCCCGCTCACCCTGGTGGGCCGCCCCGACCCGGGCGGCCCGGTCGACCGGGTGGAGCTGCTCGCCGGCCGCTGGGCCACCGCGCCCGGCGAGGTGGTGATCCAGGAGCCGTTCGGCGGCGCCGCTGTGGCCTTCCTCGGCCGGCCGCTCACCACCGCCACCGGACTGCGGCTCACCGTCGTCGGCTTCGCCACCAGCATGAGCCAGACCGCCGGCGGCTGGGTGACCCCCGGACAGGCGGCGGCCCTGCACCCCACCGGCCGGCAGATGCTCTACCGCTTCACCGACGCGGGCACCCAGGAGCGGGTGACGGCCTCCCTCGGCACGGCCACCGCGGGCCTGCCGGAGAGCGCGGTGGTCAGCACGCAGTCGTACCTGACGCTCAAGCAGGCCTTCTCGGCGGGCGCCGACGCCTACCTTCCGCTGATGACGGTGTTCGGGGTGCTCGGCCTGGTGGTCGCCACCCTGATCGTCGGCAACGTGGTCAGCGGCGCCGTCGTCTCCGGCTACCGGCACATCGGCGTGCTGAAGTCGATCGGCTTCACCCCGCGGCAGGTGGTCACCGTCTACCTGACCATGGTCTCGGTGCCCGCGATCGCCGGGGCGGTCCTCGGCACCGCGGCCGGCTGGGCGGCGTCGCCCCCGCTCCTGCAGGCGGCCTTCAGCGGGATCGTGACCGGCACCGCCGTGATCGAGCCGGCCGGCTGGCTTCCCGCCGCCACCCTGCTCGGAGTCCCGCTGCTGGTCGCCGCGGCCGCACTGGTCCCGGCCTCACGGGCCCACCGGCTCTCCGCCGCGCAGGCGATCTCGGCCGGCAGCGCACCGCGCACCGGGCGCGGGCTGAAGGTCCAGCGGTGGCTGGGCTCCACCCGGCTGCCGCGCGCCGTCAGCCTGGGCCTCGGCCAGCCCTTCGCCCGGCCGGCCCGCACCGCGCTGACCATGTCGGCGATCGTGCTCGGCGTGGTCACCGTGACGGTGACCACCGGGGTGAACGGCACCCTGTCGCGGTCCCTGGCCCCGCCCGACGGCCGGATCCACGTCAATGTGCAGACCGCCCACTTCACCGGCAGCACGACCGAGCCGCGGCTGGACCCGGCCCGGACCGAGGCGATGCTGCGTGCCGCCCCCGGCGCCGAACGGGTCGTCACCCGGGGGCTCGTCCAGCTGGGCCTGGTCGGCTACACCCGGCCCGTCTTCGCCGACTTCTACGGCGGCGACTCCATCGCCGATGCCCGCTGGCTCCGGACGGTCAAGGGGCACCCGGCGACCGGGCCGGCCGAGATCCAGGTCGGGCCGGCCTTCCTCGACCAGCGGGGGCTCCGACTCGGCGACCGGATCACCCTGGACCTGGAGGGGCGGCAGCTGACCGTCACCATCGTCGGGGAGCTGCTCGAGGGCAATCCGAACGCGATCACCTCCAACGACACCGTCCGGGCGGCGCTCACCGCGGACCCGCACGCGGTCGAGTACGACGTGCGGCTCGCCGACGGCGCCGACGCCGAGGCCTACCGGAGGGCCGTGACGGCGGCCGACCCGAGCCTCACGCCCTCCGTCGTCAGGGCCCACGAGGACGGGGCGACCGTCGCGATCCGGACGTTCACCACAGTCTTCACCGTCCTGCTGTCGGTGGTCGCCGCGCTCGGCGTCTTCAACACGCTGCTGCTGACCGTCCGTGAGCGCCGCCGCGATCTCGGCATGCTGAAGTCGATCGGGATGACGCCCCGGCAGGTCGTCGCCATGACGGTCACCTCGGTGGCCTGGCAGGGTGCGCTCAGCGGGGTCATCGGCATCCCGGTGGGGGTGGCGGCGCACCGGCTGATCGTCGAGAACGTGCGGATCATCGACTTCACGGAGGGGATGATCGACGTGTGGAGCACTCCGCTGCTCGCCGGTCTCGCCCTCGCGGGCGTCGCGATCGCCGTCCTCGGCGCGCTCGTCCCGGCCCGCGCGGCGGCCCGTCTGCCGATCGCCGAGGTGCTGCACAACGAGTGACGGATCGGGGCACCGCGGCTCGGGTCAGCGGTCCTGGTGCCGGATCTGCAGGCCCGGGCGGCGGCGGTGCACCGTGAGGTAGGAAACGCCCCGGTCGCCCGCGGTGAGGCTGCGGGTGGAGCCGTGCGGCAGCCAGAACAGGCCGCCCTCGGTGAGCGGCTGCCGCTCCGGGCCCACGTGCAGGGTGGCGTCACCGGCGACGACCAGGACGAGGACGTCGAGGTCCGGTTCGGTGTGGGTGTCGATGCGGCCGCCCGGCGGGACGTGGACGAGGTTGGCGTCCAGCTGCCGACCGGGCTCGGCCAGCCGCCACAGCGCCCCCGCCGGTGCCGGATCGAGCGCCGCGAGCGCCCTGGTGTCGCAGAGCAGCTTGGGGACGGGGGCGCCGCCCGCGGCGGGGGGCTCGGTGCGTGCTCCGGTCATCTGAGGTCACCCGTCGACGTGTGGACTGGACTGGGAACGATTGTCCCCCGGCCGGCCCCCGGCGCCGGACCGGGCACGCGGCCCGGTCCGGCGTCACAGCGGGATGGTCATGCCCTCCTCGGCCGCGGTCACCTCGCCCGGGAAGGCTTCACGCGCCTCGGCGATCGACCGTGCCCGGTCGGCCCCGGGCCAGAAGTGGGTGAGCAGCAGGCGGTCGACGCCGCACCGCCCGGCCCAGGACCCGGCGTCCGCGGCGCTCATCAGGTACGGGTCCGCGGCCGGCCCGCCCTGCAGGGTCGCGCCGGCGACGAACAGGTCCGCTCCGGCCGCCAGCCGCTCCAGCGCCGGGCCCGGTCCGGCGTCGCCGCTGTAGGCGAGGGTCAGGCCCGGAGCCGTCAGCCGGACGCCCGCGTGCGGGACGTGGTGCGGCAGCGGCTCGGCGTCCAGCCGCAGCGGCCCCACCCGGTGGGCGGCCGGAAGGGGGTGCACGTCGAACACCTCGTGCAGGTCCTCGGTCGGCTCCATCGCCTGGACGCGTGCCACGACCCCGGGCGGGCAGTACAGCGGCACCCGTGGACCGCGCTGCGGCGCGAAGTAGCGGGCCCGGCACAGCGCGCTGAGGTCGGCGCAGTGGTCGGGGTGCTCGTGGGTGACGACGACGGCGTCCACCCGGCCGTCGGGGCAGTGCTCCAGCAGCCGGGGGAAGGTCGCGTAACCGAGGTCGAGGACCAGCCGGAACCCGTCGTACTCCAGCAGGAAGCCGCTGGCGGCCCGGCCGGCCTCGGGCCACGCCCCGCACGTCCCCAGGACAGTCAGTGCTCGCACCGGCCGATGCTCTCACGTCCGGGCGGGGCGGTGGGCCCGGTTTCCGGTTCACGGCCGCAGCAGGGTCACCTCGCGGGCGTGCGCGGACTGGACGTCCGGGGCCCAGTCGCCGGTGCAGTAGACGGAGAGCTCGTCGATCCGGCCGTCGCGGACGTCGGCGCGCATCATCTCCCGGCAGTACCAGTGGCCCTGGTCGTCCGTCCAGCGCTCCTCGAACTCCACCACCAGCCCGGTCCCGGTCGCGTCGACGCGGTGGCGCGGGACGCGGCCGAGGGCGGGGTGGCTGCGCCGGCGCAGGGCGACCAGCGCGTCCGGGCCGGAGGCCTGCAGCCGCCACTGCGGCAGGCTGAGGTCGACGAGGACGTCGTCGGTGAAGAGGCCGTCGGGCGCGGTGTTGGTCTCCAGGAACCGGACGAAGAGGCCGGCCAGTTCCTCGGCGCGGGCCTGGTCGGTGGTCATGCCGCCGCCTCCTCCAGGTTGCGGCCGATGACGGCCATCGTGCGGCCGAGCTCGGCGGTGGGGCTGAACTCGACGGTCTCGGTGCCGGCGAACAGCAGCGGGAGGTGGCCGGGGGCGCCGTAGTAGCTGTCCCCAGCGCGGAAGACCTCGTCGTGGTCCGCGTAGCGGAACACGATCCGGCCGGTGAGCACCTGGCCCCAGTGCGGGCACTGGCAGCGGTCGTCGGGCAGGCCACGGAAGAGCGGCGCCGGGTCCAGGTCCTGCTTCACGGTCTCGTAGCCGACGGTGTACGGGCCGATCTCGGCGTAGCGGCCCTCGATGACCGGCTCGTCGACCCGGAGCTCGGCCTCGGTCTTGCTGGTGCGCGGCATGGTGTCCTGCCTCGGTCTCACGGCCGTACATCCGTCGTACGGCGCCTTCGACCCACAGGCGTGAGATCGGACGGCACGGTGTGCGCCACGGCGGCACGGCGGTGGTGCACGCCGGTGTTCCGGCGCGCTCCGGCCGGTGCGCGGTCACAGCCGCCAGTCGGGCGGGTCCTCCGGGGCGTAGACGCAGAGCGTGCCGGTGCGCACGGCGGTGTCCAGGTGCCGGCCCAGTTCGGGGTGGTCGGCGGCGATCCGGCGGACGGCGGCACGGATCCGGGCGGTGACGGCGGTGCGGGCGCGCTCGGCGGGCGAGCCGGTCCGGCGGACCCGGCCGCCGAGCCCGTAGGCGGCCGAGAGCTGGGCGACCAGCGCGTCGCGCTCGACGGCGATCCGCTCGGAGCGGTCCGGGTCGGCCGCGGCGTCGGCCTCCTCGGCCTCGGCCGCCAGCTCCTGCAGGCGGCGCCGGTAGGCGGAGCGGGCGGTGGCGTCGAGGAGTTCGCCCGTGTCGCCCTCGGGGTGCAGGCCCTCGGCCGGCCCGGGGGCGGCGGCGGGCGCGGCGGCCAGTTCCACGGCGGGCACGGGCGTACCGGGCCGGGCGAGCAGGACGGCGAGGTCGTGCAGGCCCTTGCTGTCGGGCAGGCGGGTGTCACGGCCGGCGTAGGCCAGGTGCCAGAGCGGGCCCTCGCGCCGGAAGACCGCGCCGTCCCGGCCGGCCGGGGGCGGGAGCGCGGCGGGCCCGCGCCCGGTCTCCTCGGCGATCCGCTCCGCCAGTGCCACCGCGCCCGCCGCCCCGGCCGCCCGCAGCGCCCGTTCCCGGTGCGAGCGGGCCCGGGCGGAGTCGCCGCCGGCCGCCGCGAGCAGTGCCAGGTGGCGGTGGACGGGACCGCGGACGGCCGCGCCGATGCCCTCCACCGCGAACAGCTCGGCGTACGGGGCGAGCAGCCGGTACAGGGTGTCCGCCGCCGGGTGCCCGCCGATGAGGCCGACGGTCTCGGCGGCCTGGCCCAGCATCGGCAGCCACTCGCTGTCCCGGGGCGCCCCGCCGATCCGGGGGGCGATCGCCGTAAGCCGGCGCCCGGCCTCCTCCGGGTCGCCGAGCTGGGCGGCGATCAGGGCGAGGGTGACGCGGGGCCAGACGCCGGAGTGCTGCTCCAGCACGGTGGCGTCCGCGCGGCTGCCACGCAGTGCGTCGAGGTCGCCGCCCTGGGCGGCCAGGCACCAGCGCTGGGTGGCGGCGAGCAGCGCGGCGTTGCCGCTGCCGGCCCGTCGCCCCAGCTCCGCCACCTCCTCGACGGCGGCGGCGCAGTCCGCGTACCGGCCCTCCATCAGGGCCCGGGCGCCGCGCCACAGCGGCACGTACCAGGCGTACAGCGGGCGGTGCAGCGGGCGCACGACGGAGTCGAACCGGTCGGCCTCGGTGTCGGCCGCGGCGAAGTCGCCGGTCTCCATCAGGGCGACCAGCCGCAGCCGGCGGCCGAGGAGTTCCAGCACCGGGTCGTGGCGGGCCCGGGCGGCGGCGACGATCCCGGCGGACCAGTCGAGCCGGTCCCGGCAGCGGTCGGGCCCGGGCGCGGCGTCGCAGCGGGCGGCGAGCGCGGGCCCGAGGACGGCGGGGTCGTCGAGCCAGCGGGCGGTGCGGACGGCCTCCTCGGCGAGGGCGAGCCGGTGCTGCTCCGGTTCGACCAGGGCGGTGGCGAGGGAGAGTCGGGCGGTGACGCAGGCGCGCAGGCCTTCCTGGTCGGGACGGGCCGCGAGGGCGGTGCGGGCCTCGGCGAGCAGCTCCTGCTGCTCCTGGTCGGCGAGGTCGACCTCGAAGCCGACCGGGCCGGTGCCGAGCCCGAGGGCCGCCCGGGCCAGCAGGTCGGGGCGGCCGGCCGGGCCTGCGAGCGCGGCGGCCCGCAGCAGTGCGGCGCGGGCGGCCGCCGGCTCCCCGCTGCCCAGTTCGGCCCCGCCGAGCCCGAGCAGCACCTCGACCAGCTCCGCGCCGTCTGCGGCCCCGGCGGCGGCCCGGAACCAGCGGGCCGCCTCCTCGTACGCGCCCAGGGCCTCGGCCTGCTCGGCGGCCGACCGCGCGTACCGGGCCGCCTCGGCCGCGTGTCCGGGGCCGGCCAGCCGCAGGTGGTGCGCGGCCTCGGCCGGCCCGGTGTCCCTGCCCCGCCGGCAGTGCCCGGCGAGGACGGCGCCCACCGCGGCGTGCAGGGCGGTGCGCTCGCCGGGGCTCAGCGTGCCGTACACGGCCTCGCGCAGCAGGTCGTGCCGGAAGGTGCCGCCGTCGGCCGTGAGCTCGGCCAGCAGACCGGCCCCGGCGGCCTCGTCGAGGGCGGCCCGCACCGCCGCGAGCGGCACCGCGGCGGCCTCGGCCAGCACGTCCAGCCGGAACGGGCTGCCGAGCACGGAGGCGAGCCGGAGCAGCCGGGCGGCGGGCGGCGACAGCTCGGCGATCCGGGCCTCGACGGCGATCCGCACGCCGACCACGGGCGGCCCGGGGGCGGACCGGTCGTCCGGGCCCCCGGCGGCTCCGGGGCCACGGGCGCGCACGAGCTCCGTGACGAAGAAGGCCTCACCACCGGTGCGCCGGACGAGCTCCCGCAGCGCCGCGGGGGCGGGTGGGCGGCCCGTGGCGGCCTCGACCAGGCCGGCCACGTCCGCCTCGCGCAGCGGCCCCAGCGCCAGGCTGCGTCCGCGGCGCAGCAGCTGGGCGCGCGCCCAGCCGCGGTCCTGCCAGGCCGGGTCGTCGTCACGGGCGGTGGTGAGCAGCAGGAGCGGGGCGGTGCGCGCCGCGTCGGCCACGTCCAGCAGCAGGCGCAGCGAGGAGGCGTCGGCCGCGTGCACGTCGTCGAGGACCAGCAGCAGTGGCCGGCTCCGGGCGGCCGTCGCCAGCAGCCGGGCGAGGTCCCCGGCGAGCCGCAGCCGGGCCGCCTCCGGATCGGTGGCGGGCGGGGCCCCCGCCGGGTCCTCCGGTGCGGCGCCGGCCTGCAGGGCCCGCAGGGGTGGCGAGGCGGCCGTGAGGCGCCCGCACCCCACGTCGTCGGCGGCCAGCTCGCCCACCACCCGCGACCAGGGCCGGAAGGCGCGACCGGCGGTGTCGGGCGGGCACCACGTCCAGAGCACCCGGAAGCCCTCGGCGTGCCCGGTGGCCTCCTCGGCGGTCCGGGTCTTCCCGGCGCCGGCCGCCCCGGTCAGGACGACCAGCCCGCCGCGGCCGGCCGCGGCCCGCGTCAGCGCGTCGCGGAGCTCCCCCAGCACGTCCTCGCGCCCCACGAACGGGTAACTCGCGGCCACGGCACCACCCGTCTGCTCGGTCCTCCGCTTCGAGGGTAGCCACCGCTCCGCCGGGCCGGCCGGTGAGTCGGGCGTCCGGCCGGGTGAACGGACGGCGCGGCGGGGCGGGTGGGTCCGGGGGGCGCCGGTGGCGGGGTGATGATCGCCGGGTTCCCGGACGCCCACACCGCCGGAGGCCGGCATGCGGATCCTGCTCCTCGCCAGCGCGTTCAACAGCCTCAGCCAGCGGGTTCACGCCGAGCTGCGCGACCTGCGGCACACCGTGGAGGTCCGGCTGGCCGGGGACGACGCCGCGCTGCGGGAGGACGTGCGCCGTCTGGAGCCGGACTGCGTGCTGGCACCGATGCTGCGCAGCGCGATTCCCCGGGACGTCTGGTCGGCGGTGCCCTGCCTGGTGGTCCATCCCGGTCCGCCGGGCGACCGCGGCCCCTCCTCGCTCGACCGGGCCGTCCAGGAGGGCGTCACCGAGTGGGGCGTGACGGTGTTGCAGGCGGAGGAGGAGATGGACGCCGGGCCGGTCTGGGCCTGGGCCCCGTGCCGCCTCGTGCCCGGTCTCGGCAAGGGCGACCTCTACCGCAACGAGGTCTCCGACGCGGCCGTGCGCGCGGTCCTGCTCGCCGTCGAGCGCCTCGCCTCCGGCGACTACGCGCCGCGTCCGCAGCACGGCCCGGACTGGCGGGTGGCGGTGCGCACCCGCCCGTTCCTGCGCCAGGAGGAGCGGCGGATCGACTGGGCCGGCCACTCCACCGAGGAGGTGCTGCGCCGCCTGCACGCGGCCGACTCCCAGCCCGGTGTGCTGGACGCGTTCTGCGGCGGCGAGTGGTACCTGCACGGCGGGCACTCCGAGCCGGGCCTGCGCGGCCGCCCGGGTGACGTGCTGGCCACCCGGGACGGCGCGGTCTGCCGGGCGACCTCGGACGGCGCGGTGTGGATCCCCGAGCTGCGCCGGCGCCGCGCCCCGGGCGGCCCGGAGACCTTCCGGCTGCCGGCGGTCACGGCGCTGGGCCCGTGGCTGCCCCGGGTGCCGGAGTTCTCGGCGGCGCTGATGCCGGCGGAGGACGGGCGCCCGGAGTGGGCGGACGTCCGCTACCGCGAGGAGGGCCCGGTCGGCTTCCTGCAGTTCTCCTTCCCGGGCGGCGCGATGTCCACGGAGCAGTGCCGGCGGCTGCTGTCGGCCTACCGCTTCGCGCTGGGCCGGCCGACCTCGGTCGTGGTGCTCGGCGGCGGGCGGGACTTCTTCTCCAACGGCATCCACCTGAACGTGATCGAGGCGGCGCCGGATCCGGCGGGCGAGTCCTGGGCGAACATCACGGCGATGGACGACCTCGTCGCCGAGGTGCTCACCACCACCGACCGGCTGGTGGTCGCGGCGCTGGGCGGGAACGCGGCGGCCGGCGGGGTGATGCTGGCGCTCGCCGCGGACGAGGTCTGGTGCCGCCGGGGCGCGGTGCTCAACCCGCACTACCGGCTGATGGGCCTGTACGGCTCGGAGTACTGGACGTACTCGCTGCCGCGCCGGGTCGGGGCGGCCGAGGCGGAGCGGCTCACGGCGCAGGCGCTGCCGGTGTCGTCGGCGACGGCGCAGCGGATCGGCCTGGTCGACCGGGTGCTGCCCTGCGGGCCGCAGGAGTTCGGGCCGGCCGCGGCCCGGCTGGCGGGGCTGCTCGCGGCCTCGCCGACCGCCCAGCAGCGGATCGCCGCCAAGAAGGCCGCCCGCGAGCGCGACGAGCTGGCCAGGCCGCTCGCCGCGTACCGGGAGGAGGAGCTGGCGGTGATGCGGCAGCAGTTCTTCTCCCCCGAAGAGCCGTACCACGCGCTGCGGTCCGCGTTCGTCCGCAAGCGGCCCGCGACGGCCCGGTCCGCGGCGCCACGGTGACCCGAACGGCCCCGGCCGGCTTGCGCCCGCGGGGCGCCCCTCCCGGCCGTGCGGACCGGCGGGCGCCGCGAACCGTTGCTATGACTGGCTTCGAGCCATTTCCTCCGGCTCCCATCCCCGAGGAGGCATCCTCATGGGTGCTGCAAGTACCGACACCGACGTGGTGCACATTCTCTGGATCAACGCCGGTCTCAGCTGTGACGGCGACTCCGTCTCGCTGACCGCCGCGATGCAGCCGAGCATCGAGGAGATCGTCACCGGCGCGCTCCCCGGCCTGCCCAGGATCGCGGTGCACTGGCCGCTGATCGACTTCGAGTGCGGCCCCGTCCAGGGCGCCGACAACTTCGTCGAGTGGTTCTTCAAGGCCGACCGCGGCGAGCTGGACCCGTTCGTCCTGGTCGTCGAGGGGTCGATCCCCAACGAGAAGATCAAGAAGGAGGGATACTGGTGCGGGTTCGGCGACGACCCCGCGACCGGCCAGCCCATCACCACCAGTGAGTGGCTGGACCGCCTCGCCCCCAAGGCGACCGGCGTGGTGGCGATCGGCACCTGCGCCACGTACGGCGGCATCCACGCGATGGCCGGCAACCCGACCGGCGCCATGGGCGTGCCGGACTACCTCGGCTGGGACTGGAAGTCCAAGGCCGGTCTGCCGATCGTCTGCGTGCCGGGCTGTCCGATCCAGCCCGACAACTTCTCCGAGACGCTCACCTACCTGCTGTACCAGCTGGCCGGCTCCGCGCCGATGATCCCGCTGGACGACAAGCTGCGGCCGACCTGGCTGTTCGGCGCCACCGTCCACGAGGGCTGCGACCGCGGCGGCTACTACGAGCAGGGCCAGTTCGCCACCGACTACGGCACGCCCGAGTGCCTGGTGCGGCTCGGCTGCTGGGGCCCGGTCGTCAAGTGCAACGTCGCCAAGCGCGGCTGGATCAACGGCGTGGGCGGCTGCCCCAACGTGGGCGGCATCTGCATCGCCTGCACGATGCCGGGCTTCCCGGACAAGTTCATGCCGTTCATGGACCCGCCGCCCGGTTCGCGGGTCTCCACCGGCGCCAGCTCCGCCTACGGGGCCGTCATCCGCCGGCTGCGCGAGATCACCCAGAAGACCGTCGACAAGGAGCCGAAGTGGCGGCACCGGGGCAATCGGCTGACCACCGGTTACCGACCGCCCTGGTGACGCCCGGGGGCCGCACGCCCACGGGCGTGCGGCCCGTCGCCGCCGACCACCTCCCCCGCTCGCAGAGAAGGGCACCACACACACGATGGCACCGACGACCAAGGCGGCCGGCGACGGCAGCGGCCTGACCGAGATGTCCTGGGACCCGATCACCCGGATCGTGGGCAGCCTGGGCATCCACACCAAGATCGACTTCAAGCAGAAGCGGGTCGCGGAGTGCTACAGCACCTCCTCCGTCTTCCGCGGCTACAGCGTCTTCATGCGCGGCAAGGACCCGCGCGACGCGCACTTCATCACCAGCCGGATCTGCGGGATCTGCGGCGACAACCACGCCACCTGCTCGGTCTACGCCCAGAACATGGCGTACGGCGTGAAGCCCCCGCACCTCGGCGAGTGGATCATCAACCTCGGCGAGGCCGCCGAGTACATGTTCGACCACAACATCTTCCAGGAGAACCTGGTCGGGGTCGACTACTGCGAGAAGATGGTCCGCGAGACCAACCCCGGCGTCCTGGAG
Source organism: Kitasatospora sp. NPDC004745 (assembly GCF_042873275.1). Taxonomy (NCBI): domain Bacteria; kingdom Bacillati; phylum Actinomycetota; class Actinomycetes; order Kitasatosporales; family Streptomycetaceae; genus Kitasatospora; species Kitasatospora sp. NPDC004745. Next base: position 11,513 of record NZ_JBIALK010000041.1, on the reverse strand, counting down.
CTCGCCGAACGCACCGAGGCGCCGCACGCCGGCGACCACGGGTACAAGACCATCGCCGACATCATGCGCTCGCTCAACCCGATCGAGGGCGAGTTCTACCGCGAGGCGCTGCAGGTCAGCCGGTACACCCGGGAGATGTTCTGCCTGATGGAGGGCCGCCACGTGCACCCCTCCACGCTCTACCCGGGCGGCGTCGGCACGGTGGCGACGGTGCAGCTGTTCACCGACTACCTCACCCGGCTGATGCGCTACGTGGAGTTCATGAAGAAGGTCGTGCCGCTGCACGACGACCTCTTCGACTTCTTCTACCAGGCGCTGCCCGGCTACGAGGAGGTCGGCCGGCGGCGGGTCCTGCTCGGCTGCTGGGGCAGCCTCAACGACCCGGACCACTGCGACTTCACGTACCGGAACATGACGGACTGGGGGCGCCGGATGTTCGTCACCCCCGGCGTGGTCGTCGACGGCAAGCTCGTCACCAACGACCTGACCCAGATCAACCTCGGCATCCGGATCCTGCTCGGCAGCTCCTACTACGAGGACTGGCAGGGCAAGGAGCTCTTCGTCACCCACGACCCGCTGGGCAACCCGGTCGACCCCCGGCACCCGTGGAACCAGCACACCATCCCCCAGCCGCAGAAGCGGAACTTCGACGACAAGTACAGCTGGGTGATGTCCCCCCGCTGGTTCGACGGCACCGACTACCTCGCCCTGGACACCGGCGGCGGCCCGATCGCCCGGCTGTGGTCCACCGCGCTCTCCGGCCTGGTCGACATCGGCTACGTCAAGGCCACCGGGCACAGCGTGGTGATCAACCTCCCCCGCTCCATGACCAAGCCGGAGACCACCTTCGAGTGGAAGATCCCGCAGTGGAGCAACGCCATCGAGCGCAACCGCGCCCGCACCTACTTCCAGGCCTACGCGGCCGCCGCCGCCCTGCACTTCGCCGAGAAGGCGCTGGCCGAGGTCCGGGCCGGACGCAGCCAGACCTGGGAGCGCTTCGAGGTGCCGGACGAGTCGATCGGCTGCGGCTTCACCGAGGCCGTGCGCGGCGTGCTCTCGCACCACATGGTGATCCGCGACGGCAAGATCGCCAACTACCACCCCTACCCGCCGACCCCGTGGAACGCCAGCGTCCGCGACAGCTTCGGCACCCCCGGCCCGTACGAGGACGCGGTGCAGAACACCCCGATCTTCGAGGAGAACAGCCCGGAGAACTTCAAGGGCATCGACATCATGCGCGCCGTGCGCAGCTTCGACCCCTGTCTGCCCTGCGGCGTGCACATGTACGTCGGCAACGGGCGCACCCTGCAGACCATGCACGTGCCCACCGGCCTGAGCGGGCTGACCGCGTGACGGCCGAGCAGACCGGGCTGCGGATCCAGGAGGCCCTGGACGCACTGGCCGGCAGCGGCGCCGAACAGGCGGGCGAGCAGCTGGTCCGCGAGCTGATGGAGTTCTACGGCGAGGGCCTGGCCCGGCTCGTCCCCGAACTGCCCCCGCCCGCCCTGTCCCGGCTGCTGGACGACCCGGCGGTGGCCGGGCTGCTGATCCTGCACGAGCTGCACCCCGAGGACGTGGACACCCGGATCCGCCGGGCGCTCGACTCCCTGCCCGAACCCCTCGAGGTGCTCGGGTTCGAGCCGGCCGCCGGCACGCTGCGGCTGCGCCGGACCGCCTCCGGCTGCGGTTGCGGCGAGGCGGAGGTGGAGGCCGCGCTCGCCTGCCACGCCCCCGAGGTGACGTCCCTGGAGCTGGAACGGGCCCCGCAGCTGCTGCAGATCGGCACCCGGCCGCCCCTGGCCGCGGAGGCCCGATGACCGGCCGTCCGCTGCCCCGGGCCGGCAGCGCCCTGCTGCGCCGGCTGCGCGAGCCGGCCCCGCCGCTGCCCGAGCGGTGCGGGTTCTGCGGCCAGGGCCTGCCACCCGGCCACCGCCACCTGGTGGACACCGAACAGCGCGCGCTGACCTGCGCCTGCACCGCCTGCGGCCTGCTGTTCCAGCAGCCGGGCGCCGCCGCCGGGCGCTACCTCGCGGTGCCGGACCGCCACCTCAGCGACCCGGACACCCGGCTGGACGAGCGGGCCTGGACGGCGCTGGGGATCCCGGTCGGCACCGCGTTCCTGTTCCGCAACACCGCGCTGGGCCGGCCGGTCGCCTGCTACCCCGGGCCGGCCGGCGCCACCGAGAGCGAACTGACCGAGGAGGCCTGGAGCGCCGCCCTCGGCAGCAGCCGGCTGGCGGCCGCCCTGGCACCGGACGTCGAGGCGCTGCTGCTGCACCGCGAGGCCGACCGGGTCAGCTGCCTGCTGGTGCCGATCGACGCCTGCTACGAGCTCGTCGGCCGGCTGCGCCGGTGCTGGCACGGCTTCGACGGCGGACCGGAGGCCCGCGCCGAACTCGACGCCTTCTTCGCGCGGCTGGCCGCCCGGGCCCGCCCGCTGCCCGCGGAGGTGACGGCGTGAGCGCCCTCGGTTTCGGCTGCACCGCGGTGCGCTCCGACCCGTACGCGGCCGTGCCGACCCTGGTGTTCCGGCTGCGGATCACCGCCGCCCCCGGCACCCGGGTGCACGCCCTCGCGCTGCGCTGCCAGCTGCGCATCGAACCCGGGCGCCGGCCGTACGGCGAGGCGGAGGGCGAGCGGCTGGCCGACCTGTTCGGCGAGCGGGAGCGCTGGGCGACCACGCTCAACCCGATCCAGCTCGCCACCGTGCCGCTGATGGTCCCCGGCTTCACCGAGGAGACCGAGGTCGACCTGCCCGTCCCGTGCAGCTACGACCTGGAGGTCGCCTCCGCCCGCTACTTCCGGGCCCTGGACGGCGGCGAGGTGCCGCTGCTGCTGCTCTTCTCCGGCACCGCCTTCAGCGGCCCCGGCGGCTTCCAGGTCACCCCGGTGCCCTGGGACCGGGAGGCCTCCGTCCGGATGCCGGTGCGGGTCTGGCGCGAGGCCGTCGACCAGCACTTCCCCGGCTGCGGCTGGCTGCGGCTGCCGAACGACCTGATGGACGCCCTCCTCGCGTACCGCTCCCGACGGGCCCTGCCCTCCTGGGAGGCGACGGTGCGCGAGCTGCTCACCGCGGCCGGGGGGACGACCGTCGACGACATCGTGAAGGAGGGAGTCCGGTGAGCGCCTTCCCGAGCGGGATCGAGCAGGGCTTCGCGACCGCCCGGCAGATCGCCGACGCGGTGCTGCTCGAGGGCTACGTGCTCTACCCGTACCGCGCCTCGGCCGCCAAGAACCGACTGCGCTGGCAGTTCGGCGTGCTCGTCCCGCCCGAGTACGGCGCGCGCGGCGGCGAGCACTCCCACCAGCGCACCGAGTGCCTGCTGGAGCCGCGCGGCGACGACGACCGGCTGGCGGTCGAACTGCGCTTCCTGCGGGCCCAGCGCCGCACCGTCGAACAGACCGCCGCGATCGGCGGCTTCGAGCCGGTGGAACGCCTCGAACTGGCCGACCGGGTGCTCGTCCCGTGGGACGAGGGCGTCGAGGAGAAGGTCGAACTCCTCCTCGACGTCAAGGAGTTGACTGGGCAGGGGGTGATGCGACCGTTCCGGCTGCCGGCCACCGCGGCACTGGAGCTGGTGCGCGAGAACGGCACCGCCGTCGGCCGGCTGGCCCGCCGCCGCGAACAGGTCGACGGCCTGCTCCGGGTGACCGCCGAGGAGCTGCCCGGGCCGTTCCGGGCGCTGCGGCTGACCGTCGTGGTGGAGAACACCTCCGACTGGACGCCGCCCCGCGGCGCCGACCGCGAGGAGGCGCTGCCCCGCTCGCTGGTCTCCGCGCACCTGCTGCTCGGGCTGGAGCACGGCAGCTTCCTGTCCGTCACCGACCCGCCCGAGTGGGCCCGCCCGGCCGTCGAGAAGTGCCGCAACGAGCACACCTGGCCGGTGCTGGCCGGGCCGGACGGCGGGCGCCGGGTGCTGCTCTCCTCGCCGATCATCCTCGAGGACCACCCGCAGATCGCCCCGGAGAGCCTCGGCACCCTCTACGACGCCACCGAGATCGACGAGATCCTGGCCCTGCGGACCGCGGCCCTCACCGACCAGGAGAAGCGCGAGGCGCGGGGTACCGACGAGCGGGCCGGCGCCGTGATCGACCTGGCGGAGTCCATGCCGCCCGAGGTGCTGGAGCGGCTGCACGGCGCCGTGCGCGGGCTGCGCGAAGTCACCGGCGGAGCCGCCGCGGGCGAGCAGCCCTGGTGGGACCCGGGCAACGACCCGCACGTCGACCCCGAGCAGGACCGCGTCATGGTCGACGGCACGCCGGTCGGCGCCGGCAGCCGGGTGGTGCTGCGGCCCGGGCGGCGGCGCACCGACGCCCAGGACCTCTTCCTGCACGGGCGCAGCGCCGTCGTGGAGGCCGTGCTGCACGACGTCGACGGCTCGGTGCACCTGGCCGTCACGGTGGACGACGACCCGGGCGCGGACCTGTGGCGCGCGCAGGGGCGGTTCCGCTACTTCCAGCCCGACGAGGTCACCCCGCTGGACGGCCCCGCCCCGGTGGTGGAGCCGTGAGCGGCGCGACGGTGCTGGTCGCCGGCGTGGGCAACGTCTTCCTCGGCGACGACGGGTTCGGGGTGGAGGCCGTCCGCCGGCTCGCCGCCCACCCGGTGCCGCCGGGCGTCGAGGTGGTCGACGTCGGCGTGCGCGGGGTCGACCTGGCGTACCGGCTGCTGGACGGGTACCGCACCGCGGTGCTGGTCGACGCCACCTGCCGGGGCGGCCCGCCGGGCACCGTCTACCTCATCGAGGCGGCCGCCGAGCCGCTGGAGGTGCCGGTCCTGGACGGGCACCGGATGGGGCCGGACGCCGTGCTCGGCCTGCTGGCCACCCTCGCCGCCGGCACCGGTGGCGAACCGCCCGGGCGGGTGCTGGTGGTCGGCTGCGAGCCGGCGTCGCTCGAGGAGGGCATCGGGCTGAGCGCCCCCGTCACCGCCGCCGTCGAGGAGGCGGTCCACGTGATCCTGCGGGTCCTGGACGAGGCCACGCAACCGGAGAGGGAGACGACACCATGCTGAGAAGACTGTTCTGCGCGGGCCTGCTGGCCGGCATCGGCGTGCTGGTCTGGCAGAGCCTGCCCGACCTCAAGCGCTACCTGCGCATCTCGCGGATGTAGCACCCGCCGGCAGGTCCTGCCGGACGGGCTCCGGCGGGCGGGCGCCGGGCGCGGATTGCTGCGAACGGTGCAGCCCCGGGCGCGGTGGCGGCGCGGCTTCGGGCCGGGACCGCCACCGCGCCCTGTAATGGGGCCCGTCGTCGCAGCCCTGTCATGGGGCCTGTCGTCGTGCCGGGGCCGTCGCCCGTCGGCGCGCGCCGCCACCGGCCGTGGGAAGGGACCCATGCACGAGATGTCGATCGCCGCCGCCGTCGTCGAACAGGTGAACGCGGCCGCGCGCGACCACGGGGCGCCCGGCGTGGCGCGGGTGCGGCTGCAGGTCGGCGAACTGGCCGGCGTCGTCCCGCAGGCGCTCGACTTCTGCTTCGAACTGGCCTGCGCCGGAACGCTGGTGGCGGGCGCCGTGCTGCAGACCGAGTCCGTGGCGGCCCGCGCCCGCTGCACGCCCTGCGCGGTCGAGTGGCCCGTCGGCATGCCGCCGGACCTCGGCTGCCCGAGCTGCGCCGGCGGCAGCGTCGAGCTGCTGACCGGGCGCGAGCTGCAGATCCTCGACGTCGAGTGGGCCGAGCGCCCCGGCGTCCAGGCCGATCAGAAAGGCTGATGCCGATGTGCCGCACGGTCGACCTCCGTCAGGCGGTCCTCGCCCGCAACGACGGCAGCGCACGGGAGCTGCGGGCGGCCCTGGCCGCCCGCGGCACGGTCGCGGTGAACCTGATGTCCAGCCCCGGCAGCGGCAAGACCGCGCTGCTGGAGGCCGAACTGGGCCTGGCCCGGCGGCGCGGGGTGCCGGTGGCCGCGCTCACCGCGGACCTCGCCACCGAGAACGACGCGCTGCGGCTGGCCCGTTCGGGCGCGCTGGTGAAGCAGGTGCTCACCGACGGGCTCTGCCACCTGGAGGCGGAGATGCTCGCCGGGCACCTCGCCGACTGGCTGCCGGACGACACCCGGCTGCTCTTCGTGGAGAACGTCGGCAACCTGGTCTGCCCGGCCTCCTACGACCTCGGGGAATCGCTGCGGGTGGCGCTCGCCTCGGTGACCGAGGGCGAGGACAAGCCGCTCAAGTACCCGACCGCGTTCGGGCTGGCCAACCTGGTGCTGGTGACCAAGGCCGACCTCGCCGCGGCGGCCGAGTTCGACGAGGCGGCGTTCCGGGCGAACGTCGCCCGGGTCAACCCCGGGGTGGAGGTCGTCCTCACCTCGGCCCGGCGCGGCCAGGGCGTCGGTGTGCTGCTGGACCGGGCGCTGGCCGTCCTGGACGGGGCCGCGCCGCACCGGCCGGTGATGGCGGCCGACCACGCCGGATCCGGGCACGGGCACGGGCATGCGCACCCGCACGACCACGGGCATGCGCACGACCACGGGCATCCGCACCAGGACCAGGACGGGGAGCGCCGGGACGCGACCGCCGCGGTGCGGGAGAGCGCGTGACGACCGGTCACCGGGAGCTCGGCCCCGAGCGGCGGCGGGTCGCCGTCCGGGGCCTGGTGCAGGGCGTCGGCTTCCGGCCCTTCGTCTTCACCCTCGCCGGGGAGCTCGGCCTGGCCGGCAGCGTCACCAACACCGGTGAGGGCGTCCTGGCCGAGGTCGAGGGCAGCCCCGCGGCCCTCGACGCCTTCTGCCGGCGGGTGGCCAGCGACGCGCCGCCGCTGGCCCAGGTCGCCTCGGTGGAGTCCGCGCCGCTGGCCCCCACCGGCGCCACCGGCTTCGCCATCGTCCCGTCCCGCACCGACGGCCCCAGCACCACCCTCATCCCGCCCGACGTGGCCGTTTGCGCCGACTGCCTGGCCGAACTCGCCGACCCGGCCGACCGCCGCCACCGGCACCCGTTCATCAGCTGCACCAACTGCGGGCCCCGCCACACCATCGTCACCGGCCTGCCCTACGACCGGGCCGGCACCACCATGGCCGGCTTCCCGATGTGCCCCGACTGCGCCCGGGAGTACACCGACCCCGCCGACCGCCGCTTCCACGCCCAGCCGGTGGCCTGCCACGCCTGCGGCCCCCGGCTCACGCTCACCGTGCCCGGGAGCGACGACCTGACCGGGGAGGAGGCGCTCGGCGGGGCGCGCCAGCTGCTCGGCGCCGGGGCCGTCCTCGCCGTCAAGGGGATCGGCGGCTACCACCTGGCCTGCGACGCGCGCGACGCCGAGGCCGTCGCCCTGCTGCGGCGGCGCAAGCGGCGCGGCGACAAGCCGTTCGCCCTGATGGCCCGCGACCTCGCCACCGTCGAGCGCCTGCTGCCGCTCCACCCGGTCGAACGCGAGCTGCTCACCGGGCCGGTGCGGCCGATCGTGCTGCTGCGCCGCACCGGCACACCGCTGCCCGGCCTCGCGGCGGTCGCCCCGGGCAGCCCGGACCTCGGGGTGATGCTCCCCTACACGCCGCTGCACCACCTGCTGCTCGCCCCGCCCGGACCGGACCTCCTGGTGATGACCAGCGCCAACCTCTCCGGCGAGCCCATCGTCACCGACGACGGACGGGCGCTGACCGACCTCGCCCCGCTCGTCGACGGCTGGCTCACCCACGACCGGCCGATCCACGTCCCCTGCGAGGACTCGGTGGTGCGGGTCGTCGACGGTGAGCTGCTGCCGCTGCGCCGCTCCCGCGGGTACGCGCCGCTGCCGATCCCGCTGCCGGTGCCGGTCCGTCCGGCCCTGGCCGTCGGCGGCGACCTCAAGAACGTCTTCGCCCTCGCCCGCGACGGCTACGCCTGGCTCTCCGGCCACATCGGGGACATGGACGACCTGGCCACCCTGCGCGCCTTCGACCGCGCCGTCGCCCAGCTCGGAACGGTCAGCGGAGTGCGGCCCGAGCTGCTGGTCACCGACCGGCACCCGGGGTACCGCTCCGTGCGGCACGCCGGACGCGTCGCCGCCGGCCGGCCCGTCCGGCGGGTGCAGCACCACCACGCCCACGTCGCCGCGGTGATGGCCGAGCACGGCCTGGACGGCCGGCGCCCCGTCCTCGGCCTGGCCTTCGACGGCACCGGCTACGGCGAGGACGGTGCGGTCTGGGGCGGCGAGGTGCTGTTGGCCGACTACGCCGGCTTCCGACGCCTGGCCCACCTCGCCTACGTGCCGCTGCCCGGCGGTGACGCGGCGGTCGAGCGCCCGTACCGGACGGCGCTCGCGCACCTGTACGCCGCCGGGCTGCCGCGGAGCTCCGGACTGCCGCCGGTGGAGGCCTGCCAGGGCAATGAACTCGCGCTGCTCGAAAAGCAGTTGGAGCGCAACCTGAACTGCGTGCCGACCTCCAGCATGGGCCGCCTGTTCGACGCGGTCTCCTCGCTCGCGGGGATCTGCCACCGGGCCGGGTACGAGGCCCAGGCGGCGATCGAACTGGAGGCGGCGGCCGCGGAGTTCGGCCGGGCGCCCGGCTACGCCTTCGGGCTGCGGCCGGAGGCCGGGGGCTGGATCGCCGACCCCGGACCGGTCCTGGCCACGGTGGTGGCGGACGTCCGCGCCGGCGCGCCCGCCGGACTGGTGGCCGCGCGCTTCCACGACGCGGTCGCCCGGTTGGCGCGGACGGTCTGCGCGGCCGTCCGCGACCGGCACGGCACGACCACGGTGGCGCTCAGCGGCGGCGTCTTCGCCAACGCGCTGCTCTCCTCGGCCTGCGCCCGCGGCCTCGGCGAGGACGGCTTCACCGTACTGCGGCACCGCCGGGTGCCGCCCAACGACGGAGGACTGGCGCTCGGCCAGCTGATGGTGGCCGCCCGCGCGGCGGCCGCCCGGGAGGAGTGAGTGCGGATGTGCCTGGCGGTGCCCGGCAGGGTGACGGAGGTCTCGGAACGCGACGGGACCAGGATGGCGGTCATGGACTTCGGCGGGGTCGTCAAGGACGTGTGCCTGGAGTACCTGCCCGACCTCGGGGTCGGCGAGTACGCGATCGTGCACGTCGGCTTCGCGCTGCAGCGCCTGGACGAGGAGTCGGCCCGGCGCACCCTGCAGCTGTTCGAGGAACTCGGGCTGCTGCAGGAGGAGTTCGGAGACCCCTGGGAGGCGGCGGGAGCGGCGGAGGAGGCCGGGCGATGAAGTACCTGGAGGAGTTCCAGAACCCCGAGCTGGCGGCCGGCCTGCTCGCCGACATCCGGGCCACGGTCACCCGGCCGTGGGCCCTGATGGAGGTGTGCGGCGGCCAGACGCACAGCATCATCCGGCACGCAATCGACCAACTCCTGCCGGATGAGGTCGAGTTGATCCACGGCCCGGGCTGCCCGGTGTGCGTCACCCCGCTGGAGGTGATCGACCGGGCGCTGGCCATCGCCGCCCGCCCCGAGGTCGTCTTCTGCTCCTTCGGCGACATGCTGCGGGTGCCCGGCACCGACCGCGACCTCTTCCGGGTGCGCGGCGAGGGCGGCGACGTCCGGGTGGTGTACTCACCGCTCGACGCACTGCGGATCGCCCGGGAGAACCCCGACCGGGAGGTCGTCTTCTTCGGCATCGGCTTCGAGACCACCGCCCCGCCCAACGCCATGGCCGTCCACGTGGCCCGGAAGCAGGGGCTGCGCAACTTCAGCATGCTCGTCTCGCACGTCCGGGTGCCCCCGGCGATCGAGGCGATCATGAACTCGCCCGACTGCCGGGTGCAGGGGTTCCTCGCCGCCGGACACGTCTGCAGCGTGATGGGCACCGACGAGTACCCGGCGCTGGCGGAACGCCACCGCGTGCCCATCGTCGTCACCGGCTTCGAACCCCTCGACATCCTGGAGGGCATCCGGCGCACCGTCCGGCAGCTGGAGCGCGGCGAGCACACCGTCGACAACGCCTATCCGCGCGCCGTACGGCCCGAGGGCAACCCGGCGGCCCGGGCCATGCTCGAGGACGTCTTCGAGGTGACCGACCGCGCCTGGCGGGGCATCGGCGTCATCCCGCAGAGCGGCTGGCGGCTCTCCCCCCGCTACCGCGACCACGACGCCGAGCACCGCTTCGACGTCTCCGGGATCACCACCCGCGAACCCGCCCAGTGCCGCAGTGGCGAGGTGCTCCAGGGCCTGCTCAAACCCCACGAGTGCGAGGCCTTCGGCACCACCTGCACCCCGCGCACCCCGCTCGGCGCCACCATGGTCTCCAGCGAGGGCGCCTGCGCCGCGTACTACCTCTACCGGCGCCTGGGCGTGCCGGCCGCACCCCAGGAGGCGAGCCCCGTTGGCTGACACCGAGACCCTCACCGGGGCGGACGCCCGGGCCGCGGCCGCCCCCGACCTCTCCGGCTGGAGCTGCCCGCTGCCGCTGCGCGACCACCCCCGGGTCGTGATGGGACACGGCGGCGGCGGGGCGATGTCCGCCGAACTCGTGGAGAACCTCTTCGCGCCCGCGTTCGGCGGGCCCGCCCTCGCCGGCCTCGGCGACTCCGCCGTCCTGGACCTCGGCGGCGCCCGGCTCGCCTTCTCCACCGACTCCTACGTCGTGCGCCCGCTGTTCTTCCCCGGCGGCAGCATCGGCGACCTCGCCGTCAACGGGACCGTCAACGACCTCGCCATGAGCGGGGCCCGGCCGGCCTACCTGTCCTGCGGGTTCATCCTGGAGGAGGGGGTCGAGATGGCGGTGGTCGACCGGGTCGCCAGGGCGCTCGGCGCCGCCGCCCGCGCCGCCGGGGTCGAGGTGGCCACCGGGGACACCAAGGTGGTCGAGTCCGGGCACGGCGACGGGATCTACCTCAACACCGCCGGCATCGGCCTCGTCCCGGCCGGGGTGGACATCCGGCCGCAACGGGCCGCCCCGGGCGACGTGGTGATCGTCAGCGGTGCGATCGGACTGCACGGGGTGGCCATCATGAGCGTCCGCGAGGGCCTCGAGTTCGGGGTCGAGATCCAGAGCGACTGCGCGCCCCTCGGCGGACTGGTCGAGGCGATGCTGGCCGTCACCCCCGACCTGCACGTCCTGCGCGACCCCACCCGGGGCGGGCTGGCCGCTGCGCTCAACGAGATCGCCGCGGCGGCCGGGGTCGGCGTCGTCATCAGCGAACGGGCCGTCCCCGTGCCGCCCCAGGTCGCCAACGCCTGCGCCGTGCTGGGCCTCGACCCGATGTACGTCGCCAACGAGGGCAAGCTCGTCGCCTTCGTCCCGCGCCGGGAGGCCGACGCCGTCCTCGACGCCATGCGCGCCCACCCGCTCGGCGCCGGCGCCGCCGTGATCGGCGAGTGCGTCACCGAGCACCCGGGCATGGTCGTGGCCCGCACCGGGTTCGGCGGCACCCGCGTGGTCGACCTCCCGATGGGCGAGCAGCTGCCGCGCATCTGCTGACCCGTCGGGGAGGACGTACGGCGGCCGGGGCCCCCCCCGGGGGGGGGGGGGGGGCCCGCCCGGGGGGGGGGGCGGGCGGGGGGGGGGGGGGCGGGGCGGCCGGGGGGGGGGGGGGGGCCGCCGGGGCCCGGCCCCGGGGGACCACAGGTGGCCCCC